>JAICWG010000134.1 GCA_025934915.1 Nitrospira sp.
CAACTCGAAAAGAAATGTGCGAATGCGGAGGTCGGTGGGACGCTGTTTGACTTCTTGATTCAGCTCAAGGATAGCGGCTGAAAGTTGGTTCGCATCGAGAAGTTCATTCGCCTTCACGAGACCCTCCACTCGCAAGCCGTAATGCTATGGCATCCTACGCAACTCGGGAATGAAACACAACGTCCTCAACCGGTTCCTACGTATATGATTCCTACGCATATCAATGGGGCCTATTCTTGCTCCGCCTCTTCTTCCCTTGCTACACGATCCTGCTCAGTCTATCGAATCGAGATACTGCCTCAACGAAATGTTGCGGTCCTCCATCGCTCGCGTAGGACTGCCGGATGAACTCGATACGACCTCTGGGGAATTCTCCATCCAAGCCACCCTCGCATCCCACGCTTCATCCGCCTCGTTGGGAGAGACGATGAATCTCGCCAGGTTCGGAGACGGACGTCCGATGGACAGCAGGATGCAGGGCTCGACCTTCGACGGAGCACGGTTCCAGAAGGCGATCGACGACGGCACCGGCCCCGTCTTGACACCAAACCGCTGAGCATGCAATTCCAGCCAAAAAGGAACGTCGTAGGTTTCGACCGGTTGCTCCTTCAGGAGAGGGAGCTGTCGCCCGTTTCTGGCCTGCTTGCCGAATGGTTCGTTCTCCGATGGCCGATACAAGGTGGTTGTCGGTCCACGACCTTCCCCATGTGGATGGTCCGATGCGCCACCGAGACGGCTCCTGAATTCTTCGATGGTGGTGTGAGCCAAGTACTCTTGAAATCCTGCCTCCATCACGGCATCGGAATCCACCTCAGGAATCAACGACTCTGCGCTTGCGCGAAAGCTGTTCCAGTCCAGGTCGGCACGAAGCTGCTGAATCAACCTCCTGGCCTTTTCCAGGAAGACGCGACACTTCATCGGGATCAGCCATGGAGCCGGCGAAACCGATCGACAGTCAAGGAGAAGAAACATCAAGAACGGAAACGATCTCCCTGCTCGATCTCGACTGGCAAAGACGAGCCCACATACGACACGGCCATTCGTCTCCGGCACAAACAGGAAATTCCACATATCTGCCTGAGCCACGAGAGCCGGCCACTCCGGTCCTGCCAATGCCTTGGCATACTGAATACCGCGCTCGAACCACTCGTCGAGTTCGCGCAGTTCCGGCCCTGCCGCATGGAAGCGAAGGAACTCAGGCGAAACAGGGAGTTTTCCATAATATCCGCACCGCGCTTCGGTCATCGCTTTCCCTCAGAGGTGCTCGACACAACGGAACTGTTCGAACAAGCCGGGCCGGAAAGGATTCTTGTGGCCGGCGGCTCGCAAATCGTATTGGACTTTGGCCGACTGTCCGTCCGCTGTCGGGAAATCCCATTGAAGGCGATACGTCGTATCCCCGGCCATCGGTTTGAGCTGTCCGGCCTGAATCAAGCGAAAGAGCCCCCACCAACCGGCAAACTCCTTGGTGATCCAGGTTCCCCCAACCTGCATCTGGAGCAGGGCCCCCGCTGTCGGAGTCTCGCCCGGCCATTTGATCTCATGCCATTCTTGCGGTTCCATCCGATAACGGAATGGCTGTCCGCCCACTTCAAGACGAATTTCTGTGACAGACCTGACTCCACCGAGCGGAGGATAGGGATAGAGTTCAAATGCGACGCCGGGATTCGCGCTGCCTTTCGGGAACAGGCTTTCTGAGAGCAGCCTGGCATGCACAAGGGAACCGAGAAATTCATCGGACAAACCCATACCCACGCCGGCCCATTGGCGCGGTTCCCAGCGATCCGTTCCTTCCACGATGAAGGGCTTCAGCTCCGCCTGATAAAATTTCCATAACAGTCCGTTGTCAGGATGAAACAGATCGGATAAATCCGCCATGGGCGCATCCCCACCCACCAGACGGAACGGGTACCGCCCTTCCACATTTCGCCGGCATGCGGGATACACTTCCGCTTCCCATCGCTTGGCCGCCTCCGTTTTCGCCCGCTCCAAGATTCCGCGCATCGTCATCATCCAAGGCTCACTGAGCAACGGCGTGATCGCCTCCATCGTCTCAGGATCGAGCTTTTGCAACATGCCGTCCGTCATTTTCATGGCTTGGAGAATGTCGCTCGGCTCTCCCGACACAATGCTCTTGGCTAGTGCCTTCATGTCTGCGGCAGGGCTTTCTGCCCGCAAAATCGGGCGCACCGCTTCGTGTATTTTTTTGACATCGGTCAGATACTTGATCAGTGGGGCCTCTTCTTTGGCGTCCTTCGGAGCATGCAGCAGCTGATCCAACCTTTTGAATCGAAGCGACACGGAGCCTGAAAAATCATTCGGGTCGCCCAAACGCCGAATAAGTTCTTCCATCTCCCTCGGCGATGCGCCGACCGCTTTATCGGCTTCTTCCACGCCCAGCTGCTTTTTGATCTTGCCCAAAATCCCCGTCGCCGTCTCCTGGAGCTTCGACAACCCCTCGGCCTGCGGTATGGTGTTCTGCACGACGGCATCAAAAACGCGCTGAATCGGCGAATCAGCGGAAGCGAGGAGACCCAGTTCTTCTTCGACATTCGTGGGAGTCACCACCGACTTGATCCGCAACGAGCGAAGAAACTCGTGCCAATGCCGGACATAATCCTCGAAATAGAGCCGTTTCATGCCTTTGTCCAGCTGCGTCAACTCCACTTCAGGCTCGCCGATGATCCACCCTTCATCTCCTGATTGTTCGAGCACTTTGGCGACGCTGGCCTGAAACGGCCCTTTCCACCCAATCAAGGTATAGACTCCCGGAACGGCATACTCACTGGTCACGCTGCCTTGGAGCGTACCTTGGAGGACGAGGTCAACCGTGAAGGGCTTAACGAGATCTTCCGCTTCACGCCGACTGAGGGCATAAATCCGCTGGACGCGCGGAACCTTTCTCAGCTGTTCCTGCACGTCGCGAACCAATCGGACGTTCAGCGCCAGCCGCCCACCGTTTTCCCGAGCTACATAGTGGCTGTACAACGACATTTGCTCGAACACCTGATCTTGGAGTCCAGCCGGGACCTCGGTCCGGGAGAAGATCTGCTTCAATCTTTCAGACCAATATTCGTTCAACCAACGAGTCAGGTACTGGGCTTTGAGGTGACTGGGATCTCCCAGCATCAGATAGGCTTTGAGCAGGGAATAGTAGTCATCGTACTCCTTTCCGTACGCGCCGGCGTCCGACCTCAACAGGAATTGCGTGAGTCGTCCTTCCATTTCCCGCTTCGTCTGGTCGAGGAATAATTTCGAAAAATATCTGAGGTAAATTTCTCCGAGGTCCTCCCGCAGTTGGTGCCCTTGATAGAACCCTGTGAGAACCCAAGGCACCCCCTGTCTCTCGATATCAAGAATCTCCTTGAACCGGCCACCCAGTTCGCCGACGTATTCGACACTCTTCGGGAATTGCGTCGGCTCGATGGTCAGTTCCGGAGGGTGAAGCGCGGCCGACAAGGTGGCATTCAATAGATGTTTGTTTCCGATGAACGAAATCGCAAGTCCGGTGACTGCCGAGAGCACAAACAGCGCGGAGAGGGCGAGCGCGGCTACCCGGAGATAGCCGCGTTGTTGATACACCGTTGATGACGGACTGACGAGATGCCGGTCGGGAAAGATAATGTCCGCAAACAGGTCCTTCAGGAAGTAGCTCTTGGGCTCGGTTGGGGTAAACGCCGCCAGCCCCACATCAGACAACCCCGATGCGCGGCTGACCGCTCCGAGTATCCGATCGATCGGCGTGCCCTCTTGTGTGCCGCTGGTGAAATAAAACCCACGGAATAGCGGGCTTTCCTGGTACGCATTGCCTTGAAACAATGTTTCGACAAATCGCGTGAGCCGATCGCGGGTCGAAGCCATTTGCATCGGAAACCCGAAGATACTGACCTTCTGACTGCCTCTCGTCGAGGAAAGGCGCGCCAACCGTCGCTCGTACAACACCGACAACAACCCACCGAACTCTTCTTTAAATCGAGCGGCAGGTGGTTCGTTCCCATGACCCGTCTTCGTGAAGGTACAGCCCCAGATACGCTCTCGCTCGGTCCGATTCAGCTCGTCGAAAAATTCGACGAAGCCCTGCACCAGGTCGCATTTGGTAAACATGACGTACACGGGAAACACGACGCCGAGCCGCTTGATGAGCTCATCGATGCGAGCCCGCATCTGCTTGGCATGGGTCTCGACTTCTTCATCGCCGCCCTGCATCACGTCGGCGATGGAAATGGCGGCGATCACTCCGTTGATGGGATTGTTGCCGCGATATTTTCGAAGCAGGTCCAGAAATGCCAGCCATTCTTCCTGATCTTCGGCCTGAGTGACATAGCGCCCCGCCGTGTCCAGCAGAACCCCTTCATTGGTGAACCACCAATCGCAGTTTCTCGTTCCTCCCAGTCCTTGCACCCCCTGTCCCGTTTCACTGAGCCCTGGGAACTGCAGACCGGAATGCCGAAGCGCCGTACTTTTCCCGGACGCCGGCGGGCCGATGAACATATACCAAGGCAATGCATAGAGCGCCGCTTTGCCGCTCAATCCTTTCGCGAGCTTCGACTCCTTGAGGGCCGCGATGCCTTTCTCGAACTGGACGCGAACGGCATCGATTTCTTCATGTTTGCCAGACCGCACCTGTTGATGTCCCTGCCTGAGCGCTCCCTCGAGCCTTTCGGCGCGCTTTTGAGCGAGCAGGTATCGAACGACATAGACGACGGCACGCAGCACGACGATGCCGATGACCGCCTGCACACGCGCGTCGAGGGACTCGAGCCCGACCCATGGGCCGGCGAACCAGACCAGCACAATGAGGAACGCAGCGGCAATCTCCGCGGCAAGCTGTGGTTGCTTCAACAGGGCAACCAGGGGAGCTGCAAAGAGGGCAAACAGTCGCTTCATGCCGGTGACTCCTGCAACAATTTCTTCAGCTGGTCCAGCGCATGACCGACATCTTGGTTGATGAGAAACGTGAGCGCCAGATAGACCAGCAACACAATCCCCGCGCTCGTCGCCAGCACCACCCACACGGGCAACTCGCGCTTCACCAGCTCCATCAACTCCTCGGGACGCTTGCCGTGAGGAGAGAGCGCGGGCACATCACCCCGCTTCGCCTGGATTTCTCGGGTCACGTCTTCGATCAACCCTCGTAATCGCTCGCGCTCGTGAACGCGATACTGCCCCTCAAACCCGAAGATCATGCACAAGACATACACTTCCAACAAGTTCGCATCCAGCGGAAACGCCCGCCTGATGCTGTCCAGACGCTTAAAGAAGCCTTCGCCCGCCACATACTCCCCGAAGAAGTCGTATTGAAGCGGCCTGGACGCCCACTGTTCACGGTGGGTCCAGCGGGAGTTGATGATCATCTCGTCGAGATACGCAGCCACGGCATAGCGAGCATGGGTCTGCGCATCGGACGGGACGCCGCGCGTCTTCGCCGTTTCGTCCGCCTGATGAAACAGATGGTGGAGTCTCGTGCGTAGATGATCGGGGCTCCCGATATCTTTCGTGTCCTTCAGATACGTCCCCAGCACCAAAAGATCGCTGAAGACATCTACAATTTTTCCGCTGCGTTGTTCCGGCATGGGTTCCCTACTCTTTTGCGGCCACCAGCTGAATCTTCACACCCTGAAGACTCTCTGGAACGTGCAACGCCACGACCTGCGACTTCTTGATGTCCTCCCAAAACACACCCCGATCGTCCAGCCGGAAATACTGAGTGCCGATTTTCATCGGTAGCGAGGTGGGGGGACGAGGCGTATGGTACAGCTTGACACCCGGCATGGCGGCTGCCACGATTTCTTTGAGCTTGCTGGGCGATCCGATCTTGACCTGATGCGGCACGAGGTTGCGGACCTGATCTTCAGGTAGGTCGCCTGACGCCATGACGAAGAACTGGGCGGACGCAAACAGCCTGCTTTCCGGCACACGACCGACCCAGACATTGTCGCCGCTCGCATCAAGCGGAATGGTGACATACCTTGTGGGCGTAACGCCCTCTATGATGGAGCGAATCCGCTTGTCCAAGGCCTCGAAGGTCGCGCTCAGGTTTTCGTGTTGGTATGGAGGAAGATCCGGCGATTCGCCGGGAGGAACGAGCATCAGCAGTTGACCGGTCAGCCTGACCAGCGCCGAATAGAGGGATTCCGGATGAACGTGCTCAATCCGGCTCAAGTGCTGAAGCATGGGCAAATGCGTTGAGATCGCGGCGACCAGCGCGAACTTTCCCAGATCTGCTCCAATGAGCTCCATCACACCCCGCTGGGCATCCGAGAAGGTCGCCCGCTTGGCCACCAATAACTCAATCAATCCCCTCAGCAAGCGCAATAAGTAGGGTGAGGCGCTCATCCATAGGCAGGCTGGGATATACGTTTCTTTCAGCCCAACCGCGCCTGTCGGCATGCGGACCAACTCGGCAATTTTGATCGAAACCGTATCGGCTGTTTCTTCTCCGCCAAAGAAGATCCGCAAGTTCTTTTTCGTCACCAACACTTCGCGAGGGTTGTCACCAGTGGTGGTATCAACCGCTTCGATATGTTCAACGAGAAATCGTGGCGGCCTGGCGCCGGACTCCTTCCCAAGTTGACAGGTCATGCCGTCAGGCCGATCGATCGGGAGCCCCAAGTAGACGCTGAGGTTTTCCATAGTCGGGTGAAACAGTTCTGCGAAGACTCTGGTTTGCGGAGCAGCGTCTTCGTCTGGAATATCGATAATCAACCCATCGGGCATCACGACGGTGCACTTCAACAGCGCAAATCGCCCGTTGGCGAGCCCATCATGGTTGATATCCAGCCTGGTGATGCCCCAGGCAAACGGATCATGCATGCGAAAGCGATCCGTGACAAGCCCTTCGAGATGCCGATCCCACTGCTGAAAGTGTTGCGGAGTGAGCAGCATGCCTTCGCTCCACACCACCTTTCGATTCATGGTCATGGCCTCAATGTCTTTCTCCGCCGTTAGTCGGCGAGTTTAAGCATGTTTTTGTCGACGATCAGTTTGACTTTGGGGGTCATGGGATTCAACGCGGAGGAACTGGCTTCGACGATCTGCCTCCAGCCTTCCACATCATGCTTCCGGAAGAGCGCCATCACTCCCCAATATGTCGCTCCGCGCTTCACTTCAAGATCGATGTCCAATTCAGCTTTCGCGCCCGGTTGAACCGTCATTTCTTTACGGTCCACCATATCGTCTCCCAGCACGTCTTTGTCGTTTTTCCAGAGATCATTAAATGTGGCTTGTTGAAACTTGTCCTTCCCTTTTAATTGATACACCCTTACCAAAACCGGAAGGGAGTACCCGGTATCGTCTTGATTCAGTGTGCTGGTCGGCTGGAGTAAGACCCGCCATTTTTCGGTATCGCTACTGCAACCGATGCAAAGCGCCAAGGCGACGAGCAGACAGGTCACGGCGGCGCTACGCCCGAGTCCGAGTCTTATGGACCAACAAATATCCTTTTGTAAAATGAGGAGCCAGGATGCGTTCAAAGACTTTCACCTCCTCTTCGGTCAACTGGCGATGTTTTTCCATATAGCGGCGCCATGCGGCGGCTTCAGATCGAATATTCCCGCCGCTCAGCAGCCCTATTCTCTTCCCTTTCGATTCACCAGGCCGGACCTTCCCAATGACGTCGGGATGCAACTCCTTTAGGAGCCCGCGAAGACATTCACGAAATCCTGCCATCAGTCCCAACTGGTGCAACGTCAGATCCTGAAATACCTCTTTCAGGCTCTCAATCGCTTCCTCATCCGACAGTCCGGCGGATATGGGGTCGAGCAAGATGGTTGCGACCTCCGCTGCATTGTCCGCATGTTTGATGGGATTCGGTTTCCACGCCAAGATCCGGGTGGCCTCGACTTCAAACTCCTTCTGAAATTCTCGCCTGCCTCGCACGGCATCTGCCAACCCGGCACAGACAGTCTGCAGCACCATGGTAAACTGCGCTGCCATGTGATCTGAATTGAGAGAAGATCCTGGCACAGCCAGTTCCTCATAGACTCCTCTCGCCCGGTCGCCACTGAGAAATCTCTTCTTACTTTCCTGCCGACATGGCTCCGCAGGAACGGACTCGACCTTTGGGGGAGGTGCTTCCTTCCGCACGTCGATGGCCTGACCAGTCTGACTACAAAGAACTGTCCGTAGGGACTGCACGGCAGATCGTATTGCGCCACGGTCGCAACCTTCGAGCATTTTTCGAAGGACGGACTCCAAATGGCGTTCCATATTTTCACCCGACGAACCATCAAAGTCCGCGTAGGCTCGTTGCAAGACATATCGGAGCCGTTCAGGATCTGTTGCCGGTGTACCCGACGGTGGCACGGCCGGTGGAGCAGCTTCCTGACTTGAGCCAGGAGTCGTTGCAAGACTCGTTGATAGTACGACAGATTGAAAGAGCAACTGATATGGCCCGACCGTGATCCGATCGCCGTCATGCAGCTCGATCTCCTTTTTCGGCGCAATCTTTATTCCATTGAGGACCGTTCCGTTGGTGCTTCCGACATCGCAAATACTCCAGACTCCCTGCCGTTCACGGATTTCGGCATGCTTCGTCGACACCACCCTTGTCGGATCCTTGAGAACGAAATTGTTGCCGGCTCCGCGTCCCATCGTGATCAGGTCATGATCGAACGTTCGTTCGGCGGTTTGCTCCCGTCCGTCTTCGAACCATTGCATAATCACCTTGCAAGGCATGCCGTCGCTAAATACCAGCCTCAAGGTGGTCCATTGCTCGGTCACATGCGAGCAGAATCATCGCATCTCGCTCTCGGGCCTCGAATATCTCGGCGCGCGCGCGTCTTGCCAGCGAAGCCAGGTCGCTCCCCAACAACCGCGCGGGGCTCGGCTCATACGGAACTACGCCATACGCGTAACTGAATCCTTGTATGCATGAGCAGGCACGAAACACGGCAATCAATGCATCCCACCAGAGCGCTTCTGGTACAGCTTCCGGTTCAAAGCAATCAGCCGATTCTTTCAACCGGTCTCGAACCCTCAGATGTAGGGTATAGTCATCATCTTCGGCGACACCCTGGACAATCGGCTCCAAGTTCTCTGCGATCGAGCAGAGTTGGTCACAAGCGCGCATCCAGCGGCTTTCATCCGATCCGAGCAGCGCTCGCAACAGCAGCACGCCGCAACTGTAGACATCATGGGCCGGTGAATACGCTCGATACACGGCGACCTCTGCCGACGAGCGGACATCTCCCACCGTACGAGCAAACAACTCCCAGGAATCGAGCGACACAACGTCCGTCATCCCGCTCATGATGATCCCGCGCTCCGGCGCCTCGACTTTTCGTGCCCATAGTTTCACGCAGGCTCCACGGCTTCCGCTGGTCGGGAGTGAGACTCGAAAGACATCACGGTCGGAGAAGTCCCGGGAATTGAGACCGTCGGCGATCACATGGACTCGGACCAATCCCTTCACATCGGCCTGATCGTCATCCGGAATTGGATCAGCGGATTGAACGAGGGCCGTGACCGACACTTCTCTTCCGAGCGGCCAGTCCCGCACCAGCGGCGCGGCATACACAGGGTTGACCCCGGCCGGCATCGTGGTCAGGTTGCGAGCCATCTCCTCCGACATGTTCGCAACCGAGAAAGCCGTACCGTCACAACCAGCGGCCAGAGACAGCAAGGCGCTCCAGCGAGTCGGCAATACGGCAGCGCGATGTTCAGGGAACTGGACAAGAACATGTTCAGGGGCGATCGCACCTCGAGATCGATGGGTACGCTCATGTTCATCCGCGATGAGCGAGCACAAGGTACTCAATAAAATGAGTTTTATACTTAAGACTTCTAACGCTCGCTTTTGCGGATTGGTCTCAAAGAAATACTGACCAGGAGACGTCAGCCATGTGGGGAGCTGCATGGCCGACATCGAAGCGCGAGGCTCCGACGGAGAGTAGTCGAGGAGCCGGCAGAAGTCTTCCCATGTAAACGAAGGGAGACTGGGATTAGACCTGGGTCCGAAGCCTTGAAGTCCAGGCATCATCAGGTGCAAAGAAAGACAACTCTCATTCCACCCAAGCACAATCATCGCGATGGCCTGGTGTCGATCAGCACTGTAGACATACCTAGGCAGAAAGAGAAGCAGAGCAAGCCTAAGCGTTCTTGAAGGATAAATCAAGACGGCGAATTGCATCGTGTGAAATCCTACCAAGCCACCTGTCGATGCCCGAGCTGCAGATGCTCCCCTCAAAAAGACGCATGGCGTCGCTTGCAGTTTTACTCAATCCTTCGTTGCGCTTATCTACGTACATATCTATAATTCGATTACTCAAAAGAGAACAACGGGAACATGAAGGAACGCCACCGATGACGGCTCTCGCAAGCGCAGCTCGATCGAGGATCTCGCGGCGTGCAGCTTCGTCAGCAATTGCATTGCTATTGCTGATGACCGCTCCGTTTGACACCTTTGGACAGGTTCTCAATCAAGAGGTCAATGCACTTCTAGCCAATAACTGCGCGGGGCTCGGAAACGACGGCGTAACAGGCTTCGGTCCCAATCTAGCTTCCCTCTGTGCGTTTCCAGAGACGACCGGCGCCGTGTCGTCCGGCGGTGGAGCCGCATCGTTTCAAGGTTCTACCGTATCCATCTTGAATCGTGTGCTGCTGGGCCGCTTGGAGGAACTGAGACAGGAAGGACAGGAGGAAGGTCGGCAACCGTCGTCCATGCAATTCAACCCATTGGGAATTCTGTCGATGGCGAGCCTGGGGAATGTGAATGTCAACTCTCCTTTCTATGCCGCGTCCACCACTGGAGGGTCCAGCAACAGTTTTTCCACAAGTAACCAGAGCCGATGGAAGGGGCTCGGCTTTTTCGCGACCGGTCGAGTGGAGTCGCTGAATCGTGACATCACCAGGTTCCAGGACGGCTATCAATCGACCATCCTCGGATTTTCGGCGGGCGTGGATTATCGGGTGAGTAAGACCTTCGTCGCCGGAATGTTGGGAAACTTTTCGAACACCGGCGGCGATTGGCGCGGTGGAGGCACGTTCAGTACCAATTCATATGGCTGGCTCGCATTCGCGCATATCCTGCCGACCGAAAGGACCTTTATTCAGGTGACCGGCGGCTATACCCGTAACAATTATCTGGTGAATCGACTGGCGACCGCCGTTGTGACAGCGAACGTTCCGCAAAACAATCGAATCGTCGATTCTTTCGCGTCGAGTAATTCCAACGGAGACGTCGCCAACGCAGGGGTGCTCGCCGGATACGACCATCCATTCGGACGGTTCATCATCGGACCACGCGCCGGCGTGTACTACACCCGCACGCATATCGGGAGTTATGCGGAAAACGGCGGAGGGGGGATCGGATTAGCCTATGGCAACCAAGATATCGATTCACTCCAAAGCACATTTGGCCTGTTCGGATCGACAGCGTACAGCACCCGGTTCGGCGTGCTGGTCCATCAAGTGAGCGCGGACTACGTGCATGAATTTATGAATCATCAACTTCTCCGCCGCTTGGACCACTCGAGATCGCACCGTCCAATACAGTCGCTCAGTTTCTAACGCTTCGGTATTTTCCGCCAACACGCCCAGCATGGCCGTAGCAAAGATCGAATGTCCCGCCCCTCCCTCATCCAGCACCGGCTTAGCTCCTCCAGAGGTCAGCGTGGTTCGGATCTTCTTTTGAGCCATGGTCTTGAGGAGCGACTCCCTCGCCTGCTCATCGGCATCTGGATTCACGCGCCCCATGGCGGAACGGGTCAATTTTCCCGAAAAACACGAATCCGCAACCACGAGAATTTGCCGAGCGGG
>JAICWG010000248.1 GCA_025934915.1 Nitrospira sp.
ACGGGAAAGACAATGTGGTAATGGATTTGCCACGCACAGGGAGCGCCCTTTCTAACTGCTTCGTCCCTCTGGTCCGCCATACGCCAGAGGGTACCAGAAAAGATTGTCCCCGTAGCAAGCTACGGGGAATCACAAGTTGAATGCAGGGGACATTCTGATCGTTCCGCACGGGAATGGACATCTCTTGGGAAACGGTCCACCCGTCACACCGGTGGACCGCTCACAAGTGAGCAAACAAGTTTTAGCTCAAGGTCTCAACGTGACTCGTATGGGTAGAGGCGGCGAAGTGACAAAGTTCATTTGCGAGTACATGTCATGTGAACCTCAACTGAGCCGGGTCTTTCTCGCCGGGTTGCCGCCCATTTTGAGGGTCAGGATACGCGACGATGCCTCCGGTCAATGGCTGGAACAATCTATTCGCCATACAGTGGATACCTTGGATGCCTCGAAGCCCGGTGCCAAGGTCGTGCTCGCCAAGTTGGCGGAAGCCTTGTTTGTCGACACGCTGCGACGCTACATCGCCCAACTTCCACAAGAACACACGGGCTGGTTAGCTGGCGTTCGCGACTCGGAAGTCGGACAGGCGTTAGCCTTGCTGCATCGCAAGCCTGCCTCTCCTTGGACGATTGCCTCACTCTCGAAAGAGGTAGAAATGTCGCGTTCTGCGCTGGCAGAGCGGTGGCGTCGTTTTCTCTCGGAAACTCCGATGGCTTATCTCACTCAATGGCGACTGCAACTCAGCGCGCAAATGCTTACATCTACACACAGCAGCGTGGCGCAGATCGCTGCAGAGGTCGGCTATGAGTCGGAATCATCCTTCAATCGGACATTCAAACGAGAATTCAACCTTCCACCGGCCAAATTCCGCCTCGAATCAAGACCAACCCGCCGCCACGCACCGGCGCATTAACGATAAACCTTCACCCTGAAACACCACATCTCCCGGCCCTGGCGTTCCCGTTACCGAAGGCTCGGCACTCGCAGCTGTCGAAGCGAAGAATCCGGAGGATTCGAAGAGCCGGAAGACTCAAGAGGCGTTGTGGCTCTTACTCCAAGTAAAGAAGCACTGTGCCCAGACGAAAGGAGTCTGGCTCGTCCTAATCACCGGCAAGACGAGTTTTAGAATGGATCAGGAGGCACTTGTTAAGGCGGAACTCGGTGATGACTTGCACATCGTGCCCCTCTCGAACACGGCTCTCTTGCGGCAGCTTCTGACGCCTGGTGAGCCACCTGCACCTGAAGAGCATCGGGATGCGAATCGAGTCTAACTTCGCACTTGCGTCACAATACGACTATTCGTATAATGCACCCCGCATGAAGGCCGCGTACTTCGTCGGCACGGCTCGCAAAGATTTGGCACACTTCCCGGAAGCAGCACGGCGAGGCGCGGGGCACGAGCTATTCATGGTGCAAGTCGGGCGCAACCCGTCGGACTTCAAGCCGATGCCGGACGTCGGAGCCGGGGCTTACGAAATCCGTGTACGGAACGAAGCTGGCGCATTCCGCGTGATCTACGTGGCAAAGTTCGATGACGCGGTCTACATACTGCATGCTTTCCGGAAGAAGACACGAGAGACCGCGAAGGCGGACATAGATCTGGCAGCGAGGCGCTACAAGCTCATCGCGGAGGAGTTATGAAAAGAGCACGCGTACGCATCACACGAGGCAGCGGCAATGTGTTTCTTGATTTGGGATTTCCTCCACACGAGGCAGCCGTTATGCTGCTGCGCTGCGAGCTTGCGGAGGCATTACGCAAGTGGATGACCCGCGAAGGATTGACCCAGGCACAGGCGGCCAAACGCCTTGGTGTGGTTCAACCGCGCATCTCCGAGATCGCGTGCAACAAGGTGGACAAGCTTTCTCTCGACTACCTGGTGGGCCTCTGCGCCACGGCCGGTCTGACTGTGGCAGTCAAGTTGGCCGCATAGCTGAATGCTTCATTTTAAAGCCAGACGGCCAAGCGGCGGCTGGAAGAGTTGCTGCGCGACGGCCCGATTCGCATCGTGCCGCATGGCCGGGATGTCTACAATCGTCTCCTGGCCGATGTGTTCGTGAACGAACAAAATGTGGCGGAGACGTTGATCGTGGGAGCATGAAAACCAGTGGTCATAGAGCTGGGAAGTATCGTCGGTGATCCGTCGTAAACCAGGCAAATTCTAATTCCAAGTGCGCCGAGGGAGAGAAAACAAACGTATCCAACCCCGAAATAGTATCTGGCAGGCTGGGCGGAGAGCCGTGCCAGTATGCCGGGATAGACTGACCAGACGTGCGGTGTTTGTCGGGCTCCGGAGGGCTGAGAGATTTCTTGCTAAGTACCAAAAAAGATTATTAGAATTAGCCGTAAATACGAAACCGATTGGCGGGGATCGGCTGACCAATTTACTCAATAGTTAAGCGGCGATACAGAATCCGGCAGAGTGTTGAGACATGAACGGAGGCACGTCGTGATCTGGATAAAGGCGCTGCTCCTCATCGTACTCACCTTCGTTCCGATGATTCCCGCTGTACTCGCGCTCCCCTGGATCAGCACAGCGGTTCTGGTGAGTCTGCTCGGATTCTGGATGCTTGATCCATCTTGGGGAGCATGGGTGTACGCCGGTGTTTGTCTGAATTTTCTCCAATGGAGGGCGTGGCAACTTCATCTCAAGAAGCTGAGGATGCCGCTCTACGTGTCGTCACCCTCGATGGCGATACAGAACGGTACTTCGGGGGAGGCCGCAATCGGTGCAATCGTTGGTGCCGTTCGCAGTTTTATTGCTGGCGATGTCACGGGTACGTGCCTTGGTGTAGTGATCGCGGCGCTCCTGTTTGGCCTGCAGGGAATACTCTTCCCGAACCTGTCAGTTATTGCACAGGCCTGTGGTCACCCCTTCGTCACAGATGAAGAGCTGGCCCGCCTCTTAGAGAGGATTGACTACCCGACGCTGCTGAAATTCAACCGACTCGCTCGGGAGAACGGCCTGTCTGGACCGACCCTTGCGGCCGAGTTGGCCAACTTCGTAGAGAGTGAAAGACTGTAAGCACGATCACCGTGCTCGTGATGCGCTGAACTACGCAGTGCAGCGGATCAGCGGCTCGTGTTGCTCGCCCCCTGGCTGCTGACCGCTGGCGTTAGGCGCACAATGTGAACAGATGACTGCTCAGGATCGGGCAACCGAGAGCTTTCGACGGCTGATCGATGAGGGAAGGCGGATAGTCACAGCCAGCGGCTGGAAAGATAACAACTACGAGCGCTTCCCTGCCGCGGACGACTACTTCCGCTTCCGAACCGAGGCGATGAATCTCGTGCGCCGAACCTGCGGAAGCGAAGGAATCAGCGACGAATCCGTTCTATTTCGCCCACTGTCTCGGCGTGTTAGAGGCCGCACAACGCGACTTCGACGCTGGCTTCCTGTTCGACCTTCGCGCTCTGATCGCGGCCGACGTTCTCGGAGATTTCGTCGAACAGGTATAACAGCTTCTGGCATCTGGCTACCACGTCCCGGCGGCGTCTCTTGCGGGTGCCGTCCTTGAGGACACGCTTCGGAAACTATGCGAGAAGCATAATGTTCCAGTCGCAGCCTCCACCAAGGTCGATCGCCTAAATGCTGATCTCGCGAAGGCGAATGTCTATGACAAGCTCGTCCAGAAGCGAATTATGGGCTTGGCAGATATTCGAAACAATGCCGACCACGGGCACTTCGACAAGTTTAAGCGAGAGGACGTCGAAGACATGGTGAAGTGGGTGAAGAGATTTGGTGCCGACTACCTCCAGTGAGGCGTCTAAAATGGTGGGGTCACATCTTGTTCTGTGCATGCCAGGTTTTTACTGATTTTGACGGTCGTGAGAATGAGCTTGAGAGGCCATTGTGGCCGGAGTGCCCCAGCGATGCCCGTTTGGACCACATCGCACTTCATAGACCTGCTTTCGGTCATTGTGAGCTTTGATCAAGAATAGGTGAGCTAGCACCTAGACGGGGCCAAGTGCTACACTCTTCTTCATGGCTCCCGAACGATCGACGACGCTCCCTCCGGACCCCGTCATCGAACGCTGCTTCGTGAAAACTTAAAGTTACCCGTCGAACAACGATTTCTCAGCTACACATGCTTCAGCAATTCGCCGCTGCGCTGAAACGAGCAGCTCGCTCGTCCAGGAATGACCGACTTTGAAACACTCATCCGATTATTGGCAAGAGCTCAGGTGGAGTTCATCCTCGCCAGAGGCGCCACCTACGCTCTGTCACTGTATCGAATAAGTTTCAATCCGTATCGGCTTAGATACAACCCCAAGTAAATAAACCTCGGCATAACTCCTTCAATCCACTGAAGACAAAGGATTATTTCTAGAGGTCCGCTCATTGCATAACGATCGCAATACAGGAGATGTAAGGGATCAGCCACCTTCATCCAGGAGTATCCAGATGAAATTCATACGTCGTGGCAAGGACAGCGCCGCAGTGATCGTCACCAACATCTCTAAGCATGGAGTCTGGCTGCTTACCAGAGACGAAGAACTTTTTGTTTCGTTCACCGAGTTCCCTCGGTTCCAACATGCATCTGTCTCGCAGATCATGAAGGTTGAATGGCCTAACCCTGACTATCTGTACTGGGCAGATCTCCATCTGAATCTCGCGCTGCAATCCATCAGGCGCTTCCCGCTTATCTCGAAAGAAGTACGCCTGGCAAAACACTTCCACCGACCAGTCAAGGGAAAGCTCATGAGCTAAGGAAACTGGCGCTTCCGGGTTCAGCATGGATAGGGTGAAGGGATAGGATGGTCGCGGCCAAGGAGGGATCGACCATGCAAGACACCGCAGGCTATCAGTACCTGCTCGGTCTGAAATCGCCATGGACGGTGAGCCGTGTGAACCTGG
>JAICWG010000171.1 GCA_025934915.1 Nitrospira sp.
GGCCACGATAGGGGAACGGGCAAACTGGCAGACCGTCGAACGGTATGTGCAGCGGCAAGGGCAGCCTCACGACGATCTCCGGCAGCTCCGAATGTTTTAGTTCTGTGATACCCCGCAGCTTGCTGCGGGGAGCTTCATTCTGCGAAGGATGCTCAATGAGAAATGAGTGGCGGAGTAAGGGAGAGCGAAACCACGAAAGGTCCAGGCGGGCGACGTACATTCCGATCTGAAGATCATGGACGGGGATGCGTGTTGTCGACATCGGAGATCCGATTGCAAATGACCGGGGCCGCAGAAACCGCTCCCTCAGCTATCGGCACGAACGGGAGATAACTGTAGCTGGGTGGGTGATGCGGTGAGTGATCAGTCCGAGTGATGAGGCGGGTGGAGGAACGAGAGAGAGACTTCAATGCGAGGATCGGCTTTGTCGACCTGTTTGTACAAATGGGTTTCAATGATGCGATTGTCGTTTAAGCCGAGCCCTTCGCAGATCGCATCTTGGGCGATTTTCAGGCCGCCATCGAGATCACGTCGTAATGCGGAAACGAAAAAGAATCGGATAGTGAGCGCGAGCGGTCCGGATTGAAGTCGATCCTGCAAGGAGAATCTAGCTGGGGATTGGGCTAATGCCAGCCATACTTGCCGTCCGACGTATGTTTTATATGCACGTCCGGCGGAGGATAGCAAACGACGCCCATTGACCGTCGCGTATTGATGGTTGATGCTGGGGGGGACAGGCAACGTAACCGTGAGCATGTTCGATGTGACAATAGGCGGATGGGATGGCTTCCCAACGGCCACATTGGAGTTCAATGGAGCGAGCTTCGCCGATACGGCCGAACCGTTGACGGCCACGGGTGTCATCGATCTCGGTCGTGACCGCTTGTCAATCAGCTGGGTTGTTGAGGGAATGGGAAATCTCAAAGAGAATACGGTGTTGCGATATCGGTTTGATGGCATGGAGCTGAACTAGAGGAGGTTCATGATTTTTGTCATATTCTGCTCATACCGACCTTCCGTACGGGCAATATACCGACGCCAGTCACTTGGATTCCAAATTTCCATTCGATGATACAGGCCGACGAGTATGATCTCTTGATCCTCATCGACCGGAACCAGTTTTCGCAAACGACCCGGAATCAGGATCCGTCCAGTTTTATCGATGTCCGATGAGCTGGCCTCGGACACGACAAAGTGCATAAACAGACGACTCTGGTCTTCATCCAGAGACGTCCTGGTCCGTTCGAGGACCTTCTCCCATTCTCTCGTAGAATAGATCAACAGAGACTGTTCCGGACCTTTCAAGAACATTACCGTCTGGCCTTCGGTTTCGATTTGTTCACGGATTGGTGAGGGGACGATGAAACGCCCTTTCTCATCAACCTTACAAAGATATTCACCGGCAAACATGGTGATGTCCTGTGTTTAGGAATTCACGGCGGTTCTGGTTCGGTCCCGGATCCATTGCTCGAGATCTGACCGTACAAATCGCCATTCCTTTCCCAGCTTGAAGGCGGGAATCTGCCGACTCCGAAGATAGCGATAGAGGGTACGCGGAGTAATCTTGAGATACCGGCATGTTTCTGTCGCTGTCATCAGTTCGGTCTTCGGATCTCTGTTCATCACTCCACCTGTTACCAGAGCGAGGAATGCTCATGCCGCCTCCAGTACTTCGATCATTCTAGAGGCCGGGATAAAAATGTCAAGCGAAGATATATGACGGTACATGTCAGAAACTGTCACTATGGTCTATTTGTCCTTCATCGTCGTTGGGTTGGTTCAACATAGCTTCCACGTCGCTCACATCTTCCCCCATCTCTTCACCCATTTTCTTCATGAGACGAGCGACGCTCCGAGGATCAGACTCATCCAGTCCACTCAGGTTGGCAGGGTCCGCGAGTGATTCGAGTCTGGCCTCTTCCGACTTGGGTGCAGCGAATCGAGACAGGAGACGTTCCAATTTCAAGCTGCTGCAGTGCCGACAAACGATCGAACGAGGATGACGGGGGTTCATGACCAGGAACGAGCTCCGCTTGCGGCATTCCTGACATGAGTACTCGTAAATCGGCATGGATTTTCCCTCCACATCTCAAGAAGAGTACGGATGCTGAGCCAGGATTCGGTCGGGAACGGTATCGGTACCCACGGTTCGACTTAACGTTATGGCGAATACGTCGGCAGACCCAGCCCTGCGCAGGGCCTTTGCGCACTCGTTCACTGTGGTATCGGTCGTGAAGACGTCGTCGATCAGAAGAATGCGCTTGTTGACGACCGCATCGGGGCGTCGGACGGTAAACGCTCGACGAAGGTTTTTTTGACGTCTTTTGCGAGACAATGTGGTTTGAGCCGGCGTAGAGGCGGTTCGGACCAAATTGGTATAGGCCACTGGAATATCGAGGGTGCGCCCGATGTGATCGGCGAGAAGCAGCGACTGATTGAATTCTCGTTCACGGAGTTTCTGAATGTGCAAGGGCACTGGTATGATCACATCAACGGAATTGAGTGGAGGAAGTCGGGCGATCATGAGGGCGGCAAGTGGAGCCGCCAGAGAAACTTTGTCCTGGTACTTAAAAAGGCGTATGGCATGCTGGAGTGGAGGCAGATAAGGGTACAGAGTCCAGGCCTTCGTATAGGAAGGCGGACGTTTGGCGCAGGGTTGGCAGACATGGTTTGGGCTGTAGGTCGTGGCAATGGAAGAAGGGAAGGGGCGATCACAACGGGCGCATCGAGCATCAGGCATGAGGGAAATCGCGCTCCAGCAGTCAGAACAAAAATGGGGGATCGGATCATCTGTCAAAAGCGAGCTGCAATTCGAACAGTGGACAGGAAGAAAGAACCTGATTGCACGGCGCACGAGACCCGGGACCCATTCTGAAACATGAGTGGGCATTGAACAGCCTTATGATTGTTGCTTGTTCTACCATTCTTTATGGCGAAAGGCCCGACACTGTCAAGGTTGTCGGCTTCCGATTTATTGTGCTATAGGAGTGAGAGTGACCGGATATCAGGAGATCGTCATCGGAGAGAGCGGGTCCGCCGATGGTGACATTGAGACAACTCTCGAAAACGTATTCGCGTGGAGAAGCCATGGTCGCGGCTTTGCGCGATGTGAATTTAGAGATTAAGCCTGGTGAATTCTGCGCATTCGTGGGTCCTAGTGGTTGCGGGAAGAGCACCCTTCTGAACCTTGCTGCGGGCTTGGACCTGCCTACATCAGGGGAGATCGTGCTGGATGGCCGCCCCACCCGAAACCTGACCAGCTACGAATGGACGAAGATCAGACGTGAAACGATCGGGATTGTTTTCCAAGCCTTCCATTTGGTTCATGGTTTGACGGCTGAGGAGAATATTGCGCTGCCCTTGATGTTGCGTGGGGAGAACGGGCGGGAGATCGCGAAGCGAGTAGATGAAATGTTGCACAGGGTGGGAATGAGTCATCGTCGCCGACATCGACCAGCCGAATTGTCCGGCGGGGAGCAACAAAGAGTCGCGATCGCACGGGCGTTGGTACATGGACCCCGTCTCCTCTTGGCCGATGAGCCGACGGGAAATATCGATTCTCATCAAGGAGCCGTCATTATGGCGCTTATTCGTGAGCTTGCGATATCCGGACGGCAGACGGTCCTGTTGGTGACCCACAGTTTGCAGGCTGCGCAAACCGCCGACTATGTGTGGACCATGCGAGATGGACAGCTGGTGTCTCGCACTGAACGTATGACCGAACTGGTGACTCCGTGATCGACCTCTCCACAACGGTAGCCGGCGTAACCTTTCCCAGCTGTTTCATGAATGCGTCGGGAGCGCTCTGTGTCACACGGGACGAACTTGAGGCCCTGGGAAAATCCGGTGCGGGGGCGATCGTCACGAAGTCGATGACGATTGAGTCACGCCAAGGCAATCCTACACCACGGTATTATGGATTTCCCGGAGGATCGATCAACTCGATGGGGCTTCCCAATCTCGGCTATAGAGCCTACGCCGAGTTGATCCCCCACCTCAAACGATTCGGAAAGCCCGTTATAGCCAGCGTGGCCGGACTCGGAGAGGAAGACTTTCCGACCATCGCGGAAGTGATCAATGCGGCCGGGCCGGATCTCATTGAGGTCAATCTATCTTGTCCGAATATTCCCGGTAAGCCCCAAATTGGTTACGATCCGGAAACTTCCGAGCGAGTCCTTAAGAAAGTTCGCCCGAAGATATCGGTTCCGATGGGAGTGAAGCTGCCGCCGTACCTTGATCCGGCGCATCATGAGGCCATGGGGAAGGTACTCGGGCGTTGCGGAATCGACTTTCTCAACATGATCAATTCCGTGGGCAACGGCCTGGTCGTCGATCCGGAACGGGAAACCGTCG
Source organism: Nitrospira sp. (assembly GCA_025934915.1). Lineage (GTDB taxonomy): Bacteria > Nitrospirota > Nitrospiria > Nitrospirales > Nitrospiraceae > Nitrospira_D. Next base: position 4,354 of record JAICWG010000171.1, read on the forward strand.
TCATTAAACCGAAGGGCGGATTCGGCGGGTTGGGTGGGCGACTGATCAAGCCGGTGGCATTGGCGAACGTCCGCGCCTTCTATAAATTTTTTGAGGGGAAGATTCCGATCATCGGAACCGGAGGAATCGTCGAGGGGATCGATGTGTTCGAACATTTCCTCTGTGGGGCTTCGGCGGTTCAAATCGGGACGGTGTTGGTGGAGGAAGGGCTGGATGTGTTCGGCCGACTGGAAGCGGAATTGACTGCTGTCTTGACAAGAAAAGGATACCGGTCGATTGTGGAATGCCGGGGGCGGCTCAAGGAATTATGAACTTATTTATTGCCGAAGTTGCGAGGCAACAAGTTGTGTTGGAGGGCCTGACGCAGGAGTTGGGCGACGTTCCGAACATTGAGTCGACGCATCAGATTGAAACGATGGACTTCCACCGTCCGGACGCTGATATCCAGCGATGCGGCAATCTCACGATTGATATGGCCCAGCGCGACCAATCGGAGAATCTCGCGTTGGCGGGGCGTAATATGCAGAGAAGATTTGGGACGCTGTTCCATCCGTTGGAGCCGAAGCGCGGCGGTGGTTTTACGTTTTGCCATCTATACTCCTCTCAGAAGTTCTGTGATCAGTCTAGCAAACGACCGGACATGTGTAAACGAAACTACTGATATATGCCGAACGTACGACCACACAGATGGGGATTGATAAACTCTCTCCCAGTTGGAAGCCGCTCTCACGCTCCATGCCTGCCTTCTTAAGGGCGTTACTCCTTCTTCTCACCGCTCATGTCCGGCAATGGCCGTTACGTACGCTGTTGACAATCGTCGGAGTGGCTCTCGGAGTGTCGGCCTCCGTAGCCGTCCGGACCGCCAATGTCGACGTGCTGCGGTCCTTCGAGCAGACGGTCATGACCGTGGCCGGTCCGACAACCTTGGAAGTGTCAGGAGGTGAGACGGGACTTGATGAACACCTCATGACACGGGTACGCACCGTCGCCGGCGTGGCGTCCGCATCGCCGGTGATTCTACAGACGGCTGTTCGCATGAGGGGAGAGCAAGCCGACCAAGCGGTACAAGTGGTGGGGCTGGATCTTCTGGCCGAACTCAATACGCGAGGGTTTCACCTGAGCCAAACGGCGGCTGAACGTCAGCTGATGAGTATGATTCAGCCGGAGGCGGTGCTCTTGGGAGCCAAATTGGCCGTTGAGTGGAATCTATCGGTCGATGACCAGGTTGATCTTCTGATTGGACCCAGGCGTCTCACTTGTCGGGTGGTGGGGATTCTTCACAATGAGTCGAATCGAACCTCATCGTGGGAACGCATGGCCGTCATGGATGTTGCTGCCGCACAAATTACGTTTGAGATGGTCGGGAAGGTGGATCGAATCGATATCGTGACCGACGAAAAAAAATCTGTCGATGACGTGGCACAGAGCCTACGGGCTGTTCTGCCGTCCCATATGACGGTGGAGCGGCCGGCCAACCGGACGAAACAGGTTGAGCAAATGGTACGCGCCTTTCGCTTCAATCTGACGGTGTTGAGCTGGGTCGGTCTGCTGGTCGGGATGTTTCTGATTTACAACACGATGGCATTCGCCGTCGCTCAGAGGAGACGGGAAATCGGAATTTATCGAGCGATCGGGATGACCCAGTCTCGCGTGGCAGTTCTGTTCTTGATGGAAGCCGGGTTATTCGGATGCATGGGAGGAATTGCCGGAAGTGCAGTCGGGGTGGCACTCGCTCAAGAGCTGGTGGCTCTGCTCAGTCGAACTATTTCGGATCTCTACGCTCCAGTGGGCACCAGCGAGGGAGGGCTAGTCTGGGCCGCACAATTCTGGAGAATCATGCTCGAAGGAATTGTGATTGGGTGCGTCGTGTCCATGATCGGCGCCGTCGGTCCGAGCCTGGATGCCAGCCGCACGGCGACTGTACGGGCGTTGGCTCCCGGTGACTATGAAGTGAGCCGGCAGGTACGAGTAGGGATGCTCGCCGTGATGGGGGTGAGCTTGCTCGTGGTCACGGGGATCTTGAGTCTGCCAGGGCCTATCTACGGCGTTCCTGTCTCGGGTTATTTAGCGACGGTATCGTTGCTGGCAGGGTTGGCTTGTCTAGCGCCGATCTGTGTTACCCGATTGCCTCGCCGGCGCCAATACGCGGGACATGGAGGAGGCGTCCGAGGAGTCATGAGAGGGATTGCCGTAGACCATGCATCCCGCAGTCCCGGCCGAAACGGAGTCACCGTTTCTGCCTTGATGGTGGGATTGGCGATTATGATCGGTGTGCTTGTCATGGTGCGAAGTTTTCGACATACGGTCGAACTATGGGTTACCGATACGGTCCTGGCCGATCTGGTCGTAGCACCCTCGATGTGGCTGCGGGGCACGGAGATCGGGGGTGCCGGACGAGCTCTCCCACCCACCTGGTTAAATGTCTTGTCCTCCATCCCTGAAGTGGCGGCGGTCGACAGCTATCGCGACGTACGGGTGGAGGTGAACGGTCAACGGGTGGCTGTCGTCTCGCGGGATCTGCGGTTGCATGCTCAATGGAGTCGGTATCTCGTGCGCAGAGGCGATTCTTCGGAACAGCTCAGACGGGCGGCAGATATTCGTGGTCTTTTGGTATCGGAGGTGTTGGCCAATCGGCTTGGCGTGGAGGAGGGATCGATACTTGACATTATGACGCCCAGCGGTCCTGCACAATTCCCGATCGTGGCCGTGTTCTATGATTATTCGACGGACGGCGGTAAGCTTCTCATGGATCGCGCGCTCTACCAGTCGCTCTGGCACGATGATCTGGTCACGGTCTTTCCCGTATACTTGAGCGACGGCTCAAGTATCGATCGTGTAAGAGAAAAAATCACGAAACAACTGAGAGACGCAGCCGGTGGGGGGCTTCCGCCGCTCGTGATCAGTAACATTGAGTTACGGAAAGAAATTCTCGACATCTTCGATCGCACATTTCTTCTGACCTACGTGCTGGAGGCCATCGCTGTCGTGATCGCCATGCTTGGGATCGTCAATACACTGGTCACCTCTGTCCTCGAACGTCGTCGGGAATTTGCGACGCTCCGGGCTATCGGCGGCAGCGCGAAGCAAATTCGACAGCTCGTGCTCTGGGAGGCGGCCTATCTCGGTGTGGTGGGGATTGCCTTAGGTCTTGTCGGTGGTGGGCTGCTCTCATTCCTGCTTATTAAAGTCATCAATAAGCAATCGTTCGGATGGACGATTCAGATGATTGTTCCGATCGGTGCGCTGATTCAGGCCGTGGTGCTTGCAGTCATTGCCACCTTGGTGGCAGGCTACTTCCCCGCCCGCTGGGCAGCGCGGCAACCGATCGTAGAGGGGTTGCGGGAAGAATAGAGGCAACTCACGCCTTGGCGCCGCGTCCGTACTGATCCAACAGGGTTTGAAGGTCTGCAGGGATCGGCATGGATTTGAAGGGAGGCACGTGTGCGCCACCAGTATTGCCGGACGGTGTCCAAATTCGTGAGAAAAGCAGCGATCCGACGATCCTTGGAATTTGACCGGTAATTTCTACGAAATCTCGGCGTCGCCACCCAACCTTCAACATCCACCAGTGAGATCTGGCATGTTCAATGGGAAACGATTGTCCCAGGATATGTGCCCGCTCAAGATGGGAAAATGCGACTCGGAGGTCCCCGTCGTGGTACCGGCTGACCGCCGCCGTCATTTCTGCATCATAGGCTCGTCGAAGCTCGGGGTGCATATGCGTGTTTCTCAACCGATGTGACCTTCATTACTATACGCGACGAACGAATGAGAAACCATGGTATCGAAGCAATAACGCCCCGGACCGGCCGGTGGCGGGATATTTGGAGATGCCGGAACAGCGGAGGTTTGTAGTGAAGGAAAGGTGTTAGATCAGAAAGAGCCTTGATCGCCAAAATAGAGATGGGGTGACTTCGTTTACAAATGACGGTATTCTGCGGCGGGAGGATGGTCTTACTGAAGGTTGATTTGGCATGAACCTCACTCCCTACCACGCCAAGCTCTTCGCCCACGAACTCACTAAGCGCTGTCCGTCCGATAGCATTGAGAAACTCGCCGGTGCGTTGGTCGATGCCCAGGTCGATCTGAATCCTCATCAAATCGAAGCAGCGCTGTTTGCCTTCCGATCGCCGCTGTCCAAAGGCCCCTTCTCGCCGACGAAGTCGGTCTCGGGAAGACAATCGAAGCAGGACTGGTTCTGTCTCAGAAGTGGGCGGAGCGCAAACGGCGGATTCTCGTCATTACGCCATCGAATCTTCGCAAGCAGTGGCATCAAGAACTTCAAGAGAAATTCTTTCTCCCCAGCTGCATTCTCGAAACAAAGTCCTACAATGAGACCGTCCGACAAGGCCATGTCCGGCCGTTCGAGTGCGACGACATCATCATTTGCTCCTACCAGTTTGCTCGCTCGAAAGCGGCTGAGATCAGCCTGATGCGGTGGGACCTTGTGGTAATCGATGAAGCTCACCGCCTGCGGAATGTCTACAAGCCGACGAATATCATTGCCAATAGACTGAAGCAGACTCTCAAGGACGCGCCGAAGCTGCTCCTTACCGCCACCCCATTACAGAACTCGTTGCTTGAGTTGTATGGGCTGGCCAGTGTGGTCGATGACCGTCTGTTCGGCGACCTCAAGAGTTTTAAGGACCAGTTTGCGAATTTGCACAACCAAGCCACCTTCGGCACGTTGAAAGCCCGGCTACAACCGCTTTGTAAGCGGACGCTGCGCCGCCAAGTCTTGCCTTATGTTCGTTACACCAAGCGCTTGCCCATGGTCCAGCCGTTTACGCCCGCAGAGAGCGAAGATCGGCTCTACCACCTCGTATCCGATTATCTTCGAAGGGATAATCTGCAAGCTCTGCCGGCGAGCCAACGATCACTCATGACGTTGGTGCTGCGGAAACTTCTAGCTTCGTCCTCCTTCGCGATTGCGGGAGCATTGGATTCGATGAGCCATCGTCTCCGTGAGCGCCTTCGAAAGGCCGACGGACCGAACCCACTCGAAGAAGCGCTGGAGGAAGACTTCGAAGCGTTGGACGGGATCGCAGAAGAGTGGGACGAAGATGAAGCCCCTCCCGAAATACTCACTGAGGCCGATCGCAAGGCCATCCAGCAGGAAATCGATGATCTCGAAGGCTTCCGGAAGCTCGCCGTCTCCATCACCCACAATGCCAAGGGTCAAGCGCTCCTCACCGCCCTCCGCACAGCGTTTGGCAAAGCGACAGAACTCGGCGCAGCACAGAAAGCCATCATCTTTACCGAATCCAGACGAACACAGGAATACTTGCTCCGGGTTCTCGCAGACAGTCCATGGAAAGATCATATCGTCTTGTTCAACGGCTCAAAC
>JAICWG010000191.1 GCA_025934915.1 Nitrospira sp.
CAACAGAAAATGCGCATTCCATGCGAGGATGGTCCCGTGAATATTTCAAAAAACCAATTCTTGGATCTAAAGAGCAGGCAAGCACTTCAGAGGAATGAAGAGCGCTCGGGTGTCATCGTATGGATGCTAAGTAGCGTACCACCAGATATCATTCGGACTAAGGATTCATTCTATACTTTGACAGCCAGGGATAACACCGGCGTAACTCACGCATTGGAGAGATATGACCTCGCTTCATTGCCTCAGAAGTGCTTTGGATTTGATGTCCAGAATTAAGCGCTCTTCCACTCGACCTCTTTTCGCTCCGCATCGGACTTCGTCGAACTTGAACAGTTGCACATAGGGTGTGTTCAGATTTCACGAGCCAGCATTGTGGTGGCTGCCATGACAAACACTGGAGCAACCACTTCGTTTCGGCAGTCAGCATCTTGATCAGCTGTCGCACTGCTGGACACACACCACCCATTCTGCATGAGCACGCGATAGGCCGCTTTGCGATTCACCACGATTTCCTGCTGAAATCGCAACAACCCCCACAGCCGTCGATACCCAAACCTTGGAGACCATCTTCGAATTCTCGCGCGGCGAACGGCTCGGTGGATTTCCCGTTCAGTTCCGCGAACCGCACCAGCAGCAAGGTTCGGTCTCCACGAAACTCAGGCGCCGGACGGCAACCGGCGATGCTTTCAGCTGCAGTTGACCGCTGACCGGGCTCTTCGCATACCAGATATACTGGTTGGCTGATTGGGAGCGATGGCCGTAATAGAACGGCACAACCGCTGCAGTCGCTGCCATTACCCCTGCGCGATCATCAGCGGGAGAGCTGACAATGCTTCATACTTTGCCTTTATCAGGCATGTTCAAGGGCGCTGCCCTTATGGGCCGCGATATGATCGGTCTTGTCGCTTTTGATTTCGTATTGAGGATCGGTTTCCGAAGCGTGATGGATATGACCCTTGTAATTAAAATCCTTGTTGTGGACGGCAATGATGGTGCCCGAGACCCGGCCTGCCTCGGAGTTCCAGCTTACATGGTCACCGATCCTGAACTTCTTAGCCATCCTACATCCTCCTCATTCACTCCGTAACCCGTCTTTCAAGCGGCGCTCGGGGATGTGAGGCTGGAAACGGTGGCCTGGTCATACAGCACCCTCCTGCTCGAACGCGACCTCCGCTCGCAGACTCTCCAGGTCACGCCCAATGGTCGCGACAGCAAGCCGTGTAGTGTTTCGCCAATAGGTGACCGTGCAGTCGTGCGCGGCGGGATCACCCTCGATCTCCAAGCGATCCCATTTCTCTGCATGGCCTACATAATTGATGCGTGTCTCATAGTGCTGGCTCCAGAAGAACGGCACTGCTGCAAAGCGTTGTCGTTGCCCAAGGATATTCCGCGCGGCAACGACACCTTGGCGCTCCGCGACCACCCAATGTTCCATACGGATGTGGTCTCCCGTCCTCTGGTCCGGCCAGCGGGCAATATCGCCGGCGGCGTAGATGCCCGGGACATTCGTTTGCAGAAACCCATCGACTAAGACCCCGCGATCCACTGCGAGGCCGGCCTCCTTGGCCACGGTCACTTCCGGGCGAACTCCGATGCCCGTCACCACCAGATCGGCGGCCACTGTCGCGCCTGTCGATAGCCTGACGCGATCCGCGTCAATTTCCGCGACGGTGGCGCCGAGATGAAAGATCACTCCGTGTGATTCATGAAGCGTCCTCACCATATCCCCGATCGCCGGGCCGAGGATGCGTTCCATGGGGCGCGCCTCTGGGGCGACGACATGGACCTCCAATCCGCGCGCTCGTAATGACGCCGCGACTTCGAGACCGATGAAGCTCGCGCCAACCACGACACAGTGATGGGCCGTCCCGATTCGGTCGATTAGGGCATCGCAGTCTGCCAGCGTGCGGAGCACCTCTACGTGTGGCAAGGTGGCGCCGGGAACCGTGAGCCGGATGGGCTCGGCGCCTGTAGCGAGCAGTACTGCGCCATAGGTCACCCGACTGCCATCTGAGAGAGTGAGGGTGCTTTGCGCGGGATCGAGTTTGATGACGCGGCTGTCACATCGCACATCGATGCGATGATCCTCGTAGAACGCCGGAGAACGTAGAGGAATCCACTCGGGCTGCGCAGTCCCGGCGAGATAATCTTTCGACAAATTCGGCCGATCGTACGGCAATGCGCGATCAGCGCTCAACATCGTTACAGGACCCTGATAGCCGTCCCGACGCAACGTCTGGGCTGCGGCGTTTCCGGCTGCGCCGCCTCCGATGATCACAACTGACTCAGGAAGCCCTGCGGCCGCCAATTTTGGTGGTCGTACTGTCGGCAATGCTTCGCGCACGAGGGCGCGGCCGTCACGCCGCTCTACACGCCGGCATTTCAGATCATCGAGAGCGGGCGGGCGGAGAGCCTGGCCTGTGCGAATATTGAAACAGGCATGGTGCCACGGGCATCGGATCGTATCATTGACCAGCAGCCCGCGACCCAGCGGCGCCCCATAATGCGTGCACACCGCGCCGATGGCAAATAGCTCGCCGCCCTGACGCACGAGCAGCGCCGGCTCGCCACCGACATGGCCTGTCACCATATCGCCTTCAACGACATCCGCCAACGGAACGCCCTCAGTGAAATCGGGTCCGGCCTGTGATGATGAATGTTCGGTCATCGCATTTCTCCTTGATCATGCCCATCGTCGGTCGCCCACCTTGCGCTGTCGTTCGTCGATGTCAGCTGTCGGTAGCACGTTCAGCATTTCGGATCAGGCCGGTTTGTAGGATCCGGCATCCGGCGCGCACAAGACCAACACGCCGACGCCGCACCTCACCAGGGTCATACCGACATCGCAATGACGACGATGTGCGTTCCATGAGTTTGACCTCCGGTGGCCGGTCAGCGGACGATCTCGCGGTTATCGAGCTTTTGCGGAGGCAGCCGATCCACCACCTGCAAGTGATTGATCACTTTCTTGACCCCATGGACGCCCTCTGCCGCCCTTTCGGCCGCTGTCTTCGACAGGGCATCAAGAACGTCGCCCTTGAGGGTCACCTCGGCCTTACGCACTGAGATCCGGACGGTTGGATTGCGTTCGAGCGCAGGCGTCTGCTTAAAGGCTTCCCAGACATCCTGTCTGATCTTGTAATCGGGCGCCAACGCCGTGTCCACGATCACATTGTTTCTCACGCTTCGTACGCCCGCTACCGTGCCGGTGATCATCTCGGCCCAACCCTTTTCCTCCGGACTTGCGACCTCACCGAATAATGTGACGTTGCCCTTGTCGACATTGACGCGTAACACTTCCCAGTTGATGCGACCATCCTTCCGCAATTGCAGTTCGATCTTCGACTGGACCGTTTCATCCGACATATTGTTGGATTCCGTCGCGGCAAAGGGTGTCGCCGGCGCGACGACACCTAGACAAAGCGCGACGCTCGCCCAGGCCACTACCTCATTCAGTTTCCGCATGGTTGTTCTCCTCACTGTATCCATGACTCGCGTGTTCTTTTACGTCCATAACGTTATACGACCGGCCTACCCATGAGAAAATCATTAATCCCAAAGGCTTCTTCGATCACGAGGCCTTCGCCGGTGCGATCTTCTTTCAGAATTCATCGATCTCCCCTCCGACATCCTCAATCTCTTCGCCGATCTCGGCGGCTACCCAGTCAGTTTCCTTCCAGGAGCCTTATGCAATCTTGATCTCGACGCTCTGAGGTTTGGCTTTCAGGGATTTGGGAACGTGTACCTTCAAGACACCGTCCTTGAAGTCGGCTGCGACTTTGCTTTCATCCGCGTCTTCCGGAAGCATGAAGTTGCGCGCAAAGCTTCCATAAGCCCGCTCGATGCGATGAAACTTTTTGCCGTTCTCTTCCTTTTCGTACTTCCGGTCCCCCGTAATCGTGAGGACAGCATCATGGACCGAGAGTTTCACGTCTTCCTTTTTGACCTCGGGCAGCTCAGCCTTAATGAGGTATTCCTTTTCGTCCTCCATGATGTCCACGAGAGGCATCCATTCGGCAACGGTCATTTCCTCCTTGCCGCCTTTCGGACTGGCCGGGGAACGATCGAGGAATGTGGCCAACCGATGCTCCATCTCCTCCATGTCCTTGATCGGATGCCAACGTGTCTTAAACGGGTCCCAGCGGGTCAGTGCGTTCATGAAGGATCCTCCTTTTATGAAACTGTCTGTGGGCAGATGTAGATTGTGTTCACAAGTTATAAGAACTCCCTTCATGACGATAACTGGGGAACCCCCTATTTTCATCGGCAGATGTGGTTCGGCCGTTTCGAATCACGTCGAAAGCAAGCCGGGCGTTCGACGTGATCGGATTACAAGCCCATCCGTTACGGCGGTTAATTGTGGATAACGGATCGCAGCGTTGACTATCAGACCGTTGACCAGATCACACCGTTTGAACACCTTTCATCGCATCCGATCCGCCTTTCGTTCGCGATATGTCGCGCACTTCGACTTGCACATCTCCCTGCATGGCAAGCACCTCGTGCCTGGTCACGGTACCTTCCCGCCAAAAACGAAGGTCGAGCGTCGCCTTGCCGACTCGCAGTTGACGGACTGTGAGATCCGGAAGCCATGGTGGGAGCGTGGGATCGATGTAGAGCGTCTTTTGGAGCGCATCGGCTTCAAGTCCCAGGATGGCGCGAAGAAGATGAAACACACTGCCCGCCGCCCAAGCCTGCGGCACATTCGCGCCGAGATATTGCACCGGAAACGTCCCCGGCCCCCGTTCTATGCCGGCATACAGCTCCGGCAGTCGATTGAGCAAGAAATAGCGGCCGGCCTCGCTGATGTCTCGAGCTATCATGCCCGCCTCCTCCGCGAATCCATAGCGTTTAAGCCCCATGGCGATGATGCCGTTGTCATGCGGCCACACCGACCCGTTCTGATAGGAGAACGGATTGTACGCTGGATGCCGCGCGGATAAGGTTCGGATGCCCCACCCGCTCCACATGTCCGGCTCACGCAATCGTCGCATCACTCGCTCGGCGCGATCCGGACGGACGATGCCGCTCCATAGAAGATGTCCGGCGTTGGAGGCGATCGTCTTGACCGGCTTCTTGTCACCATCCAAGGCATAGGCGTAGTACCCGAGGTCCTCGCACCAAAACCGCTCTTCAAACCGTTGTTGCAGCTCCGCGGCTTCTCGCCGGAGCTGCGTGGCCAGGTCGGAATCGCCGAAATATTCCGCACCCTCGGCGGCGCGGCATTTCGCGTCGAAGACATATCCTTGTAGCTCGCAGAGCGCCTTCGGCCCTTTCACCGGCGAGCCGTCCGGATAGAGGACGGAATCACCCGAGTCCTTCCAGCCCATGTTTTCATAGCCCTTGTCGGAGTGGGTCTGGTACTCCTGAAATCCGTCCCCGTCACGATCTCCATATTGATCGATCCACAGCAAGCAGGGCTTGACGGTTTGCTCGAAGTGATCAACGAGCGTGTCATCGCCCAACCACTTCCAGGCCTCATGCCACGCAATAATGTAGAGGATGGTCGCGTCGGCGGTTCCGTAATAGGGGGTATGGGGGATCTGTTTGAAATGAGCCAGCTCACCCACCCGGAGTTCGTGGGGCATCTTTCCCGGTTCCGCATCCCTGTATGGGTCCATTTCTGTCGCCTGGAGTTCTGCCAGACGCTTGAGTGTGCCCCTGGCAAAATCCGGATAGACCATCATGTTCTGCAGACTCACAATCAGACTGTCACGACCGAAGACGCTGACGAACCAGGGAACCCCGGCGGCGGCCAACAGTTCGTCCGGGCGCCCATCGTCAGTCACGAGGCGTAGGGCGGCCATATCTTCAACTGCTTGCCGGTAGAGCCGGTACCACTCCTCATTTGAGGTGGTGATCTGGGTGGTGACTTGCTTCCACTGCGCCAGTGTTCGACCAGGACGGGACCCCTCGTGCGCGTGGGCACATTCACCGGGAGCATGCCGGAGAACCCCGTCTTCCTTGATGTCATACCTACAGCAGACATGCCAAGCGGCGCCGGGCGCGAGATCGACGGCGAAGTTGATGCGTCCATTACCGTAGAGAGCTTTCGAGTCGCAGCGTTCACAAGTCAGTATCAGAGCTCTGCGAAAATCACCGTGAGCGTAGCGACTGATCAACCGTTGGGCGTCACTCGCCCACTCGGTCTCGATATGACCTCTGCGTGTCAGCGCCTTGGCCCTGACTTCGAAAATGTCGGCGAAGTCATTACGAATCAGGAGTTCGAGATTGAAGCGCCGACGTTGTGAGCTATAGTTCCGGACGTCGATGTCTTCGTGAAGCGCCTCTCCGACCGTGCGGTCCAGCACGAGTCCCAACGTCGCGGCTTCGATCGTTCCATGCGCTGTCAGAACCTTTGGATTCACGAGATAGGTTCGCGAAGCGTAATAAGCAATGGCGCCGGAATTGAGGAGGGTCCATGGCTCACCATCGATATAGAGTTGATGGCGGCTGAGGTACCGAGTGTCCCGCGAATAGAGCCCCTGGTCGGAGGCATCCGTGATGGAGCCGTCGAATTCAGATACTAAAAAGGTGCTTCCGTGGTTAATAGAGATGACGGGAGGACCGACCGTGACTGTTACCGCCATACGACTCACCTCCGACCACCGCTTGCCTTACCAACATTGTTCAAAACCCCCTTCGCCAATTTCTACCGCACTACATCGCACACCAAGACACGTCCGCTCAATCACGAACCACCGGCGCTTCGTTTGCATCATTCCACCTCGATCGAAACTACCGCTTCGACACCCAGTGCGTCATGATCGTGGCTCGCCGCCACAAGCTTGATCTCATGCGAGCCACGCGCGAGCCCCTTGACCACGCCTTTAAACCCTTTTTGATACTCTCCATCCACATAACAATGGATGTGCGTGGCTTCCGTACCCTTCGACAGCCTGTAACGCACTTCGACGGAATCCCCTTTGATCACTGCACCCTGCGCCGGACTCACGATCGTGAGTCGGCTGCCCTGGTCATCAGCCGTCCAACCGGTCACCCCGGTTCCCAATGACAACAGGCTGAGAAGCACTACGACCACCACTCCACGAATCATTTTGCACCTCTTTGTCGGTTAATCGGTTGATCGGCTCCAACTCGTCATCTTGTCTTCGATGTTGTGTCGGGTGCGCGATCGAGAGTGAAGCTCGAAGGCCACGATCCATGGCGACCCAGCACATCAACTTGGATGTACACGAAGTGTCTCCGTCCGCCACGCACCTCCCAGATGCCTTCATGCCGTAGTGCTCAATCGGTTGGGACCTCATCGCCCTTGCTGTTGCTACGGCTTGCCTGCCGCTGTTGCGCCGCCTCCGGTGCCGATCGGAATCATCGCTCCATTGATCTGGCCGGCTCCGTCCGAAGCGAGGAAGAGCAGCGTGTCGGCGATGGACTTCGGCTTCGTCCACGTCGACGGATCGGTTTCAGACATGCTTGCGCGGTTGGCCGGTGTATCAATGGTAGTGGGCAGCACCCCGTTGACCACCACACCCGAGCCTTTTAGTTCGAGCGCCAACACGCGGATCAGCGCGAGCAGGCTCGACTTGGCGACGAGATAGGCGGCGGCGCCGGGAAACGGCTCGACAGCCGCCCAAGCCGCCACGTGCAGAATGCGACCGGTTCCTCGTTCCACCATATGGGGCAGGACGGCTTTCGACAGGAGAAACGCGGACGTCACGTTCATCGTCAACATCCGCTGCCACAGCGACACATCGGTGTCCATGATACGCCCCATGGCAAAGCCGCCGACCAAGTTCACCAACACATCGAGACGGCCCGCCGTTCGAATCACCTCATCCACCAGACGACGGACGTCCGCGTCATCCGTAACATCAGCTTGCATCGCATTTCCCGCTGCCACCTGGTCAGGCGGCGGATTGCGCTCTACGATGATGACGCGCGCGCCGGATTCCACAAAGGCCGGTGTGACCGCCCGGCCCAGCGCTCCGGCTCCTCCGGCGATCAGCACGACTGTTCCCTTTAATGGCATAGGCTTGTTCCCTTTGGGTTGCCGTCTCTATCCCGTCAGCTCGCTATTGCGCTGATGAGCCTTGCGCCCGCCACGTACAAAAGGTAAATCACTTCTTGGCTTCGGACTGCCCGGACGATTCAACCTTACCCTTGAGAGCGGTCAGTCGCTTGTCCAGATCGGTATGGAGTTCGCCGAGATGACGTGAGAAGTCTTCCGCCATGCCTTTCAAGGCTCCTTTCACTCCTTCAGACACAAGTGCCGACCGTTCC
>JAICWG010000007.1 GCA_025934915.1 Nitrospira sp.
AATCGTCCTGGCCGGCGCGGCATCTTCGGGATGATCAAACAACTCCAGCCGGACGCGGCCGGCGTGACGGCTAAAGAACGTAAAGTTCACTCCTTCGCTGGATTCATGGGGTCCCAAGGGCAACGGGCTGCCCCTCCGAACACCGGCGTGTTCGGAGATCTCGACCATGTAGGCCTGCATCGGGCGTTCAGGTGTCTTCATGCTCGCGGCCTATCTTCAAGAGACCGGGCGACGTCCGGTCGTCGCCTTCTGTTCGGTTGTGTCTCTTGCAGTGGGTCGTGTGTTTCATGTCTCTCGCTTTCGAGATGGAATCACCGTTGCCACAGGATGTGAGCGGTTTCCAGAGGCACCGCCACACCTGAGCAGTGCGGGATGATGCGCGCCGTATAGTCCGTTATGGCGCGAGTTGCCGGCACCGACGCGCAATAGACATCCCCACGCGGTTCGCCGGCCGATGGCTGGACGCGTGTCATCTCCAGTCGAATCGGACCGTCGTCATCGATGCCGTCGGCATACAGCTCCACTCGCACGGCCTTCGGGTCGAGATCGTTGAGATACACGACGATCTCAACGATGTGCCGGGCATCGTCGGTCTGTACCGTCACCTCACCAAAGCGTAGATTGGCCCATTTCTGTCTCAGTGTCTGTTCCCAATTGACGACCTCTCTGCCTACTGCGCCTTTATCGGCCGCGCGCATACGGTAGGCGGCCGCAGCCGGAAGGTAGTGTTGTTCGGTGTATTCGCGCACCGCGCGGCTGGCGGAGAAGCGCGGGGTCAACCGCGCCATGCTCTCTCGCATCCGTTTGACCCATGCGGTGGGAATACCATGCTCGTCTCGGGCATAAAACTCTGGGATCACCTCGCGCTCGAGCAGGTCGTAGAGCGCCTCGGCTTCGATTGCGTCCCAGACGGGATCGTCGCCATGTTCTTTACCGTCACCCAAGGCCCATCCCACCTCGGGCGTGTAGGCTTCGGCCCACCAGCCGTCCAACTCTGAGAGATTGAGCCCGCCATTGACGAGCACCTTCATGCCGCTCGTGCCACAGGCTTCCCAGGGTCGCCGTGGCGTATTGAGCCAGACATCCACTCCCTGCACCAGGTGCTCGGTCAACTGCATATCGTAGTCACTAAGGAAGATCACATGCAGGCGTGCCCCGGGCCGACGGATGAATCGGATCCATTCCTGGATCAGGGCCTGCCCCGCGTGGTCTGCGGGATGGGCCTTGCCGGCCAGGATGAGCTGCACGGGACGCTGAGGATTGGTTAACAAGCGAAGCAGTCGTTCCGGGTCATGCAGCAACAGGTTCGGTCTTTTGTAGGTTGCGAACCGCCGCGCAAATCCCAGCGTCAAGGTGTGGGGGTCAAAGAGATGTGTCGCGTCGTCCACCGCTTGGGGCGATGCACCGGCGACGGCCAGTTGCCGGGACAATCGTGCGCGAGCGTATTCAACCAGATCCTTGCAGGCGTCAGTGCGAGATTGCCAGAGCCTGGCCAGGGAGATGCGGCGAATGCCCTGCTCCAAGGCTTCCGCCGTTCCCGGCCAGCGGGCCTTTCCACAGGCTTCCGTCCACACATCATCGGCTGCCGCCGAATCCCAGGTCGGCATATGCACGCCGTTGGTCACATGTCCGACCGGGATTTCGCTCTCCGGCCAACGGGGAAAGAGTGGCTGGAAGAGGTGTCGGCTCGCCTGGCCGTGCACGCGGCTCACGCCATTGACCGCGCCGCTCCCGCGGATCGCCAGATAGGCCATGTTGAATGGTTCCGACGAGTCGTGCGGATTCTTGCGGCCCAGCGCCAATAAATCGTGGCGCGAGAGGCCGAGTGTCTTCTCGGCATAGCCGCCGAGGTAGTGCTCAATGAGAGCCGGAGCGAACCGGTCAAAGCCGGCGGCCACTGCGGTATGGGTGGTGAAGAGGTTTCCCGCTCGCGTGACGGCCAGCGCAACGTCGAAGGGCTGCGCGGTCGCTTGCATGAAACTGCGGGCGCGTTCCAACACGGCAAAGGCCGCATGCCCTTCATTCAGATGGCAAACTTCAGGCTGAATGCCGAGCGCGGCGAGCAGGCGCCACCCGCCGATCCCAAGGAGGAGTTCTTGCTTGAGTCGCAAGTCCGACCCCCCTCCATACAGTTCGCTGGTAATCCCTCGATGGGCCGGGAAGTTTGCTGCAAGATTGCTGTCCAGCAGGTAGAGTTTGACCCGGCCGACCTGGGCCTGCCAGGCGCGCAACCACACTGGATAACCGGGCAGCTCAATTTCCAACCGTAACCATTCTCCGTCCGGTCTCCGCAACGGGGTAATCGGCAACTGTCCCGGATTGTTATACGGGTACAGAGCCTGTTGCGCTCCGTCCTGATCGATCACCTGGCGAAAATAGCCCTGTTGGTACAGCAGTCCCACGCCCACAACTGGCACGCCCAGATCGTTGGCGGCCTTGAGCTGATCGCCGGCTACATTACCCAGGCCGCCCGAATAGATGGGCAATGCTTCGCTCAGCATAAATTCCATGCTGAAATACGCCACACAGGTCAGCAGAGAGTCTGGATAGGTGTGCTGAAACCACGCAGGGGCTTTCGCCGCATCGCGCCTGGTTTGCACCAGATCATCAACGCGTTTGCGAAAAACAGGATCGACCAACACGCGTTCGATCTGGTTGCGCGAGACCGTCTGCAGCACCACCCAGGGGTTATGCGTGAGCTCCCAGAGCACAGGGTCCAGCTGCCGCCACACGTGGTCCGTGGTATGATTCCACGACGAACGCAGATCCAGCGCCAGCTCGGCCAGGGCATCGAACCCCTCGACATCCATGGGGAACAGGCTATATATGGGGTTGATGACTCTAGTGTATTTGCTCATGATCTCTCGTTTAGATTTGTCCCAGGTTTGATCTACGAAGACATTAGCTAGGATTCCTCTCGTTGCGGCACACCTTATGAGCTTCCTCGGCTGTCTTCCGGTGAAGAGCCGGCGATGCCTCGCCTTTGTCCCGTTTCGGCGCCAGAGCCTCGCCGACGATAGCCTGTGCTTCCTCCAGGATGCGGCGCAGATGGTCTGCTCCACGGAAGCTCTCCGCATAAATCTTGTAAATATCTTCCGTCCCGGACGGCCGCGCTGCGAACCATCCGCTCTCGGTACTCACCTTCAACCCGTCGATAGGCGCGCCGTTCCCCGGCGCCTGGGTGAGAATGGTCTGGATGGTTTCGCCGGCCAAGTCTGTGGACCGGACCTGCTGCGGCGACAGTCTCTTCAGCATTTCTTTTTCACCTCTGGTGACCGGTGCGTCAACGCGTTCGTAAACAGGCTCCCCGAACTTGCGCGTCAGCTCCCGATAGATCTCGCCGGGATCGCGGCCCATCCGCGCAGTGATCTCCGCCGACAGCAATGCCGGGACGATTCCGTCCTTGTCCGTCGTCCAGGCAGCGCCGTCAAGGCGGAGAAAGGATGCGCCCGCACTTTCTTCGCCGCCGAAGCCGAGCGAGCCGTCCAGCAAACCATCCACGAACCACTTGAAGCCGACCGGCACTTGAAAGAGCGTCCGGCCGAGCGTGGCGGTCACGCAATCGATCATGCGGCTACTCACCAGGGTTTTTCCCACGGCCGCGTCCTTGTGCCATTGGGGCCGATGTTGAAAGAGGTAATGGATGGCGACTGAGAGATAGTGATTGGGCGGCAACAAGCCGGCGCTCCTGGTGACGATCCCGTGTCGATCGTGATCGGTGTCGCACGCGAAGGCGATGTCGAAGCGATCCTTTAAGCCGACCACCCGCTGCATGGCGTAAGGCGAGGACGGGTCCATGCGAATACGACCGTCCCAATCAATCGTCATGAACCGGAATGTCGGATCGACATCTTCGTTGACGACGGTCAGGTTCAAGCCGTAGCGTTCAGCAATCACAGCCCAATAGTGGACCCCGGCGCCGCCGAGCGGATCCACGCCCATGCTGATGTTCGCGCCGCGAATCGCATCCATATCGATGATCCCGGCAAGATCGCTCACGTAAGCGGTGAGATAATCGTGTCGGTGGGTCGTAGATGCGCGGACGGCCTTCTCGAAAGGGATTCGTTTCACGCCCCGGAGGTCGCTCGTCAGGAACTCATTGGCCCTGGCTTCGATCCAATCAGTGATGTCGAGATCGGCGGGTCCGCCGTTCGGCGGGTTGTACTTGAAACCCCCGTTGTCGGGCGGATTGTGCGAAGGCGTGATGACAATGCCGTCCGCCGGCCCTTTATCGTGTCCGCGGTTGTAAGCGAGTATCGCGTGAGAGACCGCAGGAGTGGGAGTGTATTCATCGTGCTCGGCGAGCATGACGTCCACGCCGTTGGCTCCCAGCACTTCGAGCGCGCTGGCGCATGCCGGCACAGAGAGCGCATGGGTGTCCATGCCGAGAAACAAAGGACCGTCGATCTGCCGTTGTGCCCGATACAGGCAGATGGCTTGACTGATGGCCAGGATATGCCGTTCATTGAACGCCTTGTCGAATGATGAACCTCGATGTCCTGAGGTGCCGAACGCCACCCGCTGGGCCGGCACTGAAGGATCAGGCGTTTCTGTATAATAGGCCGTGACGAGTCTGGGCACGTTCACCAGCATCGAGAGGTCGGCCGGCATTCCCGCAAGCGGACTCGGTTTCATGGCTTTGCCTCACACGCGGACGTGTTCGCCGCGATCGTGTCGATTCGTGCCACACGTTGAACCTCTTAAGGCGCTTTCAACGTGTGTTGCGATTTGAAGGCCGTTTGCTCGGCCCGAGGGTCGGCAGACTCTCGTTTCGCAGTGGCGCACTTCTTCGCCAAGGTCTCCATTAATTGGTCGAAGGGCTTGTTGAATTTCGCGACACCGTCGTCTTCCAGTTGCTGCGTCACCTGGTCGATACTGATGCCCACTTCCGACAATTGCTCCAAGACCAATCGGGCTTTTTCGACATCTTGGGTGAGGCGGACGTTCGGATCGCCGTGATCGCGGTACGCGTCGAGGGTGTTGAGCGGCACGGTGTTGACCGTGTCTGGTCCGATGAGCGCCTCTATATATTTCACGTCGCTGTCGTTGGGATTTTTGGTGCTGGTGCTGGCCCACAGCAGACGCTGGACGCGAGCCCCTTGGTCTGCCAATGTCTTAAAGCGCTCGCTGCCGACGATCTCCTTGTAGATCTGATAGGCGACCTTCGCGCTGGCGATGGCCACTTGTCCGCGCAGCGTCTTCGCGAGATTTGCCTTTTCGCCGCCTTGCGCGATGATTTTCGCCAATAGCGAATCCACCAGACTATCGATACGGCTCACAAAGAAACTGGCCACCGAGACCACATGGTTCACGGGCTTCCCATGCGCGAGCCGTGCGGCGAGGCCGGTGAGGTATGCGTCCGCCACTTGTCGATATCGCGGCAACCCAAAGAGCAGGGTTACGTTGACGTTGATGCCGTCACTGGTGAGTTCCTGAATGGCAGATAGTCCTGCGGTCGTGGCAGGGACCTTGATGAAGACATTGGGTCGGTCCAACATTCCCCATAATCGGCGGCCTTCTTCTATCGTGCCTTTGGCGTCGTGCGCCAGATGGGGATTCACTTCTAAACTGACATATCCATCGCGGCCATCGGTCTTGTCATACAGCGGCCGGAACTCGTCGGCGGCGCATTGCACGTCGTGTTGGCTGAGGGCTTCGTAGATGGTGATCACTTCTTTTCCCTCAAGAGCCATGGCCCGAATGTCATCGTCATACTCATGGCTCTCTACAATCGCCTTCTCAAAGATGGAGGGATTCGAGGTGATCCCCCGCAGACCATCCTCGTCAATCAGACGCCGAAGCTGTCCACCGGCGATCAGATCGCGTCGGATGTAGTCCAACCAGATGGACTGACCGAACGTTTCTAATTTCTTCAAATGATTGATCTTCATACTCATTCCTCCTTGCTGTCCTGCGACCTCATCGGACGCTCACGAGCATGCGGGCGACCGTAAGGCGGACTTGACCGTGGTCACGATGCGTCCGGCAGAAATGCCGAACTTCTCGATCAGCTCCTTGGGTTGTCCGCTGTGCGGGATGTCACGCACGGCCAACTTATACGCCTGGATGCGTTCTCCCGCGAGGGCTGAGAGCACGGCGTCGCCGAGTCCTCCATGCTCATAGTGATCTTCGACCGTGATGATGATCCCACCCGTGGCGCGAGCGGAGGCGATCAGCTCGTCTCGATCGATCGGTCGTACGCTGAACAGATCGATGACGCGGATGGAAATGCCCTCGTGTTGAAGTTGGTCGTACGCGGCTAACGCTTCAAAGACCGTGATCCCGCCGGCAATGACAAGCGCCTGGTCCTGGCCGCTCTTTCGGAGCACTTTGCATTGACCGATCGCAAACCGTTCGTCCGGCTCGTAGAGAATCGGCGAGTTCGGCCGCCCCAGCCGGAGATAGCAGGGACCGGAGTGCTCCGCGATCAGCCTGGTGGCTTGCCAGGCGCTGGTGGCATCGGCGGGATAGAGCACTGTGAAGGTCGGCTCCGCGCACGTCATGGCCAGATCTTCGAGCCCCATCTGGGTGGGCCCATCCTCCCCGATGGACAGACCGGCGTGCGTGCCGACCAGCTTGATATTGAGCTTGCTGATGGCGGCCAAGCGGATGAAATCGTAGGCCCGGGTGACGAAGCAAGCAAAGAGGGCCGCGACGGGCACCTTGCCTCGCGCCGCCAATCCCATGGCCATTCCCACGATGTTCTGTTCCGCAATGTATCCCTGAAAGAAGCGGTCCGGCGCAACCTTCTCGAATTCTTCGGTGTAGGTGGAGTTTTTGACGTCACCGTCGAGCACCACAATGCGAGGATCGGTGCGCGCCAACGCTGCCAAACTGTCGGCAAAGCCTTTTCTCGTGGCAACTTCCTTGCCTCCGATGACATACGGCGACTTCTCTGCCGACTCGACGCGACTGTCCCTCATGATGGTTGTGGAGAGGGGTCGAGCCGGAGGCAGATGCGGCGTCCATTCGGTGTCGGCGCCCGTGAGTTGTTGTTTCAGATCGACGACGACCTTCGCTGCGGTATCGTGATCCAGGGCCTT
Source organism: Nitrospira sp. (assembly GCA_025934915.1). Lineage (GTDB taxonomy): Bacteria > Nitrospirota > Nitrospiria > Nitrospirales > Nitrospiraceae > Nitrospira_D. Next base: position 7,044 of record JAICWG010000007.1, read on the forward strand.
GCCATGCCAGTGTTCCCGATCTTCGATGTCTACAAATCCTTTGCCTTTGATCGTCCCCGCCAACACAATCGTTGGACGATCGGTGGTCAGACGAGCGGTCTCGTAAGCCGCCTGCAGATGAGGAATACTGTGCCCATCCACCGATAACGCCTGCCAGCCGAAGGCCTCCCAGCGAGCCTTGTAGATGTCCAGATGGCGCTGCAGCATGGTCGGCTGACTCTGGCCCAGACGATTGATATCGATGGTCGCGCAGAGATTGCTCAGACCGTGGAGAGTGGCCCATTGCGCGGCCTCCCAGACCGAGCCTTCGGCCGATTCGCCGTCGCCCATCAACACATACACCCGTTGGTCGGACGGCCCGAATCGTTTCGCATGGAGGGCGATCCCCAGAGAGACCGATAATCCCTGACCCAGCGAACCGGTCGCGACATCGATAAAAGGCAGCTGGGGGGTGGGGTGGCCCTCCAGATCGGAGTCGATTTGGCGCAACGTCAGCAGTTTCTCGCGCGGAAAGGCTCCGGCTTCCGCCCAAGCCGCATAGAGGATCGGCGCGGCGTGGCCCTTCGAGAGCACGAAGACATCGTTGTCACGGTTGTGCGGATCGCGGGGATCATACCGCAGCACGGAATAGAACAGCACGGACATGATCTCCGCCGCCGAGGCGCAGCTCGTCGGGTGTCCGCTGCCGGCTGCGGTCGTCGATCGGACGCTGTCGATCCGCAAGCGCGTCGCCTTGTCCTGCAGGATGTCTACCGTCGTCCGTTCTGGTGTTGTGACAGCCATGAGTCCACTCCTTTCGGTATGAAAAGAATCTGCGCGATCGCGGTGCTTTCTTACGTGTACGGCCATTTCCAGTTTCGGATCTCCGGCGGATCGATGCCTTGTTCGTGGACATACGCGAGATGCTCCAGGATCTGATCCTGGAGCCAGTTCTTGACGTGAGCTCCGGACTCTTGTAGCCGCGGGACTCGATCGATGACGTCGATCGCCAAACTGAACCGGTCCACCTCGTTGAGGATGGCCAGCGCGAGCGGCGTGTCGATACTCCCTTTTTCGTTGTAGCCGTGAACGTGCCAGAGGTCGTGGTTGGCCCGGTAGGCTAGCTTGTGAATCAGCGGCGGGTATCCGTGAAAATTGAAGATGACGGGCTTGTCCGTTGTAAACAGGCCGTCGAAGTCGCGGTCCGTCAATCCATGTGGGTGGTCCGTGGCCGGCTCGAGTTTGAACAGATCGACCACGTTGATGAACCGAATCTTCAGATCCGGGAACCGCTCGCGTAAGATGGCTGTCGCAGCCAGCGCCTCCATGGTGACCACATCACCCGCAGTCGCGATCACCACGTCCGGCGCGCTGCCTTGATCCGTGCTGGCCCAAGGCCAAATCCCAATGCCCTTCTCGCAATGCCTCACGGCGGCCGCCATGTCCAAATACTGAAGATGCAGCTGTTTGTCCGCCACGATCACGTTCACATGATCGACGCTGCGCAAACAGTGATCCGCCACGCTCAACAGGCAGTTCGCGTCGGGAGGCAGATAGATGCGGGTCACCTTCGAACTCTTGTTGGTGACCACATCAAGGAACCCCGGGTCTTGATGGGTGAAGCCATTGTGGTCCTGACGCCATACGGTCGAGGTGATCAACAGATTCAAGGATGGGATAGACGCTCGCCATTTGACCTCGGTTTTACATTTTTCCAGCCATTTGGCATGCTGATTGACCATGGAATCGATGATGTGAAGGAACGCTTCATAGGAAGCGAAGAACATGTGACGGCCGGTCAACAGGTAGCCCTCCGCCCATCCTTCGAGGGTATGTTCGCTGAGCATTTCCATGACGCGTCCATCCGGCGAGAGCTCGCCGCCATCCGAATCTTCGGGCTTAAATTCCGCCAACCAGGTTTTCTTGGTGGTTTCGTAAATAGCTTGCAGGTGGTTGGACGCCGTTTCGTCTGGCCCAAAGACTCGGAAGTTATGCATATTGTCGCGCATGACGTCGCGCAGAAATTGGCCCAAAAGAAACGTTGATTGAGCTTCGATAGCTCCGGGTTTGATAACCGACACTCCGTATGTCCGAAAATTCGGAATTCGAAGCGGAACCCGCAGCAAGCCGCCGTTCGCGTGGGGATTGGCACTCATCCGCCGGCGACCGGTCGGGGCCAACCCCTTCAACTGCGGAACCAGGGAGCCTTTTTCATCGAACAGATCTTCCGGTTTGTAACTTCGCATCCAGGTTTCGAGCATCGCGAGGTGCGTCGGATTCTCGACGACGTTGGGGATCGGAATCTGGTGCGCGCGCCAATACCCTTCCAACTTGTGCCCGTCCAGTTCCTTGGAGGCGGTCCAGCCTTTGGGTGTACGGAGGATGATCATGGGCCAGCGTGGCCGCATAGCATTGCCGCGACGACGCGCATCTTCCTGAACGGCGCGGATCTGATTGATACAGGTCTCGACAGCTGCTGTCATTTGACGGTGCATGACCGGCGGGTCGTCCCCTTCGACGAGGTGGGGAGTCCACCCAAAGCCTGCGAATATGCCGCGCAATTCGTCTGATGAGATGCGAGCTGAAATGGTCGGATTGGCGATCTTGTACCCATTCAGATGAAGAATCGGGAGCACGGCGCCGTCGCGAACGGGATTCAGAAATTTGTTGGAATGCAGAGACGCCATCAATGGACCGGTTTCGGCCTCACCGTCCCCGATGACGGCGGCGACGAGCAAATCCGGGTTGTCAAACGCCGCCCCGAACGCGTGCGATAGGCTATATCCCAATTCGCCGCCCTCATGGATGGAACCGGGCGTTTCCGGAGTGGCATGGCTGCCGATCCCTCCTGGAAACGAAAATTGTTTGAAGAACCTACGCAGACCTTCGACATCTTGACTTATATCCGGATACACCTCGGAATAGGTGCCTTCCAGATACGCGTTCGCGAGCATCGCAGGCGCACCGTGCCCGGGCCCGGCGATGTAGATCATGTTCAAGTCGTAGCGGGTGATCACCCGGTTCAGGTGGACCCAGATAAAATTCTGACCAGGAGCGGAACCCCAATGTCCGATCAATCGTTTTTTGATGTGCGTCACCCTAAGCGGTTCTCGCAACAGAGGGTTTTCGCGCAGGTAGAGCATGCCGAGCGAAAGATAATTACACGCGCGCCAGTAGGCATCCAGCAGATGCAGTTCATCGGCGGTGAGCAGCGCATCCTTTTTGATCGTGGGCGGCGTATCGGTCGCGAGTTGATTCATGACAGGCTTCCTTCCTACTCATTGACCAAGCCGAACATCGAGAACATCCTCATGAGAGCGACCATGTTAGGCGTCCATGGAGGCTGCAGATTCCCGATCCGTAGAGTCATGAGAGTCATGCGTGGAAGTCTCAAGGGCCGCTTCAAGCGCCTGAAACAGCGCCGCCAATCCGCCGGCGACATCCCCACGCATATGGACCCGCAGCACTCGCCTGCCGTGTCTGCGCAGCGATTCGAGATCGCCGAGAGCCTGGGCGCGTTTGAAGACGCCGAATGTGTAAGGTCGGTCAGGAATCGGCGCATCGACCGTCTCGTCGGCAGTGATCAGCAGAAAGAGTCCCGTATTGGGACCGCCTTTGTGGAATTGTCCGGTGGAATGGAGGTAGCGAGGCCCATAGCCGACCGTCGTGGCGATATGCAGCCGATCCCGCACCAGTCCTCGGATCATGTGAAGCTGTTGATCGATGTCCGGCTGTTCGGTGAGATACGCCAACAGCGCCACATAATCTCCGATGCGCGCTTGTTGAAAAAAACGTCGCAACATCTCGGATGCGGAGCGCCCGGTCTCGCGAGTATAGAACGCCAAGGGTCCTTCTATGACTGCCGGAGATTCTTCCGGCAATCGAGATCCCTGCCGGACGTCCGCGAGCAGGCGGTTGGTGTTATCCTTGCTCTCCTGCACATGCGGTTGATCGAATGGGTTAATCGCAAGAATCGCCCCGGCGGTCGCAGCGGCCATTTCCCACCGGAAAAACTCCTGTCCAAGGTCGAGCGGGCCTTCCAGCTCGATGTTCACGACCGGCTCGCCCGCCGATCGTAAAGCCGCGAGGCCGCGATCCAGCGACTCGTCACGTTCACCTTGCGCGCGGATGGAGACAAACAGTCGATCCTCCCCATAGACGGATGGATCTGCGAGCGCTTCGCCCACGACCGGCAGCAACCCGATGCCTTCCTTGCCGGTGCTTTCAGCCAGCAGTTGTTCGAGCCAGAGTCCCAGCGCCCGAAGCGATGCCGAGGTCAGCAGCGTGACCTTGTCGCGGTGGTGCAGAGCCAGTTCCCCCATCACCGCGCCTAAGACGATTCCGGGAGCTTCTTTGACCGACACGCAGGTCGCGTTGACATGCACCATCCGGAGAGCCCGCGCCAGCAATTCAGATACATTGATGTCCATCAGCGCTGCGGGCACGATGCCGAAGTACGATAAGGCGGAATACCGCCCGCCGATATCGGGAAAGTTCAGAAAGACTCTCCTGAACTTCCGTTCTTCAGCCTGCTTGACCAACGGGGTGCCAGCATCCGTGATCGCGACAAAATTACCACCCGCTTGAAGGCCTTTGATCTTCTTCAGCTTGGCAAAGAAATAGTCCCCGAACGCCAACGACTCGGCTGTCGTCCCGGATTTCGTCGCGACAATAAACAGCGTATCGGCTAAAGGACTTTCTCGTTCGACCTTCAGAATCGTCGCGGGATCGGTCGTATCCAGCACGGTCAACGGGAGCCCTCTTGTTTCCGGTAGACAGGTTTGCTGAAAGACCAGCGGAGCCAAACTACTGCCTCCCATCCCCATATGAACGACGCGCCGAAACCCGGCGCGTCGGGCTTCCTCGGTGAACTCTGAGAGCGCGTCGAGATGGTCCTCCATTTTTTCCGCCACGTGCAACCATCCCAAGGAGTTCCGGATTACTTCCTGATGATGCACATCCGGTTTCCACAAGGCCGTCTCTTTTTGCCAGCAGCGCGAGATGAACCGAGTTTGTTCCAGGGCGTTCAGCCGCTTCTGAACGACCGAGTCGTATCCCGGAAGCATCAGCGTTTGCCCATCCAGCGGCTCCTTCAATGCCGCCATGCGCTTTCGTTCGATGCTTTCCGTGAGACCATCGAATGCCGTGATGAATTTCCGGATGCCCTCTTCCTCGAGTTGGTCGCTCACTTTCTCCAGATCGATCCCGATTGTATGATGACGATCGAGCATGTCATGCGCTTCCGCCGTCTGCTCTTCCAGCCGAGCTGCCGCCCGACCGTGATCACGATAGGCATGTAACGTCTCCAGCGTCAGTGTGTTCACTGTCTCCGGGCCGATTAGCGATTCCACATACTTCACGTCGCTTTCACTCGGATTCTTGGTGCTTGTACTGGCCCAGAGCAGTCGCTGCGGTCTTGCCCCCTGAACAGCGAGCGCGCTGAAACGTTCGCCGTGGAAGATTTCTCTATAGATATCGTATGCGACCTTCGCGCAGGCGATGGCCGTCTGTCCGAGGAGGCCGTGACGCGACTTGTCGTCGTTCCTCTCCTCTCGGCGCTGGTCCAATAAGGAATCCACGAGAATGTCGATCCTACTGAGGAAAAAACTCGCCATCGACGCCACGCGGTCGAGCGGGAGCCCTCGCGCCATGCGGGCTGCCAGCCCCTCAAGGTAGGCTTCGCAGACATCGCGATAGCGGGAAAGACCGAACAACAAGGTGACGTTGACATTGATGCCATCCGCGGTGAGCTGGCGGATGGCAATGATCCCCTCGCGCGTTCCGGGCACTTTAATCATCACATTCGGTCGATTGAGCAGTTGCCAAAGGCGGCGCGCTTCCTTCACGGTTCCTGTCGCATCATCAGCCAGGTCCGGGGAGACCTCCAAGCTTACAAAACCGTCTCTTCCGTCCGTCTGGTCATAGACTTGCCTGAACAGCTCGGCGGTGCGTTGCACGTCGTCGAGCGTCAGATCTTCATAAATCTCCCGACAAGTTTTGCCTTCCAGCGCGAGGACGCGAATTCTATCGTCGTAGTCACGACTCCCCACGATGGCTTTCTCAAAAATGGAAGGATTGGACGTGACTCCTCGAATGCCGCAATCTTCTCTCAACCGTTGCATTTCGCCGGAGGTCAACATGCCTCGTCGAATGAAGTCCAACCAGATGCTCTGTCCAAACGTCTGAAGATGCAACAGCGAATTTGTCATGACATCCTTCCCGCTTTAGCCCGCGCTATTCACGAGGGTTCGTAACGAATCCTCGGAGACGCCAGTCGAGGCCCGCAGTGTGAAAAATAATGAGCGCCGCGTCTGTTGAACGTCCGAGAATGTCATACCCAAAGCGAAGACCTTCGTCTCGAATGTGTCTCCATCCTGACCGTGATCGATACATCCATTCGACCGGTCACAACATCGTGAAACCTCGCCATCATCCTGTCGAAAAGCGCAGTCTTGTGCATGTCATTTCCTTGAGGACAAGAGAAGGGGTCACACAATGTAATCATGCTTATGTTGTTCTCGCGGAAAGCGATGGAGTCGCATTACAGTGCTACTTCTCTTTCGTTAGATGCCCCTCTTAGGTGCTCCATGATGGCCTGAATGAGACCCAAGAAGGTGATCAGCCAAGCTGCGACTGCAACGTACAGCACCAGGTGGGCGCCGGCGGAAAATACCGGTAGGTCCAACAGGCGGCCTATCTCAAAGGTGGAGGTCGCATACATCCCCAACGGAAAGACCAGGCTCCAGTATTGTGATTGGTAGTGCATCGGCATCTGCTGATACACGTGGCGCCATACTCCCAAGGCCAGCAGCAGCGGAATCCACCACGTGGCGGTCACCCAGAAGAACAGAGTGAGTCCTTTCAGGAACGGCAACAGTTCCTGCACGATTGTCCAGTCCGCAGCCTTCATAATCAGGTGTGCGCCGGCCACAACCGTAATGGCTTCAGCTCCCATACCGATCCAATACGGCGGAGTGAGCATGTCAGCCGATAGCGGAATGAAGATCAATCGATAGGTGATCATCGTGATGATGAGGGCGTAGAGGAACCCTCCCAGCAAATACAGGCTCAGCGAGATGAGGAACAGGCTATCGCGCCAACTACCCAGATGCGAGGCGAGGAGCGTCCCGAGTATTGCAACAGACTCAGTCGAGACGGTGGCTAAAAGCCAAGTGCCTGTCAAGCCTCGCTCAAGAGTGGGTTTGGGTTCGATCACGAAGCTGGCAAGGAAGAACGCATAGAGCAGCAAGATCCACAAAACACCGCCGAGGAACCACAGCGCAAGCCCACATGTCACGTTGCCGACTAAGAGCACCACCTGACTGCCGAGCACACAAGTTCCGGCGACGATCGTGAGACATTCGGGAGCGCTTGCGCTACCGATCAAATCGGACCACCTCTGCCGCCTGATCAGTATGAGCCGGATAATCATGAGGAGCCAGAGCACACCATAGCCGATAGCCGCGACTCCGAAGAGAGCCCAAGCCAACACCGGCAAATCAGCAAGTTGCGCCCCCACCGAAATAATGCCTGTGGCCATGACAAAGGCAAATGAGCCGAGAGGAAGCTCTCGAACGGAATTCACAATGCGGGTTCGAAGCCTGTGATTACGATGTTCTCGTGGGGCTTCGGCGCAAGCGTGATCGGTGGCCCTGAACCGATTATGCGAGCCGCTGTTCTCGCACATAGACATCGCAAACTGATACAGGCGAGTAAGGTTGACGTCGAGAAGATCAAGCGTTCACATCTCGATCGCGAGGTCACTGCTTCGCATGCTTCCGAGTAATTTCAATTTTCACGGCAAGATGTCTGCCTTTAAGACGCTCCACCCTCAAACTGCAACTGTTCTTCCTCCTCTTTTCGGAGCGCGGTGATCGTCGATTCCTGCACCCGTCGTTGCACCTCTACGCGTTCCGTCGCAGTAAGACAGGTTTTGGCCTCCTGAATGGCCGCTGCCAGCAACCCAGAGGCGAAGGAAGAGGAGCGCTGTGAGAGGACCGTGGCCATTGCGACGACCTCAGCGTAGTTGCTCTGGTCAAGCTCCAAGACGAGCTGTCTACCTCGGAGTCGGATTACCCCCGGACCGATTCCGGGAGTGGACCGGATTGTCCGGATCAACGCCGCCACAGGACTGCCGCGTTCGAACCCAAACATGACCATATTCAGAAAACGGCTTTCGAACTCCTTTTTCGCTTCATAGACCCAGCGTCCCTGCTTGAGCCCAGTGATGTCTCCCACAGGCACGCGAAGCGCGGACATATAGGCGGCATGGTCTTGCTCGGTCCCTATCACCCGTTGCGCGCGTTCGATGGTGACGCTTCTGAGAGGCTGCCCGCGCAAGCTTGCGACGAGGTTATGGCCGGCGATGCGCACCTCTTCCTGGATCGCATCCACGGTTTGGGGAAGACCGACCTCCACCGGAGTAGGGGAGGCCTGACTGGGGGCGATGCAGATGCCCGCTGCGAATACGTTCTCGTATCGCTCGCTTCGTAAATACTGATCGACCTTGAGCAACCCATGAGCATCGGTTGGAAGCGCGCTGTCGTTGATGGCAGGGATGCCTCCGAAGCGCGGCCAATAGACACCGAACAGGTATGGGATAGGCTCTTTTTTTGTACTTCCATCATCTGTGTGTCTCGCCACCTGGATGGTGTCCTCCGCCGCGCCGATGGTTTCAGCGTTTCCGATCCACTGAATGTCATGGGCTGCTAAGGCATGGGTTAAAGACTCGCGCAGGGCCGAGCCGCCGATGCCCAAATGCCCGGAGTACGGTTCCGGAGTGATGATGGTGATCGGCGCGCGGCGTCTGATCCCGCGCCGGCGAAGATCGGCATCGACAAGAAATGCGTACTCGTAGACGGAACCTAAGATCGACGCGCCGGGCGCGGCTCCGATCACAATCGGACCGGGCCGACTCACGAACCGCTCGTACGCTTTCCGTGTCGCCAGCGCCTGTTCGAGATCGAGCACGGAGTGGAGCTTCGCGAGCCCAGGAATCTCCCGCCATTGAGGAACAGCGCCGCAGGCGATCAGGATGGAATCGTAGGAGAGTTCCCGTGCCCCGTCGACCATGATACGACTGTGATCGGCATCGATGGCCGCTACCGATCCGTGGACGAAATCGATCCCGCGCCCCTCTAAGTGAGGTTTGATTGGGAGAGCGATGTCGGACTCGACGCGCCAGCCGACCGCCAGCGCCGGGTTGGACGGGACGAAGTGGAAATACTCCCGGTCTGATACGACGGTAATGCGGGCGGTGGAGCCGAGCCACCGCTTGAGTTCATAGGCGGCAGGGACACCCGCAATGCCGGCGCCGATCACGATGATGTCCTGCACCTCTTCTCCTCTGATCTCGCCTGTCGGTGACCGCCTTACCGCTGGCGCAATCCTGGACGCACCACCTGATAGGGCCGCAAGAGGTAAACCACCAATGCAAATCCGCTCCAGATATGTACGAGTCTGCTGAACGGGATGAGAGCAAACAGAGTCATCCCTAATACCATATGAACTTGATAGACCAGCGGCACCGCCGCCACGAAAGAAGCGGCACCGCCGTGAAACGTGACGATATGACGGGCCCACTGAGCCAAGGGTGTCAGGTTGCCTCCTGACAGCTCCTGGGCAGAAAAATACAGCGTGCCCAAGCCGAAGGACAGGGTGATGAGAATCCATACAAGCACGACCATATCCATCACGCGCGTGGTCGCGCGGATCCTCGGCTCCGTCAAACGCCGATGGATGAGCATGACGAGTCCGATCAAGCAGGCGAATCCGAAGAGTCCGCCGCTGATCATGGCCACCAACTGATGCCCCTGCAGACCGATGCCCAGCATCCCAAACACCTCCGGCATGAGCAGGCCGATAAAATGTCCCAAGAAAAGGAACAACACGCCGACGTGGAAGAGGTTACTGCCGAATCGGAGCGTTCCGCGTCTGAGCAACTCGCTTGAATCGCTGGTCCAGGTATACTGGCCTCGCTCAAAACGCAGCAAACTGCCCAGGAGAAACACGGAACCCGCAATGTACGGGTAGATTTGAAAGAAGAATTCGTGAAGATTGGTCATGTCACATCCTCATCGTCTCGAATCGCTTCAGGTCTCGCGATGGCCGTCGCCGCCAGGCGGTTCTTTCGTCAACGTTCCCGGCACTCCCATTCGGATCCCGGACTGCTTCCGCCGAAAAAGTCGCTTCATGCTGCGAATTGGAGACGAGACTCCGGACAACGCGGAGCCGGGAGTCAGCGCCGTCAGGGCGTCGAAGGCTCCAGCGTAGGGAGAACAGACATCAGCGAGCCGGCTATGCAGGGTCTCCACAACATCTTCGATGCCGACCAGTCGCTCTTGCGCCTCCTCCGGCGAAATTAGGGACAGGAACTCGAGGAACATCGGAAGAAAATCGGGCAACTCGTTACTCGTCACCTCCAATCCGGCCTGACGGTACTCCTCAACAAGGCGAGCCATCGCGGCGCCTCTCTCCCGGGATTCTCCCATGGTATGTTCGAAGATCAACAGCGAATGGGCCGGGTTGCGATCGAATGTTTCGACATAGGCTTCCTGCAAATCGATCAATCGCCCGCGTTCGAGATAGAGCAACAACAGATCGAGCCGACGCCCAGCATGCCGGCCTCGTCCGGTCTCGGCGGCCACCATCGCCCGCAACTCGCCGATTGACTGTAGCCAGTCCTGTTCGGGATAGGTCAAGAGCAGGGTGATGACCTTATAGATCTTCACGGCCTGCGGTTCCCCCTCCGGATCTCATCCACGCTGATGAGTTGTGCGTTCGTCCGCTCCTTACCGGCGAACACACTCGCGCCCGTCACCCCCTCGGAAAATCGGCTGTCGGCGGAGAAGCCGCAGGAGCCCTGGTCATCGAAGCTGTGTGACAGGGCCTCCTGATGGCTGGTTGGAATGACGTAACGGTCCTCATAATCAGCGATCGCGAGGTATCTGTACATTTCCTCGATCTGGTTTTCGCTCAATCCCACCTGTGGCAGCGACATGACTGCGTCGCCCCCCATGTCTTTCTTTCGCATGTAGCGACGCATCGCAAGCAGCCGATCCAACGCGCGAACGATGGGCTCTTCCTTTCCAGCCGTCAGGAGATGTGCGAGGTAGCGCACCGGGATCCGGAGCGAAGAGCTGTCGGGAAGCTCGTCCGTCTCAACATGCGCCATATCGACTGAATTCGAAACCGGTGAGAGCGGTGGTATGTACCACACCATGGGCAACGTTCGGTATTCGGGATGGAGAGGAAACGCCAGACGCCACTCGACCGCCATCTTATAGACCGGAGACCGCTTGGCTGCCTCCAGCCAATTGTCGGAAATTCCGTCCTGTCTCGCCTGCGCCTGCACAGCCGGATCCTTGGGGTCGAGAAACAGTCCAAGTTGGGCCTCGTACAGATCCTGTTCCTGTTCGACACTCGCCGCTTTTTCGATGCGATCCGCATCGTAAAGGAGGACTCCCAGGTATCGCAGGCGACCGACGCAGGTCTCCGAACAAATTGTCGGCTGGCCGGATTCGATGCGCGGATAACAAAAGGTGCATTTCTCGGCTTTGCCTGTGTGCCAGTTAAAATAAATCTTCTTATAGGGACAGCCGCTGACGCACATCCGCCAGCCACGACACTTATCCTGGTCCACCAGCACAATGCCGTCTTCTTCGCGTTTATAGATCGAACCGGACGGACAGGACGCGACGCAGGTGGGATTCAAACAGTGTTCGCAGATCCGCGGGAGGTAGAACAGAAAGGTGTTTTCAAATGCAGCCAGGCGATCCGGATCGATTCCCTCGACATTGACGTCCTTGAAGCGCTCCCCTGACTCGCCCCCGAGATCGTCTTCCCAATTCGGACCCCCGTCGATCTTATCCTTGACCTCCCCGGTGATGATGGACATCGGCCGGGCGGTGGGCACAGTCGGTCCTTCCGGTGCGTGCTGGAGTGTGTTGTAGTCGAACGTAAATGGCTCGTAATAATCGTCGAGCTGCGGCAAGTTGGGGTTCGAGAAAATGTTGGTGAGAATTTGCCAACGAGCGCCCTGTTTCGGCTTGATCGTGCCGTCCTTTTTGCGTTCCCAACCGCCGTTCCAGCGCTCCTGGTTTTCCCATTCGTGGGGATAGCCGACGCCCGGCTTGGTTTCGACATTGTTGAACCAGACGTATTCCATGCCTTCACGCGACGTCCACACGTTCTTGCAGGTAACGGAGCAGGTGTGACAGCCGATGCATTTATCAAGGTTCATAACCATGGCCACTTGTGCGCGGACTTTCATAGGTCCCCCATTGGTGAATGTCTCACATCGCTCGAGCGCTAGGACATGGGCGGAACCGGATCGGCGTCCCATGTGACACGATCGAGCTTCTGCACCACGACCATCTCGTCCCGGTTGGTCCCGACCGTTCCATAGTAGTTATAGCCATAGGCCAAATGCGCGTACCCACCGATCATGTGAGTGGGTTTCATGATGATCCTTGTCAGGCTGTTGTGAATGCCTCCGCGACGGCCCGTGGTCGGAGCCAGCGGCATGTTGATGATCTTGTCCTGCGCGTGATACATCATCGCCACTCCGCGCGGTATCCGCTGGCTGAGGATTGCCCGCGCCACCAATGCGCCATTGGCATTGACGACCTCGATCCAATCGTTGTCCCGGATACCCGCTTCTCTGGCTTCCACCTCCGCCAGCCAAACGATCGGACCACCTCGGGACAGGGTGAGCATCGGACTCGTCTCGCTATAGGTCGTGTGGATTCCCCACTTCTGGTGAGGCGTGATCCAACTGACGACGAGGAAGTTCTCATCGCCGTCTTTCATGTGACGACGAAACGCTTCAACGGATCGAGTATTCACGGGCGGCTTGTAGACGCAGACCTGCTCGCCGAACAAGCGCATCCAGGGATGATCCTGGTAAAGTTCTTGGCGTCCCGTCAGTGTCCGCCAGGGGATCAACTCCTGGACGTTGGTATAGCTCCCGCTGTAGGAGACCTTTTCCGACTCGACGCCGCTCCAAGTGGGCGAGGAGATGACCTTCCTGGGCTGCGCAACCAGGTCATCGAAGGTGAATCGCTCCTCGGCCCGCCCTTCGGCCAGATGCTTGTGGGATCGGCCGGTCCGCTGAGAGAGGGCCTCCCAGGCCTTGACCGCCACGTGACCGTTCGTCTCCGGCGCCAGTGTCAAGATGGTTTGGGATGCCTGCCGAGCCGTTTCCAGCTTCGGATAAGGCTCTCGATTGTCCGTCTCGCCGTTGATCCGGCCCAGCGCCTCAACTTCTTCTTTACTGTCCCATACGATTCCCTTCGCCCCGGTCCCGAGGTCTCGCGTCAGCGGCCCGAGCGCGATGAATCGATCGTATGTTTCGCCATAGGGTCGCGTGACCAGGGTCATGTTCGGCATCGTCTTGCCTGGAATGGCCTCACAATCGCCGCGCTTCCAGTCATCGGCCGATGTCGGCTGACCGAGCTCACTCGGCGTATCGTGCAACAGAGGCGTCAAGACGAGATCTTTCCGCGTGCCAAGGACAGGTCCGGCAAGTTCGGAAAACTTCGAAGCGATCGCTTTAAAGATGTCCCAATCAGCCTTGCTCTCCCAGAGGGGATTCACGGCCTCGCACAACGGGTGGATGAAGGGGTGCATGTCCGAGGTGTTCAGATCGTCCTTTTCATACCAGGTCGCGCTGGGCAGCACGATATCGGAGTAGAGGCAGGTCGAGGACATACGAAAATCGAGCGTCACGAGCAGATCGAGCTTTCCCGTGGGAGCCTCATCACGCCAGACCACCTCGCGAGGGAGCGGCGCTTCCTGTTCCTTGAGATCGGGAGCCAGGACGCCGTGAGCGGCGCCGAGCAGATGCTTCAAAAAGTATTCATGGCCCTTCGCGCTGGAGCCGACCAAGTTAGAACGCCAGATAAACAGGTTCCGGATAAAGTTCTTGGGGTGATCGGGGTCTTCCGAGGCGATCGCGAGCTTGCCGGTTTTGAGCTGTTCGACGGTATATGCGACCGGATGTGTTCCCGTCGCCTCCGCTTCGCTCACCACATCGAACGGATTTCTGTTGAGCTGGGGCGCGGAAGGGAGCCAACCTCTGCGTTCGGCCCGCACGTTCCAATCAATGATATGGGCCGCATCCGCATCCGGATCGTCTTTGGCCGTCGGCGAGAGAATCTCGGCCGGCCGCAGGCTCTCATACCGCCACTGATCAGTGTGGGCGTAAAAGAAGGAGGTGCCGTTCATGTGTCGAGGTGGGCGGACCCAATCGAGCGCAAACGCCACGGTCGTCCAGCCGGCAAGCGGCCGCACTTTTTCTTGCCCGACATAATGAGCCCACCCGCCGCCCGATCGCCCGACGCATCCGCACATGACGAGAACGTTGATGATCGCACGATAGATCATGTCGGTGTGGTACCACTGGTTGATCCCGTTTCCGAGGATGACCATCGAGCGGCCTCGTGTTTTTTCAGCGTTCTCGGCGAACTCACGGGCGAGACGAATGATCTGACGGCTATGGACACCCGTGTGTTTTTCGGCCCATGCCGGCGTATAGGGAATGTCTTGATCGTAGTCCTTCGCCGCCTGATCGTCTCCAAGCCCTCGATCGAGGCCGTAACTGGCCAGCAGGAGGTCATAGGCGGTGACCATGAGCTGGTCGCCGTGAACGGTGCTGAGCCGTCGGGCCGGAATCAGGCGGCGCAGAATCGGCAGGTGATCGTCTGAAAAATAGGGAAAGGCGACCGACACGACTTCCTCGGCTTGCGGCAGCACGCTTAGCGCGGGCGTAATCCGATGTCCGGTCGTCGCATCGATCAGATCGAGATTCCAGCGTCCTTTCTCACGCCACCGAAAACCGATACTGCCCTGAGGGGCGTACAAATGGCCGGTGGCCTCGTCAACAGCCACCGTCTTCCATTCCGGATTGTTGGTTTCACCCAATTGGCCATCGAAGTCGGATGCTCGGACGAAGCGGCCCGGCTCATATCCGTCGCCGGCGGGCCGCAGGAAGACCAACATGGGCATATCGCTGTACTGGCGGCAATAATCCAAGAAGTAGGGACTGCGCGCGGTCAGATGAAAT
Organism: Nitrospira sp.; assembly: GCA_025934915.1. Classification (GTDB taxonomy): domain Bacteria; phylum Nitrospirota; class Nitrospiria; order Nitrospirales; family Nitrospiraceae; genus Nitrospira_D. The sequence goes on from JAICWG010000007.1 coordinate 22,087, forward strand.
TCCTTCAGGATGACATGGCCGAGCGCCATGGCCAGCGCGGCATCCGTGCCTCGCCGGGGCGCCAACCAGAGATCCGAGAATTTCACGTATTCCGCAAAGTCCGGAGCCACGGCGACGGTTTTGGCGCCCTTGTATCGCGCAGCCGTATAAAAATGCGCATCGGGAGTCCGAGTCTGCGGAATGTTCGATCCCCAGACGACAATGTAAGAGGAGTTGTACCAATCGGCAGCCTCGCACACGTCGGTCTGCTCACCCCAGACCTGCGGCGAGGACGGAGGCAAGTCGGCGTACCAATCGTAAAATGATGGAATGACGCCGCCGATCAACGACAGATACCGGCTGCCCGCCGCAAAACTCACCATCGACATCGCCGGGATGGGAGAAAACCCGGCGATGCGGTCCGGACCGTACCGCTGGATCGTATAGACATTGGCCGCCGCGATCAGTTCCGTGACCTCATCCCACGTCGCGCGCACAAAGCCGCCCTGTCCTCGTATCGACGTGTACTGCTCGCGTTTGTGCGCGTCTTCGACGATCGATGCCCACGCCTCTACCGGTTCTAGCGTCTTCCGAGCTTCTCGCCACAAGGCCATCAAGCGTGCCCGTACCAACGGATACTTGATGCGTTGCGCACTGTAGACGTACCAGGAATAGCTCGCACCCCTGGGACATCCGCGAGGTTCATGATTCGGCAGGTCGGCGCGCGTTCGGGGATAGTCTGTCTGTTGCGTCTCCCAAGTGATCAATCCGTTCTTTACATAGATTTTCCAACTACATGAGCCGGTGCAGTTGACTCCATGTGTGGAACGCACGACCTTGTCATGATTCCAGCGATCGCGATAGACATTCTCCCAGGTGCGATCCTCTCGCCTGACGACCCCGTGTTTCCCTGAAAACGTGTCGAGATTTTCACGGAAGAACAGGAGCCGATCGAGGAAGTGACTCATAGGTACCCTTTCCAGAATACGCTACAGGTCGGATGTCCCTGATTCACGAAGCGGACGAAATGCGAACGTGACCGTTTACAATCGTCTCGAATTGAAGACCGTTGCCGATTGATGGGTCACCATCTGTTGATTCTCACGTTCCCAATGTTTATATGGCGGAAGGTTGACAGTCCGATACCCAGACGAGTCTAATTTTGAAGTCGTCGTTATTAAGATATGAAGCTGTCGTATTAATGAGGACGGTCTGTCTCAACTTGGAGACAGGTCCACGAAGAGCATATGCGCATGAATTCATGCGGGGAGAGATTTGGGAGACGTGACTACAAAGGGAGATGTTCCTGGCAGGATGCTGAAAAAGTCCGCCGGCGGCGCTCTCGCGTCGCCCAGAGGCTCAACGTACCGAAGCGTACGCCTTGCCCTCTTCGCTTGCTGCGGCCTTGCCGGACAACCTTTTTGAGCATCCTGGAGGGATTCCGGCGTGAGCACCGTGCGGACCATTCCAGCCATATTGTCGGCATCAACCGAGTTTTTCCGCAGCCTGCTAAAAGTCGTGAATGAGGATCTGCTCCGCCCGTCGGCAGAGTTCACGCCCATAGTCTGTCCACAGCCCTTGTCCCCAGTAGCGATAACAGCTGGTCTGGGAAGCCATCAAATGGAACAGCGCGTTACGATAGCGAGGGTCGCGCGAGGGGACGTCCCTCTTGATCACTTTGTCATAGAAGAGCGCGCTGACTTTTTCCATCGGCCCGATCAGACTTTCATAGCCCTGAACCCAGGAGATGTTGTTGGTCCAACTACCTCCTTCCATATGGAAACGATGGTCTTCGCTTTCCAGGTTCTTGATGATTTCAGCCAACCGCTGAGGTCCGCCGCCCGGCTCGAAACGATCCCAAATGCGCTTCTGGAACAGTGGCTGCAGCACGGGCAAGACCTCCTCCGTGACTCCGGAGGCGAAGAGGTGCTCCAAGTACTCAGTGCCGTTCATCAGAGGCGTGTCCGTGCCTGAACTCTCGCGTACGACTTCCAGATACTTGGGAGGAAACTCGTTCATCATGACACCACCGTTCTCGCCGTCGGCGATTTGAGTCACCAGCGGCGGAACAGACACCCCGCCGATCGTCCACCGGGACAAGCCCTTGGCTTCGTAATAGGGCTGCATCTGCCCGGCCAGTTTGGTATCGCTGCCTTGGGTCTTGATGAGGGCGACGATGCTCTCGCTCTCTCCGTGAGAATTCCGGCAGACGAGCCGATGAGGGATGTGCTTGCGCTCCGGTCCAGCGCCGGTCGCAGGCTGCTCCACTGTATGCTCCTGAACAAGCAGCCAGGTGAAGCCGCAGTCCTTCAAGGTCTTGATGAATTCGTAGGCGACGTCCGGATGGTTGGGTAAGGCCATTTCAGACGGGGAAAACCCACGGATATGGGACAGAGCCTCAAGCCCAAAAATGGCGGCAAAATGATGTTGCCAGGCCCTGACGTGCAACCGGTAATCTTGGACCGGCGTCGAAGGGGCGACCGCGTGGCCCCACGGACACCCGAGCCATTCGACCGCATGGCGATAGAGAGGATCGCAGGTGATCCGCTTCAGGTTGTCGAACACCTCATGGAGTCCCATCTGACGCATGCCGTGGAGCAGCGTGCCCGAATACTCGAGCATGACGCGCGGTTCTTTGCCTTCATGGATGAGTTGCGGAATGAACTCCCCCATGCGTTTGTAGCACCAGACGAATACGGACGCGTTATGGTTATCGCCGATGCCCTGGTGATCCATCATATACTTGAGATTGCTGATGATCTCGGCGCTGCGAATCTCGTTACCACCGGCGGGAATCAGCGGCTGATGCATATGCAGCGCCACAGCGGCGGCGCTCTTGATGCGCTTGAAGTCGAGCCGACTCTCCGGAAGGTACCTCGACCCCACGGCAGCGTCCATCAAAGCACGCTCAATCAGCTGTTCCCACCCGGAGATGTTGGGCAAACCATCGACATATTCCTGAAGTTCAGCCATACGCCGTACCTTCCTGCCGGCCTGATCTCACCACTTGTGCCGGATGTAATTGTAGATGTTGATGTAATCCTCGCCCGGTCGGCTCCATGAAAAGTCGTAGCGCATGCCATTGACCATCAGTCGGCGAAATTCTTCCGGATAGCGGTACCACAGCCCTATGGCTCGACGTAAGGCCGACTCGACCCCGCCATGGTCCGCCTGATGGAAAACGTAGCCGTTGCGCTCATCAGTCGGCCTGTCGCTATAGTCGCGATCAACCACGCTGTTGAGCAGCCCTCCAATTGCCCGTACGATTGGGACCGTCCCATACTTCTGACCGATCATCGGCGTGAGCCCGCAGGGTTCGAAGAGACTGGGCACAACGACCATGTCCGCGCCGGCATAGATCAGATGGGCCAGGTCTTGGCTGAATCCTATTTCCAGGTGACAGTCCGGATGATCGTTCAAGTGGCGCTTCAACTGCCAGAAGTGTTCGTGTATCCCATGTTCCGAGCTCGGGCCTAGGAGCACAAACTGTGCGCCGTTCGCCAACGAATAGAACAACGCATGTCGAATCAGATCGATCCCCTTCTGGGCATCGAGACGCCCCACGTAAGCGATGATCGGCTTATAGTCCTTGCGCAGCCAGAATCGGTCGCGCAGCGCCTCCTTGTTCGCATATTTTCTCTCAAGGCTGTTCACGCCGTATCGATGGGGAATCAGCCTCTCGATCTCAGGATTCCAGGTCTCGTAATCCAGGCCGTTGAGCACGCCGCTGAATTTGCCTTGGTGCACAGACAGCGAGTGCCTAAGCCCGAATCCCTGGTCTGTATAGCGGGCCTCCCAGGCGTGCTGCGGCGAGACCGTCGTGATGAAGTTCGAGTACAGGATCGCGCCCTTCGTCAAATTCACTGCCGCGTGGTTGAAGTCATCGCGCATCTGGTAAGGATGGAAATAATACTCAGGACGGCAGAGGCCCGTCGCCCAAAGGATGTTCTCGCCAGCAATCCCTTGGTGCCGGAAATTGTGCACGGTGTAACACACCCGCTGATTGTGCATACCGGCGTGTTTGTAGATTTCATACAGCAACACCGGAACGAGTGCCGTGTGCCAGTCGTGACAATGAATTACGTCAGGCCGTTTGTTGGTCCGCAACAGAAATTCGAGAGCGGCCTTACTGAAAAAAGCCCACCGCATATACTCGTCCGGAAACCCATAATACGAGGCGCGATTGAAAAAATGGTCCTGCGAGTGCGGTTCGATAAAGAAGCACTTGCGACCATGTACATAGCCGAACCACACAGAGCAATGCACCGCACCGCCGTACCAAGGCACCCACAGGTCCGCCAAGGTCACGCGCAACCCCCAGATGTGGTCGTATCGCATGCAATCGTACTTCGGCAGAATAATTTCCACGGCGTGACCGCGAAGTTCGATCTCCCTGCTGAGGCCGAACACAACATCGCCCAACCCGCCGGCTTGGGCCACCGGAGCGCATTCTGTCGCCACCATGACGATATACATAGAGCACTCGCGAACAACTTGCTGATACAAGGTCGAGGGATTCCACCCTCGTGGCTGCTCGAGCGGTGCAGGTCTTCATCAAGGAGGTTGAGGCGCAGATCAGGAGGCTCAAGATAACCTTCCAGGAATACGCCGCAGACCTGATGTTTCTGATTCACGAACCGGACGAAATACGAACGTGACCGTCTACAATCGTCTCGAATTGAAAACTCTTGCCGATTGATGGATCATCATCTGTTGGTTCTCATGTTCGCAATGTTTATATGGCGGGAGGCCGGCAGGGCGATACCCAGATGAGTCTGATTTTGAAGTCGTATTTATTAGGACATGAAGCTGTCGTATTAAAGTGGATGATCTGTTTCAGTTTGGAGGCGGGTCAACGAAGCGCATATGCGCATGAGTTCATGCGGAAAGGGATTTGGGAGCGGTATTGTCCCTTTCATTCCACCACCCAGATCGCAAATCCCTTGGCGTCGTGCAGGAGATGGTCGGTCGTGCCGTCGCCGAAGATCTGTTTGATCCGCGATACCCTCGTTCGCCCCACAGCGATGGTATCGTGATGCCCGCTTCTGGCCTCTTCGAGGATATTTCTGGCAATATTGTCATCATGACCATACTTCACCGCCACGTGGCTCATGTCGAACCCAGACTGTGCAGCGTCTCGCGCGCCTGCTTCAGGACAGGACACTCTGATTCCCGTTCCTCCTGAATCCAGGCGTTTTGCTCATTGCACGACTGCGCGCTCAATTGCGCCTCGCCAGCTGGATCCTCAGATCCGCCACGCTCAAGCAGCCTCCGCGGCATGGGTTTGAGCACATGAAAGAGGGTGACGACGACATCAGGTGTTCGGCTCAGGAGAGATCCGACGTACCAGACAATGCGATGGGAGTTCTTGGACTCGTCGACAGCCAGAAGAATTCGCACAGCGGACGACATAATCGTCCTCCTTGAGTTGAACATAGACCAATCTCTTCGCTCTTCGTAAGAGCTACTCCATGATGGGTGAAGAGAATTATTTTGACCGAGAACACCAATGTTAAACACAGCCGGTTTATCTCATCCTTCCTTCATCCCCAGCACTACGGACCACGCCATTCCCACCGCTACGAGCCACAGCATCACCCCAAATGAAACGGCACCACTGACCACCACGAGGCAACAGAGGAAGGTGAGCATCTGGGCTAAAACCTCACAAGAATCCAGACACCGCTTCGCATATGGTCGGCGCGTTACCGATGTTGAGCGGCCGACTCTGCATGATGATGTTGCTCCTGACCGACGATCTGCTCTTGATTTGTCAGGGAAATTTGATAGCTCAGGCCCATTCGATAGAGCATGATCCGCTTCTGTCGGCTCAGGCGATCGATTGCGAGAAACACTTCGCTCCAAGTAAAGTCTGGCTGTCCGATAGTCAGGATCTCGTCCATCGTCATCACTTCGTATCGTTGAAGCATGTTCAGGATGGCCGCTTCTCTATCCGTATGTCTCGTGGTCACAAGCTGTTTCCTTCTCCGCGATGAACCAATAGGTTCGCATTGAACTTGACATTCCCCGTAGCTCGCTACGGGGTTGGCCTCTCCTTCCGAGAAGTCTTCGGAATTGAGTTCTGTGATACCCCGCAGCTTGCTGCGGGGAGCTTCATTGTTCGATCTCGTCGCAATGACAGTACGAACTCTCAGGAACCCCCAATTACCGTCCTCTCACAGACCAAGTCGTCCGTCGCAGCGGCAAGCTGGGCTGTGAACATTCCTCCGCAACAGGGACAACCCACTCCTCCTTTCAGTCTCATCATGTGCGGAGGCGTGTCTTATTCGGACCAGCACAGGATGCACGAAGTCACCAGCACCGACAGAATCAAGAGTACAGTAAACACCGTCGCCTCATTCAGGAGGATAGGAGTGAGGCGCTCGTATTCGTGGGAGTTAGCCGGTCTTATTTGTAGGAATTATCCTACATGGAAGCGACTCGATATAACTAGAGGGCACGGGAAGGACGGGTTGTCGTGATCATTCCACGAGGTGATGTTGTACTGCGTAGCGGGCCAGGTCTGCATTGGTCTTGAGATTCAACTTCTCTAGGATGCGGGTACGGTAGGTACTGATGGTTTTGATGCTGAGGGACAGTTGGTCGGAAATCTCCGTGATCGTGCTACCGCCGACAATCAAGCGAAACACTTGGTCCTCGCGATCGGATAAGGAACGGTGAAGCGGTTGCTCGTGGTCGCCGTGTTGATGAACATGCGATGCCAGGAGTTCAGCCGCTTTGGGTGTGATGTATTTTCCCCCGCGCGAAATCACTTTGATGGCCTGCACCAATTCTTGTGGAGCGCTTTCTTTCGTGAGATAGCCGGCCCCACCGGCACGTAACACGCGTACGGCAAACTGGTCTTCCGGGTGCATGCTCAATACCAACACGGGAAGGTTTGGGAAAAGCCGTTTCAATTCATGCAGACCCTCCAACCCGCCGCGTCCCGGCATCGTTAAATCCAACACAACCACATCCCACCGGCGTTGCTGGGCCTGCTCAAGCAACTCAGGAACATTTGACGTCTCACCGATCACGGCTCCGGAAAACTCATCGGTGAGAATCTGGGCCAGGCCACGGCGCAGGTACGGATGATCGTCTGCAAGGAGAATATTAATCATCGCTCATCCGAGATAGCGGCATTCTGACGGTGACCGTTGTTCCTATTCCCGACGTGCTTTGAATGTCGAACGCACCGCCCTGTTGTTGAGCGCGTAGACGCATTCCCAACAGGCCGAATGCTGTTGGCCCGAACTGTTCTGCAGGGGTAATGCCTTTGCCGTTATCTCTGACTTGCATGATCACATGTTCGCGGGTTTCTTCCAATCTGATGTCCACATTGCTGGCATGGGCATGTCGAGTCACGTTCGTCAAGATCTCTTGGAGAATGCGGAAGAGCGCGGTCGATTGCTGAGACCCTACACCAATGCGGTCCGGCGAAATGCTGGTGGCACAGGCGATTCTAGTTCGATGGCGAAACTCACGCGCTTGCCATTCAACCGCGGCTTCCAGGCCGAGTTGATCCAACACACCGGGTCTTAACGTCGTCGCGATCTCACGCACCGATTGAATGGTGGCGTCAACGAGCTTCAGCGACGAAGCCAGTCTTGAAAGGACGGCAGATGGCTCGAACGAGCCCTTCGATTCTATTACTTGCTTGTAGACCCACGACACATCCAGTTTTAAGCCTGTCAAGGCTTGCCCCAACACATCATGAACCTCCAACGCGATTCTTCCTCGTTCTTCTTCACGTACCGACTCCAAGCGAACGGCGAGGGCCGCCAGTTGGTTGCGGGAATTAAGCAGCGCCTCTTCTCCGCGTTTCCGATCGGTGATGTCCATGGAATAGCCGACGATGCCGATTGGAGCGCCGCTGTCATCCCGCAGCAAGGTGAGCGAGAGTTGGGCAAACCGTAGTGCTTCGGACTTGGTGCGTCTCCGAATTTCGATCTGGTGGGTTCCTTTGGTTTTTACAGGGGTAAGCACATCGCGTTCCAGGAACTCGCGGTCCTCTATCGGGTAGACAAACGAGATATGTTTGCCGAGGGCCTCTTGTACTGTATATCCAAGGAACTGTTCCGCTCCCTTATTCCAGCTCGTCACGTCGCCGTTCATATCAACAGTGATAACCGCTTCTTGGATTTGATTGATGATGTCAGCCTGCCTACGAATCAGTTCATTCGCGTGTCGTTGCGCAGTGACGTCGGCCCAGAGGCCGACGAGTTCTTGTGGGGTTCCGTCTGACCGCCGGATCAGCACCGCTTGGTCCCGGAACCAACGGTACTCGCCGTCGTGTGTCTGCCAGCGATATTCAGTCGCCAGTGCGCTGGCTTCGGACAGTTTGTTGAACTCCATCAGGGTCTTCTCCTGATCGTCGGGATGAAGCCGCGATGCCCAAAGGGATGAGTCATCTACAAAACATTTTGGTGAATACCCGGTCACCGTCTCAACATTCTCACTCACCCACAAGGCGCCATAGTCTCCCGAAGGCTTTGCCGAGTACATCACAATGGGCACACTGCGCAAAACCAACGCTTGTCTGGCGTGGCCCACCATCACGGCCTTCTCAGCCTGGCGGCGCTTCGCCAAGTCGTAGAAGATCACGAGTCCTCCCCCAATGGCAAGGACAATGGTTAAGAGGGTTCCACCAAGAATGATCGACAACGTGAATGAGGCTGCGCTGTCTGTCTGCTTCGACCAGCCGGCCAATAACATCTGCTCCTGCTCCCGCATCTCACCGAGCACGATTTTGATCTTGTTCATCGTCTCCATGCCGGCGTAGAGATGCACCCTGAGCTCATTTGCGTCAATCTTTCCAGCATCCCTGAGTTCGATCAATGTTCGGAACTGTGTCAGCCTCAGATCGATCAGACGACGTAACGCCAGCATATGTTGTCGCTGGACCTGACTTTCCGACGTCTGATCAGCAAGGGTGCGCAACGCCTCCTCTATGTCCTGACTCTTCTCACGATAGGATTGCAGGTATTGCCGTTCACCTGTCAGCAGATCGATCTGTTGCCTGGATTCTAAGTCTTCCATGAGGAAAAGCAGCTGCTCAATCGTTTCTCTGATCTCATGCGTTTGCACGACTCGGGATTCACGATCGATGAGGTCAGCGGTACTACGATAGGAAATGATCCCGATTCCAAGCAAGAGAATGAGCGCGGCACCGAGGCCTACCGCGATCTTCTTCTCAAGCGAAACCTGGATCAGACGTTCAAGCATTGACCTGTCTCCTTGCCGACGCTGCCGCATTCGATCGCTGCCTCTCATGACGAGATGCTAAGGATTGCTATGACCTACTTGACGAACGTCGAAGCAGTATCACCATGATTAGCCCCACCACGGTAACCATTGTGCCGATGCCGATCCATTGGAACGTTTGATGAAGCGTTGTGGAGGAGGCCGCCCATTGCTCACCGAGCAGATAACCCGCTGTGATGAAGGTTGTAGACCACACCACCGCGCCCGTGTAGGCAAAAATTGCAAAGGTGGGATATTGAAGTCCGGCTGCACCTAACGTGAGTGCGCCCAGATGCCGCAATCCTGGTACAAAGTAGGCAACAAGGAGTCCATACTTTCCCCATCGGCTTACCCACCGCTGCGCAGTAAGAAAGCGTGTCTGGTCGATATGGAGCCATGGCCCTAGTGTCGTGGGGACGCGTGCACCCAAGAGATGACCGAGGCCGTAACTGATCGTGATTCCACAGGCGCTGCCCAGCACGGCGGCTGACAGGGAGAGCGGTGTCGACAGTTCACCTTTAAAACTCAAATAGCCGACAAATAGCAGTAGCGTTTCATCGGGGATCGGGAGGCCGACAATCCCCAACATGAGCAGCAGGACAATGGCTGGATACTCATAGTTGTGGATCCATGCAAGCGTTGTCTCCATGATGTTCCGGCCACTGCCTTTCAATTGATCTACAATGACTGAGACGCCTTCACCAGGTTCTCGCCAGATTTTGACATCAGACCCATGTGGGAAAAGTCGTCGCTGCGCGTATTACTGGAACTGGTCCGACTCCCGGATGAGCTTCGGCGGCGTCGCTGCTCCATAGTTCGCATCCACAGTATGCTCCCATACTCCATCATGCTCCGATGTCATTCCCCACCCTCGTGCATACACCAACTGTAAAAGCGGTTGTCCTTCAGGACCGGCGCCGGTGACACGACCGACGATGGTCATATCGGCCCAATGGCGGTACGAACGGGGAAATGTTTGATGTTTCTCCACGACGATCCAATACCATCCTCCTTCCTGATCGTTTGGGCTGGGCGGAAGCTGAGGACGGTAGTTCTCATTGAGCGGGCGATTCTTCACGTGCAACCAGAGGTCTCCGTCCCGCATCTCTTCCTTTAGGATGACGGCCCCCAACAGGACAAGGCGATCTTGATAGAGATGAGGTGAGGCAGCCAGCGTCGAAAATGTGAGATTTGGGACGGCCTCACGCAGATATTTTCGCGGTACGGCGGTACACCCGACGCTCACGCACAGAGCTGATAAACAGAGGATTCGAACCAGAATGGTAAGACTCATCATCTAGATACTCCTGCTTCTCTATTGATTTCCGCAAACGTTATTGATCCCTGGCGAGGACCCTCACGCTCCTCCAGTGACTATCGGGATTGAAGGCGGTTGTCTTGGACGCAATCGCGAAGGTATTCTTCCCCAGATCCTGTTCGTAGACCGCTCCGTCCTGATTGACCAGAAAACTCATGTTGCCGGAGACGCCGTACTCCGTCGGATATGCAATCAGGGCAAACCCGCCAATCATGATGCCCTTGATCACATAGTTGTAGGCTCCACCTGGAGCAGCCTCGCCCTGCTCCATGAGAATCCGGTAGAAATATCCATGGTAGGGGGTCAGCGGTTTGGAGGTCGCGTCGGTATAGCCTTCGCTCATTGCGGCAGCCAGCAACGGGCTCAGGGGACTCGGCGGCTCGCCCGCCTTCGCCGGCCAATAGAGGCCATCTTTGGTTCCGGGCGTGCTCACGAATCGTGGGGCATAGTCGGGTATGCCATTGCCATTCATATCGAGCGTGGCGTACTCGTTCGCGGCATCCACAATGGTGAAACAGGCCTGCATCGCCGCCCATTCGTTACGTCCGATGCGGCGGGCCAAGATTTCCTGTTCGCCTTGGGGGGTGTCAAACCGCCAGCCACTGGGGGATTGCACGAGTGGAATGGGCATGGGCCAAGCGCTACGACCAATCACGAGGACCGCGCGCTGGTTCCCTTTAACCACCAGTGAGTGTGTCTCGCCGTAGGCCTTGAGAAACGCCTCGCGGTAGTGCTGATCGGCCACGGTGTCACCGGAACGGAATAAGTCTTGGCCGTGCCGGCCAAGTATGGTCTGTAGCCTCGTAGAATCGTCCGCTCTGATCGCTTCTACCAGCGCGACCTTGCCTTCTTCCGGTGAGGCGAAGGTCTGTTGCGAAGCACAGCCTATAAGCTCTCCAGCAGCCGACGTGAGAAACATAACTACCGCGAGGGTTCCGCTCCACCTATCAAGCTGGTTCTGCATACCTACCTCCTCCCGTACGACGGTTCATTGTTTTATTCATGATGACGAAGACAACAGCAAGGTGAGCATGTGAGTTAGGGTCGATGTCACAGGCTGCCATCTATCGCGAAACCAGAACCTGCACATGCATTCGTTCGAAAGGAATGGATGCCCATCATACCACCCTGGTGTGTCAAGGTGGACAGCGAGATCTATTGAATATGGAGATGGTTTGACGAGTGATGTTTGGCTGGGGCAGCCGTTTCAGGAGCCGAGGCCACTCAAAGATTCGTTGAAACCTCAGATTGCCGGCTGAGTAACTCGGAATAGATGGTTCGATATCAGGAGAGATATGCGGGAATGCCTATCCTATTTGATGCTGCATAAAAGCCAGTGGGATAAATCCTTCGTCTACATGCACTCCTTCCCATTGAAGTATATGCAGGTGGATTCGCCTGATTTGACTTTCCAGGTTTTGATCAGCGGACGTTGATCCTCACCCCGCATTTCAACGACAAAATCCACAAGGCCGGAAATGGGAAGTTTTTCCATGTGCGGCTTCGCGGCTTCCGGTACTTCGATGTAAAACACACTGGCGCTCGTTGAGATAAGGATCTGACTCTGTTCCTTGTCGATATAAATTACCGGGCTGTAAAAGCTGCGATCCTCAGCGCAAGCCTGTGTGACCGGCAAGATTACTGCACACAAAAACAGGGGAAGGCTGTAGATGAGTAGTTGCCGCAAACGCATCAGTAATGCTCTTTGTCCGGACGACAGTAGAACATTAGTACATTCCGAGAAAGATGTGAACTGCAAAAAATGGGTCAACGAATGAGTACGTCAGCGGGAGTGACGCAACCGGATTTGATCCAATAGGTCTTCACGTCAGGTTCAGAATTCATGAGCGAGACCAGGAGATAGGCGGGAAGGGGCAAGTTGATCTTGGGCCATATCTCTTCGTAATCGGTAGCGATTTTGATATCGGTGATCGACGGCCGCGCGGGATCGTGAGGATGTGAGTGATAGACGACTTGTAGATCGAGTCCGTTGTTCCGCATGTCCTTCTTAGCGGATGAGAAATCCTGCATGTCCATGACAAAAGCGATTTCCGCTCGTTCGTCCGGCGAGAGCCGCTCAAGATGTGCGGCTTTTGCCGAATCGAATGACGATAGGCTTTGCGCGCCTTCCATCGCGACGATGTTCTTGATCCGATAGAGACGGCTGACTACTCCATTGGTTCCAGCCAAGAGCCCACAACATTCGTAAGGAGTGAGTTCCTTAGCATGGGCGATGATGTCGTCGAGAATCTGTCGGGGGATGATAAGGTCGGCCACGTTAAATCGTGCAAGTGACGGTATAGTCCAGACTAAGATCTTTGATCTTTGGATTGGGTCCGCACAGAGGGCAGGCCGGATCCTTCGGACGGTTGACCTTTCGAAATTTCATCTCGAGCGCATCGTAGATCAATAATTTATCAGCGATCGTCTCTCCGATGCCGAGGATTTCTTTGATTGCTTCCGATGCCTGGAGGATTCCCATCGTGCCGGCGAGGACACCAAGCACACCGGCTTCCTGGCAATTGGGGACCAGTCCGGCCGGCGGAGGCTCCGGATAGAGACATCGGTAGCAAGGATAGCCTTGGTGCGGCTTGATCGCCGTCAGCTGACCCTCGAACCGAAACATGCTGGCGGAGATCAGCGTTTTCTTGGCAAAGAAACAGGCGTCGTTGACCAGAAATCGCGTCGTGAAGTTGTCCGATCCGTCGAGCACGATATCGTATTGCGAGACGAGGGGGATGATGTTTTCTGCGTCGACAAGCTGATGGTACGCGTTGATCGTAATTTCAGGATTAATGGCCGACAAGGTTTTTCGGCCGGACTCCACCTTTGGCTGTCCAAGCATCGCAGTCGAATGCATGATCTGTCTTTGTAGATTTGAGAGGTCAACGACATCCCCATCGACCAAGCCGATTGTCCCAATGCCTGCGGCAGCGAGATACAGACCGGCCGGTGAGCCCAGGCCGCCTGCGCCGATCAGCAGAATCTTGGCCCGCTTGAGCTTGAGTTGTCCCTTGCCACCGACATCCTGAAGAATGATGTGTCGGCTGTAGCGTTGAATTTCCGATTCGGACAGGTCCATCGTTATTCGACCACGTTCAATTCAATCGGGTCGACGACACAGCCCTTGGCTCGCAGCCCGGCGACCGCCCGTTCAATTTCCACCGTCTCACCGGACAACTCCACGTCCGCCCAGCCTGTGGTATCGCGAACATCAGCTCGCCTGACGTCGGTCACGACCTTATATTCGCGTCCGATCTGGTAGATAATCGGCTCCCTGATCTTGTCTTCAGGAAAACGGATATGGAAGCGCAAGTGTACCATGGTTACCCTCCCGCGATCGCCGGGACGATGGAAACCTCATCGCCATCCTTGAGGGAGGTGTCTTTCCCTTTAAGAAAACGAATGTCTTCTTCGTTGACATAGATGTTCACGAAGCGACGGAGTTCTCCTGTTTCATCGCACAGGCGATCTTTGATGCCGGGATGCGCACTGTTCAACACCTCGATCATCTCCACGACGCTGCTGGCTTTGGTCTCGACCTCACCCTGGCCTTTGGTCAGGGGGCGAAGCGGAGTCGGAATACGAACTTTAATCATGCGTCACCACCACCGTTCTTTCCCATTTTAAACGTCTTTTCGAAGTCCACTAGGCTGGGCTGAATGCGTACTGGGCGACCAACCGAATCGATCACCGCTTCTTGGGTCTTTAGGCCGTTGCCGGTGACATAGGCCACCGTCACCTCATCCTTTTTGATCGTCCCTTGCTTGACGAGCTTCTTGAGCACGCCGATCGTGACGCCTCCGGCTGTTTCCGCGAAGATGCCTTCGGTTTGGGCCAGCAGTTGGATGCCTTCAACCACTTCTTCATCCGTCACCATGTCCATGGAGCCATGACTCTCGGCGGTTGCCTTGAGCGCATAGTATCCATCGGCAGGGTTGCCGATGGCCAGGGACTTGGCGATTGTCTGCGGTTTTACCGGCTTGAAAAAATCTCGTCCCTCCTTGAACGCGGTAGAAATCGGCGAACAGCCTTCTGCTTGGGCGCCGTTAACCTTCGTGCGAACGTTATCAATAAGACCCAAAGCTTTCAACTCATGAAGGCCCTTCCAAATTTTGGTCAAGAGTGATCCTGATGCCATTGGAATGACGACTTGATCCGGCGTTTTCCATCCCAGCTGTTCCACTGTCTCAAAGGCAAGAGTCTTGGAGCCTTCAGCATAGTAGGGACGGATATTGATATTCACGAACGCCCAGCCATGTTCGCCGGCAATCTCGCTGCAGAGCCGGTTGACATCGTCGTAATTGCCTTCGATCTCGACGACGTGCGGCTTATAAATGAGATTACCGAGCACCTTCGCGGCCTCAAGGTCGCCGGGGATGAACACGTAACAGTGTAGATTGGCGGATGCGGCATGGGCAGCGACCGAGTTCGCCAAGTTGCCGGTCGATGCGCAAGCCACTGTTTCAAAACCGAGCTCGCGCGCGCGTGTGAGGGCCACGGCGACGACGCGATCTTTAAACGACAGGGTTGGATGGTTCACCGTGTCGTTCTTAATATAAAGCTCGTCGAGACCAAGATAAGCGCCAAGATTTTTGGCGCGTACGAGCGGAGTAAACCCCGCGTGCGGTCCCACGAAGTTCGTGCTTTCGACCGGCAGCAAGTCGAGGTAGCGCCACATGCTGCGCGGACCATCCTCGATCTTTTTACGCGAAATAGTCTTCTTGATCTCGTCGTAGTTGTACTTCACCTCAAGAGGACCGAAGCACATTTCGCAGACATGGATCGCCTTCGTCGGGTATTCCTTGCCGCACTCTCGGCAGACCAGCGCTTTCATTTTGTTCATCGTCGCACCACCTTATCAAATCCTATGCAGAGGGACGCATGGCACATCCGGCATAGGGGTCCCCATCGTCGAACAGCTCGGTAATCGTCGGATGTTCCCCGCAGAGCGCACAATTCGGGTTCCGGCGGACTTTGATTTCTCGGAATTGGGTTTTGCGCGCATCGAAGTCGAGCAGGCGGTCCGTCAGCGGCCGTCCGATGCCTAGGACGAGCTTCAATGCTTCTGTCGCCTGAATCGTTCCGATAATGCCTGCCAAGACTCCGATGACGCCGGCTTCTTGGCAGGATGCGACCAAGCCGGGCGGCGGAGGCGCCTTGAACACGCAACGATAGCAGGCTGATTTCTTGGGGATGATCGTGGTCACGCGTCCGTCGAATCGAAGGATGCCGCCATGGACCAGCGGCTTCCCGGCGAAAAAACAGGCGTCATTGATCAAAAACTTCGCCGTGAAATTATCGACACCATCAATCACGACATCATAGTCGCCGAAGATCTTGAGGGCGTTGCCGGCCGTGAGCCGTTCCTCGTACATCGACACGGAGACGTCGGGGTTCAACGCCTGGATCTTTTCTTTGCCTGAGAGGACCTTGGGGCGGCCCACGTCGGGAGTATGATGAAGAATTTGGCGTTGGAGATTGGTCAGGTCCACCACGTCGCTGTCGATCAACCCAATGGTGCCGACACCCGCCGCAGCCAAATACAATGCTGCAGGGGAGCCGAGACCACCGGCGCCGACGAGAAGAACCCGGGATTTGGCGATTTTCTTCTGCCCCTTGCCGCCGACCTCGGGCAGCAGGATGTGCCGGCTGTAACGGTTGATCTGTTCTTCGGTGAATTCCATCGATCGAGACGTGAAACGCTAATTGTTATTCGTTAATCGATCGTTCCTGCCGTAGCGATTAACGGCATTTCAGATGTTAAAATACTTCTCAATGCTGATGTAGCGCTCGCCTGTGTCGCACAGGATCGTGGCGACATTCTTGCCGGGTCCCAGTTCATCGGCGATTTTTTGGGCAGCGAACACATTGGCGCCGGCAGAAATGCCCACCAGCAGGCCTTCCTTCTTGGAGAGCTGTTTCGCGGTCTGATAGGCCTCGTCATCCGTCACGGTGATCACGCGGTCGAGAATTTTTCGGTTGAGGACCTTGGGAATAAAGCCCGCACCGATCCCTTGAATCTTATGCGGCCCCGGATCGCCGCCGGACAAGACCGGTGAGGTCGCCGGTTCGACGGCGATCACCTTGATTTGCGGGTTCTTTTCCTTGAAGAATTCGCCGCATCCTGTGATGGTCCCACCGGTTCCAACAGCCGCCACAAACGCATCGATCTTTCCTTCGAGGGCGTCCCAAATCTCCGGCGCTGTCGTTACCCTGTGCATGGCGGGGTTGGCGGCATTCGAGAATTGATCCGGCATAAAGTACGACGGATTTTGGGCTAAGATACTTTCCGCCTCCTTAATAGACCCCTTCATGCCCTCCCATGCCGGTGTCAACACCAGCTGTGCGCCATACGACGACAGCAAGCTGGCCCGTTCCATGCTCATGCTTTCCGGCATCACAAGGATCAGTTTGTACCCACGCACTGCCGCGACCAAGGCCAGTCCGATACCCGTGTTTCCGCTGGTCGGCTCAACGATAGTTCCGCCCGGCTTGAGTTTCCCCTGACGTTCTGCCTCATTGATCATATTGAGGCAGATCCGATCCTTGACGCTGCCGCCGGGGTTGAAAAACTCGACTTTCCCGTAAATCGTCGCCGAGCCTGGCTTTGAAAGACGGTTCAACCGCACAAGCGGGGTCTTGCCGATCAGCTCGGTGATATCGTTGTGCAGCGCTGTACTCACCGGCCCCCTCCCATATAAAAGAGAAATTCCACATGATCTCCTTCATTGAGGTGGGTCGTGGCAAGATGGTCACGATCCAGCACCTTGTCGTTGACCTCGACGGCGACCATCTGCGGCTCGATGTTCTTTGTCTTGAGCAAATCAAGGACGGTTCCGCCGTGGAACTCCTCAGACTTTCCATTGGTCTTGATCTGCACTGATTCTCCCAAGTTGGCTTAGAGATTAAAGAATTTTGAAGCTAGCAAAGGCATGCTCTGCTTGTCAAGGCTACGTCATTGACATGAGAGACGCGAACGCTCACGAGGATTCACGCTCAACGGTATCTGGTGAGAAGGGGAGACGGTCCTGAGGGGGTTGCTTGACTTTGATCCGGCTCGTCGCCAGTATGCCGCCTGCAAGGACGCCAGGATGTGGAAAAAAAACTTCCTCTTTCGCGCTGCTGAATCGACACCGTTGACTGAATCCGAGAACGAGCTGTTCCATGATACGGAACCGGCGCTGGACAGCGCGGGCCTTGTCCTGGACAAGTTTCTCTCGGTGTGGGTACAGGGTGAAGGGACGGAAGAGAAGCCCTCGACCTTTACGAATCTGTATGTCCGAACCGCGATGCTGGATGTGAGAAAACACGTGAGTTTGCTCCAGCCGCTTCAAGGGCGCTCACATCAAATCAAGCAACTGCTCACACAGGAGCAGAAACAGTTCCTCCGACAATGGCTTCAGGTGCATGACCCACAGGCCTGGGAATCGTCTGAGGACCACTTCCACGACCTCTTCGAGCTGGAATGATCCGGTCTTCACCGCTCCAATTATCCACGCAGCGCTGCAGAAGGATCGTCATCTGGCTATTTGCCGCAGTTCTGCTTGCGCCAAGCTGGGTGGTCTCAGCGGCATCGGTAGAAGTCTGGTATGGCCCGGAGGATAGGCCGCTGGAACATCTCGTACGGATGTATGATCGCGCCCAACGATACATCTTCGTCGCTGTATACGGGTTGACGTCGCCGCTGACGGTGAAGGCGCTGATCGAGGCGAAACGACGCGGTGTGGATGTTCGTGTCGTGACGGATCGCGAGCGACTTGAGGATGTGAAGCAGCAGACGGCCCTCTCAACGCTGCGCGAAGCCGGGATTCCGATCAAGATCAATCGGCACGAGAGCCTGATGCATTTGAAGCAGGCGGTGATCGACGACGAGATCAATACCAACGGGTCCATGAATCAGACGACCAGTGGAAACCGTTACAATGATGAGCGACTGGATATCATTAGGGACCATGCGCTTACCGTCAAAGCGCGTGAAAAGTTTCTTTCGCTCTGGAACGATCACGAGCGATTCCAGGAGTGGAAAAAATAGGAATGTTGAGGGTAAAGCGGCAACGCATTTCCATGGTCGAGGAACACTAAAGAATAAATGGTCGAAGAAACCGACATTGCCGTCGTTGGAGCCGGTGGAGGCGGAGCCGTGCTGGCTCTTGCCTTGGCCCAGAAGGGGATCAACACGATCGTCTTCGAGCAGGCGCCGGGACCACCACAGGGATTGCGCGGAGAGATCCTGCAGCCGAACGGGCAGCAGGTCCTCGACCGCTTGGGGCTTCTGGGTCGATTGCCGGTCGAGTCCACCTGTACGGTGCAGAAGTTTCATTTTTGCCGTGTCGGTGGCGAGCGGCTGTGCACGGTGGACTATAGCGAACTGCCTCCACCGTACAATCAAGCCGTGGTCACACTGCCGAATGTGGCGCACCATGCCATTCTGAACGCGATAGAGAGCGAATCCTCCGTCTCATTGCGGTATCGATCGGCATTCACGGGTCTGCTTCGAGAGAATGGGCGGGTCGTTGGGCTGACGGTAAAGCAAGGTGAAGAGAGTGTGACCGTGAAGGCGAAGGTGGTTGTGGGGGCCGATGGAGCATTTTCAAAAGTTCGCGAGGCCTTGCAGATCTCAGCCGATCTTCATCTCTATCCACAGGGGTATTTGATTGCCATAGTCGAAGCGGCGGTTCCGATCTCGGAAGCGAAATACTTTGTGGGAAAACGGACGATCCTTGGGATGTTTCCCGCTGCCGGGAACAAAGTCTACCTCTTCTACATGATCAAGACCGGCTCATATGATCGTGTGAAAGAGCAAGGCATCGCGGCGCTACAAGAATCGTGGATTGCGATCGATCCGTCCAGTGAGGCCATCTTTCATACATTGATCGACTGGAGGCAAACCGCCTTCATGCCGACCGGGCGTGTCCGTACCCCTACGTGGGTGGCGGATGGGGCGGCGCTGATCGGGGATGCGGCGCATGCGATGAATCCTCATGCGTCGCAGGGTCGCATGCAGGCGATGGTGGATGCGATGACGCTGGCCGACCTTTTGCCCGAATGTCTGGCCACGAAAGATTATTCCGCTGCAATGCTGAAGCGCTATGAAGATTCGCGACGGCCTCACGTCACGATGCTGCAACAGTTGGCCGATGAACAGGTGCTGTTCTGGAACACGGCGAATCCGATCATCGCTTTTTTCCGGGACCGTGTGTTCCGTACGTTGGACCGTAACGCGCGACTCCGGCATCGTGTCTTATCGACGACAGCCGGACTCCGTAAGGAGCCTCCATTCGGCATGATGGATCGCCTGATGGCAGCCGGATTGTTGCCAGATTATTCTGTACGCGAGAGAGCAGTGAGAGACAGTCAGTAACCCCATGCAGTCGGTAGACTGGACGATAGACGGATTGCCGGAGGAGACACAAAGACTCTTAAAGTCATACGTGAAGGATGTCACAAAAGTCTATGGAAATGAACTGGAAGGAATTCTGTTGTATGGCAGTGCGGTGCGAGGGGAATTTTTGCCGGGCCGCTCCAATCTCAATTTGCTGCTGGTGATGTCGTCCTATGATCTCTCAACGCTGAAAAAGTATGACAGCATTCACAAACGTTGGAGCAAGGAGCAAGTAGTTGTCCCTCTGTTCCTGACGGCGAGCGATCTCCGATCTGCGTCATTCGCCTTCCCTCTCGAATACCAAGACATCCACGAATGTCATCGATTGTTGTGGGGACAAGATCCCTTCGTCGGCCTCAAGATCGACGCCCGTTTCTTGATCGCAGAAGTCCTACAGACATTACGAGGCAATCTACTCCGCCTCCGTCAGCGCCTCGTGGAGGGACGAAACACCGAAGAAGCCATGATCATCCTCTTGTCGCTCTCCATCACCGCGCTCCTGCCGGCGCTTCGAGGTTTGCAACGGCTGCTGTCGCGACCTGTACTTGCGCATGGGGAGGCGCTCCTGAACGATCTCGAATCTCATCTGGAAATCGACCTGGCCGGGCTTCGTGATGCGCTCTTGCTCAAGCGTGGGCATATCTCTCCAGGTCAGAAAGAGATCCCGAGGCTCATGGACCGATATCTTGAAAGTCTGGCGAAGCTCGTGACTGCCGCCGAAGAGCGGATCACACGATGATCGCTCGACCAAAGAGACGCACAATAGGGATCGCCTTCATCAGCCTGCTACTCGTACTGTGGGCCGTCGATACACAAGCGGCGCTCTATGATCGGCCCAAAGAACGTATCCCGCTTCCCAGCCCCATCGGATATGTCAGCGATCATGCACAAGTGGTGGAGCAGGAGTGGAAGGACCGCATCAGGTCCGTTTGCATCGATCTTGAAAAGAAAAGCGGCGTAGAGATGGTGATCGTGACGGTGCCCAGCATCAAGCCGTATCCGTCGGCCAAACACTATGCGGACGCGCTGTATGAAAAATGGCAAATCGGTTCGACGCAGCAGGAACATGGGCTGATGGTCTTGGTGGCTGTGCAGGAGCGGCAGGCGGCGATGGCCTTGGGGCGAAAAATGTTTCCGGTCATCACGCCGACTGTCAGGAACGAGGTCAGTCGCGACTATCTTCAGCCTGCCATCGAACGGGGTCATTTCGGGGAAGGGCTGTATCGAACGGCGGTTGCGTTGGCGACACCGGCGCAAGAAGTGCGGCTCAATATTCCCTCACGGCCTCGAATCAAAGGACTCGGAATCTGGATTACGCTTGGCACCACCATCGCCGTCGTGTTGTTTTTTTGGTGGCTCAGCCGTCCCGATCTGCGACACCCCTATCGACGCATCCAGAAAGGTGAATACTGGGGAACCGGCCAAGGAGGCTTCGGCGGAAACTGGGGCGGCTTCGGCGGCGGCACGAGCGGGGAGGGATATCGATGAGGATGGAAAATACATCAATGCCAGTTGTCCTCGCTACGCTCGTTGTGTTCCTGGTTGGTTGCTCCACCACGGGTAAGGAAACCCAAAGCGCGTCAGCCCCCTCTCAAGAACCCACCGATGCCATAATCGAGCGCTACATCCGTGCCCATCCGGAAGTGATCGAACAATCTCTGCAGGGATTGCTGGCCAAACGCGAAGCGGAATTGAAGGAACGTCACAAAGCTGCCCTTGCGACCAAGCAAAATGAACTGTTGCACGATCCGGCATCACCGGTCAGCGGCAATCCGAAGGGCGAGATCACATTGGTCGAGTTTTATGACTACCGCTGCGGGTTCTGTAAGAAGGCGGCATCGGCTGTCACAGAACTCCAGAAGGTCGATCCACGGGTGCGCGTGGTCTACAAAGATTTCCCCATTCTGGGCGAACCGTCGGAACTGGCGGCCAAGGCCGCGCTCGCGTCCCAGGCACAAGGCAAACACCAAGCCTTCCACGAAGCGCTGCTCGCCTCCCATGCCGACATGACCAAAGAAGCCATCTTGAAGATCGCCGTTAAGGTTGGTCTCGATGCCAAGCGCCTGGAAACCGACATGGCCAATCCGAAGTGGCAGGCCGTCATTGAGAAGAATCGGACCCTCGCACATGAGCTCGGCATCTCCGGAACTCCCGGCTTCATCGTGGGCAACGAACTGGTGGCTGGATGGTTGGATTTGAAGGGGCTGAAAGAATTAATCGCCCGGGCGGGACATGGACGATGACACGGTGTTTGGTCGGCAGGAGTAGAAGCTCCGGTACTGGCCTCGATTTTGAGTCACGATCACCTCAGAGGCGCTTGACGGAGCCTGAGCACTGGCTGAGAATGTGCCTGCAAAACAGAAGCTCTGCGCTTACGTGGGGCCATCTAACCGTTGTTTACTTTCTAGAACGGATGGCTGTGCATGGACAAAATTACAATTGCTGATTGGTTCATGATCGGAGCGGTTTTTCTCGGACCAATTGTCGCGGTGCAGTTAACGCGATACTTGGATAACAAGAAAGAAATCCGCGAACGGAAGCTGTGGGTATTTAAGACGCTCATGGCAACCAGAGCTTCAGCGTTATCTCCACATCATGTTGAAGCGCTCAACCGTATTGATCTCGAATTCGACTCAAATCATAGGCAAGGAAAGGGAAGTCATTAGCGCGTGGAAAGCCTATAGCCTATCTAGACCTCCTAAGTGACACGAAAATACAGCAGGAGCAATGGGGCATTAGACGCGTTGATCTACTCGTCGAGCTACTACACAAGATGGCTCAGGTTCTCGATTATGAATTTGACAAGACACACATCAAGAATTCCTCATATTACCCTCGTGGCTATGGCGAGCTTGAGGAAGATCAAGCAGCAATTCGAAGAGGCGTTAAGGAGCTTATTGAAGGTAGGCGGGTGATTCCAATGTATGTCACAAATCTGCCGCCTGTTGAACCAAACAAGGAGCTAACCACTGGGACAAGCTGATGCACGGCTTACCAAGGTCGCGGGACGTCCTCAAGTCTGATTGGGGTCGGATATGAGTATTGACTTAAACGAAATCAAATTGGGGTCGTGCCTTGCAATATGACATTGCTCTGGATTGTGGCAGGGCAAATGGTTGCCGTGATCGGCATGAAAAATCGACCGTCTTTGGGCTCAATTCTTCAGTGGAAAGCTGACATGGTCGTGACTTGTTAGGTGCCTTGCTGCCCGATTTCTTGCCATCGAATAGCCTCATTGACTTCTTTTGCACCGGCCTCTAGACTTCGCCGGTCTTCCAGAAAGATCATGGACCAAGAATCCCTCGCACAAATCCAGCAACTCATCGCTGCAGCGACCGATACTCTTCGAGGAGAACTCGCGGATTCCAAACGGCACGCTGGCGTTCTGGCGGAAGGGATCCGTCACGAACTCCAGCTGGTTGCTGAAGGATTTCAGATACATCTTGATAGGCGTCATGCTGAAGATCGATCCTTCCTCGAAGAACAGTTCGGAGAAACACGCGCACTCATCAATCTCTCATATGGTCAGATTCAGGAACGGGTAGAGCGGTTGGAGCAGCGTGTTCGAACCATCGAGCAGCATCTCGGCCTGATGACGCAGTAGTGCCCTGTAACGAAAAGAGTCAAGCTCCTGAATTATGGGAGGGCTTGGTCTTGCAATCAAGCTTTGGGCATCTCTCCGGCGCTTAACCTGCTCTTCACATGATGTTTCAGGATCGTTCCTTTGCAGGATCCCAGTGAGTCATTCGCCTAACACTATCCTTCCATCATCCCGACCTGCACTATCTGCATTGCACCTCCGTCTGGCGGTGCGTATGATCACGCAGCCCGCCTTTGAGGAGGTGTTATGGCGAAGATTACCGAGATCGCCCCGGACCTATTTCGAATCACGACCTTCGTTGAACCGTTCAATATTCAGTTCAGCCAGTTCTTGATGCGCGACGATGAGCCGCTGCTGTTTCATACCGGCCCGCGAGCACTGTTTCCCGAGGTCAGAGCCGCCGTGGCGTCGCTCATCGATCCGCAGGCCTTGCGCTGGATCGGGTTCAGTCATTTTGAGTCGGACGAATGCGCGACGGTGCCGGAGTGGCAGCAATTGGCTCCACACTCAGAAGCGGTGTGCAGCCTGGTGGGCAAGATGGTGAGCGTCGACGATTGTCTGGCGCTTCGTCCCGCCAAGGGGATGGTCGACGGCGAGGTGATCGAGACCGGGAAATACCGCTTCCGGTTTCTGGCAACGCCGCATGTCCCACACTGCTGGGAAGCGGGATTGATGTTCGAAGAAACGGAGCGGACGCTCCTGTGCTCGGATCTCTTTCACCAAAACGGGGACGTTGAACCGATGACGGAATCGGACGTGATCGATCGCTGTCGGAAGACGCTGGTGGACTATCAGCAAGGACCGTTGGCAAATTACGTGCCCTATTGCTCGTTAACGGAGGCGACGCTGCACCGGCTGGCAGCGCTACAGCCGAAGCGGCTGGCAACCATGCATGGCTCGGTCTACATCGGTGATGGGGGCAAAGCGCTTCACGATCTTGCTGTTGTTTGGCAGGAGATCCTCAGTCCGCCGTCATGATCCCAAGGACTGAGGAATAGGGATTCAGCGGCGCTTGACCCGAGTCCATAAACAAGCGGAGAATGTGTCTGCTCCATCTATATGTTTTTAGATTGTCTGCAACAAGCACAGGAACCATGAAAATCACCGTTATCGGAGCCTCAGCCGGAGTGGGACTCCAAGCCACGCGGCTCGCCCTTGAGAAGGGACATGAGGTCGCCACCCTATCGCGCCGGGTCGTTTCACTTCCGGATCACGCTAAACTGAGAAGAGTGCAGGGTAGTGCGACTAGTCTGAATAATGTAAGAGCCGCAGCAGAAAGGGCTGACGCCATCCTGGTGACACTCGGCGTGAAAAGCCCCTTTGCCACCATGCTGTTTTCCGACTCAGTGCGCATCTTGTTGCGCGTGTTACAAGAAACCGGTTCCTCCTCAACAGTCATCGCGCTCACCGGATTCGGTGCAGGCGACAGCTGGAGCTACAATTCTCTCCCCATGAAGCTCCTCTTCACGCTGCTTCTCAAGAAAGTCTATGCGGACAAGAGTGAGCAGGAGCGTGTGATAGCCAATGGGTATCCACGCTGGGAGATCGTGCGCCCGGGCCGGTTAACCAACGGCGCCATGACGAGCCATTATCGTGTCTTGGACGATCTGGTGGAAGGGATGAAAGTTGACGCTATTTCTCGCGCTGATGTGGCGCATTTCATGGTGGCTCAGGCCGAGCACCCGACTTACCTAAGTAAGTACGTAGCGCTCACCTACTGACAATGATGTGCTGGCTCTCGTCTTGGAACGGCCCGTCCTTCTTCTAGATCTTGAAGATCCGACCAAGCTGTAATATCGGTGCGGGATGGATCGATGGCGGCCAAGTATTTTTTGAACTTGGCCGCACTCTCTGGCGAACTTGGTCCGCGTGCCAACAGCTTCTGATTCCATTCTTCCAATTCGGCAGGCTGCTGCGGTGTTGCCGTTTGCTCAAGCCACTTCACAACTTCCTCATCGGTGGAATTGGCCTGAACCGCAGCCGTGAACTGATCGCTGGTAATTCCAACAAACTCCATCAGCCGTTCGTCCATCGGACAAGGATAGATATATTCCCCCTCTGTTCCTGCGAGCGCAGCCCGGCACTTGTCGATCATGCGGGCGAGGTGGGCATAGCCCGCCAGCTTGAATCGCATGCTGCGAGGGAAGTTTTTGCGTAAATCCATCGTTAGCAGGATGCTGAAAAAGTCCGCCAGCGGCGTTCTCGCATCGCTCAGAGGTTCAACGTACCACCGGGCAAGAGCTGCCGGAGCAGCTCGGGGTGGGTTGGGTGCGAAAGATTACGCCTCGCCACTTCGCTCGCTGCGGCCTTGCTGGACGGCCTTTTTGAGCATCCTCATCCTAAAGTTATTCTGGCGTTGGCACCGTACGGAACATTCCAGCCATATAGTTGGCATCAACCGAGTTTGTCCGCAACCTGTTAGAGCAATTTGTGGTTCTTGAAGGTCAGACTTTTGACAACAACTTGACCGTTCTCATAGGTAATGATTCGCCTGGTTGCTGGAAGATCAGACGAGCCGACGCGGACATGGGTGTCGGTGAAGCTTTCCACGTTGGTCAGTTTGCCGTCGGTCGGCGAATAGTAATAGACCGTGTACTTGGTTGTGAGATTCTTCTGGTCCTGCGTGACCGCGCTTTCTTCCACATTGATGGTAAAAGCGAACGGATTCATGCCCGGATGCGCCATTTTGCGATTGATCTGTGTGATGCGGTTGTCCTTGATCCGGTAGAAGGAATTCGAACCATGGATGTTCAGTTTGGTGCCGAACGGATGACCGTCTTCTTCCATCGTCAAGGCATACTTTCCGTCAGACTCTTCGAAGCTCCGTGGTCCACGATGGACCGCGATCATGCCCAGTTGCTCTTGCGCCCATTTTTGGGTCTCGCCATCGCCGAGCTGAACGGATACCTCGCGGGGGCCTTTGACGATGATGGGGCCGCTGATTTCTTTCCCATTCACATTCACGATGAGGTCGGCCGTAAACCCCTTAAAGTCTTTTTGCCAGCGTGCGGTCATTTCGAACGCCCGGCGCAGTAGATCGCGCGCTTGAGGGGCATCGGTGACGGTTGAAGATTCTTGTGTGGGCTCCATGGTGGATCTCCTCTTAAAAAAACGTATCGACGTTCTATACTTATACCGGTATGTGCGATCGTACTCAATAGTGAAATCCCCCTGGGCCGATGGCCTTTCTTATGTGCGAGAGCCTTGTATGAGGCATCGTATGAGGCATCGCACGGTCGCGCAACATTCGATATTCCAAAAAACATCATAATTCTGATATACTTCGGCAATTTTAATCCGTGAGCGTGAAATTGGAACCGCAGCAACCCTGATCGGGTCAAGCGGTTAGCCTGTGTTGAGGAAGGATGGGCATGGAACGACGAGCTGCTTCGCATACCGAAGAAGAAGAGATGAATCAACGCCGCAAACTCTTGAGTGCGGCGAGACGAGGCGACACGAAAGCCATCAGCAAGCTGTTCGAGCTCTATCAAGTACGCGTGCTCATTGGAGACCAACTGGCCAAAGTCAACCGCACCTTCACCTACGTGGCTCCTGTGAAGCATTCTCAGAGCAGCAAGTCAAAGTCTGCGGAGAAAAGTGAAAAATCAAGCACGTCGAACGCAGCGAAGAAATCAGGCAAAGCCTCTAGAGAGGCTGTCAACAAGGAGCCGGCAGGCACAATTAAAAAGTCGGCCAAGAGCCCATCCAAACATAAATAAAAGAAGATCGGATTACTGCACGGCCACTCTGAGCCCGCCTCCTGCAAGTTTTGCCGCAATATCATCCGCTTGTTCTGTCGATCCGGTGAAAACGATGGCTTCCCCCTCATGATCGATCCGATAGGCCAACTCAAATGCCTTTGTCGAGGTCATCGCAGGAATAAACCGGCAAAATAGCTCGATCACTTGCTGGTAGGTGTGACAGTCGCAGTTGTAGACGACGACACGAGACTCAAATCCGGTTCCCGAACCGATTTGCACATCTTCGCTGGTTTCCGGAATTGTCTGTGGTGTGGAAGGTGTCGGCATGGAGCGGGGCTTCTAGCAGGCCTGGCGGAAACGAATGAAGCTCCCCGCAGCAAGCTGCGGGGTATCACAGAACTCAATTCCGAAGACTTCTCGGAAGGAGAGGCCAACCCCGTAGCGAGCTACGGGGAATGTCAAGTTCAACTGTGAATCGCCGGACGCCATGCAGGAGATTACACCTTGTCCATATCGATCACTTCGGTCGCATCCCAGAGGTTTTTCAACTCAGCGTCAGCCAAGTCCTTTTCACGATCCGCTTCCGTTTCTTCGCCGAACGACTGTCGCGGTGCTATCGATGCGGCGCCCGTGCGTCTCTCCTCAGCGGCCGATGCGGTGGTTGCCTGAGGACGGCGCCGTTTCTTTGACGGATCCATGTTGACCGGCATGAGGTTCCTCCCGATAACGCTGTAGTCTTCTCTAACTGCGACCGTCTTGTCAATCGGCGAAAGGCGCGTGATGACCGAGACCAGGATGGATTCTACCAACCCAGCCGGATATTCGATGTGCCGGTTCTCGTGATCCGCTCAAAACAACTGTTCCGCCACCGTATCAGCATAGCGCCGACCTAAGGAAGTCAGTCGTACCCGATCGTGATCGGCATCGAGCAGACCCTTCGCGACGAGTTCGTCGATCTGACGATCTCGTTCCGCTGCGCTGACGACTGTGCGGGGGACACCATGCAGAAGGCGCAAGCCGAACACAAGGGCATCTCGCTGGCGCTCGGATGCCGAGAGGATCGTACGGTCAGTCACCGGCAGACGGTTGTCGTTCAAGCATGCTGCATAGGCTTCGAGGTCGGCCACATTTCCAAACCGGACTCCATGGAGATAGGACTGCGCGCTGGGGCCGAGTCCAAGATACTCGCCACCGGTCCAGTAAAGGAGATTATGGCGACAGGCATAGTTGGGTTTGGCATAGTTGGAAATTTCGTAGCGGGAAAATCCCGTTTCGGCAAGGAAACGCTCCGCCGCTGATTCCATGTCGATCTGAAGCATGTCGTCAGGCGGCAGGACAAGATTCCGAGCGATGTCCTGAGCGAGCCTGGTGCCCTCCTCAATGGTCAGGGCATAGCAGGAGATATGCGATGGGGCAAGCGTCATGAGCGATTCCAAAGTGCGTATCCAATCCTGTAACGACTGGCCCTGCAACCCATACATCAGATCGAGATTGATATTGCTGAATCCGGCGCGACGCGCAGCCTGAACCGCGGCCGCCGTATCCTGCACTTGTCCAAAACGACCAATGGAGACGAAATCCTTGTCCGTCATGGACTCCGCTCCAAAGCTGATCCGATTGAATCCAGCATCAGCCAAGACAGTGAGGTCTCGTACGGTGACGGAGGAAGGGTGTGCCTCCACCGTGACCTCGGTCGCGCCATCGGTCGGCCATATGGCTCGAATCAGCGTCAGAATCGTGGCCAATTGATCGGCGGGGAGGGACGTCGGCGTCCCGCCACCGAAATAGATGCTCTGCAAAGCGCGGCCATCCTGGGGCTCTTGCCGACGATAGTGTGAAATTTCTTGGACGAGCGCGGAGTGAAACAGCGCCATCCGATCGGGATGAGCAATTTCGAGATAGAAGGCGCAAAAGTGGCAACGGCGGCGACAAAAAGGGATATGAACATACAGACCGAGGTCTTCGTCCGAAGGACTCATCGTTTCAGCGAAAGAGGAAGAGGTTGTGAGAAATCCTTAGCCACGACGATTTCGATTTCGTCGGACGGTGATACGCCTCGGTTGCGGATGTGCGATGTCCACCCGTCATGCCTGCGGAGCGCCTCAAAGACGGATTTGAGCAGTTGCGGTTTGATCCGGGCTTCCCACTCATACAGCCAATTGCGTTCATCTTCATCTCCGGTATAGTCGTCCGGAAACGAAGCTTCCAATGTGAAGCGAATAGTAAACGTTTTGTCTTCCTGGTACATACAATCCCTGTCGTTGCGATTCAGTCGGTGTGATTTTATAATGCTCTTGGCAACCGAAGGAGTCAGCTATGCCTATCTTCGAATATGTGTGCCGCGAATGCAATCACCGTTTTG
Source organism: Nitrospira sp. (assembly GCA_025934915.1). Classification (GTDB taxonomy): domain Bacteria; phylum Nitrospirota; class Nitrospiria; order Nitrospirales; family Nitrospiraceae; genus Nitrospira_D. The sequence continues at coordinate 51,676 of JAICWG010000007.1, forward strand.
AACTGTTGGTCCAAGGATCGGCGGAGGCGGCTTGTCCGCAGTGCAAGACGACCAAGCTCGATAAACAGTTCTCTGCCTTTGGAGTCGGGGCCACGAGTGGCTGGGCGCCCTCAGCCGGTCCCGGCGCGTGCGGCAGTTGCGGCGATCCTCGCGGACCCGGCGCTTGCTCGATGAACTGAACAGGCGATGAGCATGCAGGATGACCAGGCGGTGCAACGCGCGATCTCGAGCATCGCTCAATCCGATCCGCTCATCAAGCTGCTGCAGCAAGTGCGATTGGGCCGAATGAAACCCACCGATACGGGCTTACTCGCTGTAACGGAGTCTTGGCTGGGTATTTACGAGAAAGCCTTGGCCACGGAAGGTCTGACTCAATCCCGTCTGCGCCGTCTCAACCCGTCCCCTCGGCTCACAGTTCTCATCGAGACTGGAGTGCTCACCGACGATCACTCGGGCGTGACTGCCCTGAGGGCCGTTTACGATGAATTGCTGGCTCGTACCCCCGCTGAATAGATTGCTCGCATTCCTCCTTCCTCTCTTGTGTCTGTCCTGTTTGATCATCTTGCCGACCACAATACAGGCGGAAGATGAAATCGGGCTTCGCCCCCTGAGAACGATTCTTCCAGCTAAGATTGCCTCGATTCTTCCCCCTGACACGCATATGCTGATCGAGCGGAGCGCCATCGAAGCATTTCTTGTGGCTCTGGAAGGGGCACCTCCCGATTGGCCCACAGTCTATGGTCACGGTCACCATGATCCGGGACATGATGAGCGGCTATTTAACCTGAACCGCGAGCGAGATACTGCACGAGAAGGGAACCCCGTTCTGAACCGGCGTGTGGCGTTCGTCTGGCCTGGAGAATTGTCGCAATTCGATCCCGAAACCAAGAGCTATGCGGTGGCGGTCGGACCAGAGTTCAATGCAACAGATTGGGGGATGGTGCGATTCAAGCCCGAGGAGTTCCCAAACAATCTGCGCGTGAAACCGGACAAGAAACCCGCCGGTCGGATCAGTCGGAGCCTCGCCAAACATGAAAAAGTTCAAGTGTCGGTCGTGATGGCCGGTATGCTGATTCCCTCCGAGTCGATCATCTATGATTTCTCGCATGAGGAGGAAGGGGTTGGCCTCATCATGCCTGTGGTGAGGGTTGAACAGGTGGAGATTCTTTTCAAAGCGCCTCAAGCGCCTTGATGTCACTGAAGCGCGAGTCCGTTGCGCAGGTATGAGTTGGCGCGGTCGAGGGGCTACATTGCTGCAGCTCGTCAATACGCGTCTTTTGCGCAACGAAAGCCGGTACCGCTGGGACGGCTGTCCATCGTGCCCCAATCGCGATCGGTTGTGCGGAGGCTAGTAGCTGGTTTGAGCCATGACCCGCCACGCATGGCTTTGATCGCCCCTCGAATCGGACCCGTCGGGTCTGTGAGTGGGGCATTTTTATAATAATTCGGATCGTACCAATCTTGTACCCATTCCGCTGCATTGCCGGCCATCCCGAATAGACCGTAAGGGCTTAGTGATTGTTGAAAACTGTCGACCGGCATGGTCAAAACTTCTCCCTGTATCCCGTTCTCCTTCGCCAGACGAGCGCCTTCGCCTCTGACCCAGAAGGCATCCCAATCCGCTCCGCTATTGAACTCGATCGTCCGTTGCGCCCAGTAGCTGGCGCTATTCGCCATGGTAAAGTCCCAGGTGTTTCCCCAGGGGTACCGCCGGCCATCGGTTCCGCGTGCGGCCTTTTCCCACTCCGCTTCGGTCGGGAGGCGTTTCCCAGCCCAGCGGCAGTAGGCGTCGGCATCCTCCCAGCTCACATTGACGACGGGATGGCGTTCGATGCCTGGGATGGGGCGATCGTTCCTCCAGAGAGTTGCGGCTTGGCTTGCATTTGCCGGAGAGCGATGCCTCGTCGCTCGCACAAAGTCGGCATAGACCTGGTTGGTCACCTCAAAACGGTCAAGGAAAAATCCGCTGAGGTAAACACGTCGTTCCGGACGTTCGTCAGGGAAGCCATCGCTACCCTCGGGGCTTCCCATCGTAAACTCTCCCGGAGGAATCAGGGCCATGTCTAGGGGGATGTCAGCGCCGGTAGCCCACGGGTCATGGCCGACGGCAAGGAAAAATACACACAAGGAAAGGAAGGATCGGGCCATTACGGAGCTTTGATACCACAAGCTCTGGCGACCGCATCGCGATAGTTCAGCCACAGAGACAAGCTCTTCTTTACGGATGTCAGAACCGATTGTCGAAGCGCGGGCGGTGTGTAATTGACGACCATGTCATAGGCATCGTGCCGATGGCCCGCTTCGACCAGTTGGTGGGCTCGAATCAGATCCATTCGGCTCGGTGAAACCCCATGATATCGGACCAAAGGATGAAGGCTGATGATGGATTCGATATCTTCCGGGCGTTTCTTCTCAGGAGGCGAGAAAATTTCTTTGCGATCCTTCACGCTGCCTTCGACGAAGATGGTCAAGATTGCAGCGGCAATCCCCCAATGACGGTGGCTCGACATGCGCTCAAGCCAGGCGCGATAAGTTCTGGCCGCAGGCAACAAATGGGCACGTTCGAAATCCCGTCGGCGGAAGCCCAACCCTTCCATCATCGTCAGAAAGAGCTCGGGGTGAGATTTTCCCAACGAGAGTCCTCCAGTTTCTTCCTCGTAGATGTTCTCAGCCAACATATGGCGGACTGAAAGCGGAGGGTTGGTTCCAAGGATCCGTGATAAGAAGACGGGAAAGTCTCGAACGTAGACGGCGTACTCATGGTGAAAGTGAATTTTGAGCTGGGGTTTGCCGAGTCGGCCGGAAGAAAAGTATTCCCAAGCCCAGTGATGCTTATCGTCCATGATCCGGAGGAGCGCTTCAAGAAACGACGATTTCTTCATGTGTACGGACACGATGCCTTGCCTTCTCGGGTGAAGCCTCGCTACAATTCGGAATGCAGAGGAACAACCGATGAATCCAATAACGATTCAGAATCCCGACGAAATCCTCACTATGCTGGCCGAGGTGACCCTTCGTGGAACGGGTTTTACGACCGAATCGTTACTCGACTATGTGCTCGAAGAGGGATTTACCGAACCAATCTTTCTCAACGCCAGTGGCGAGGATCCCACTGCGTTCTTCAAGGGTCAACCGAATGCATGGGCCATTTACCAGGTCCGTGAGTGGAAGCGCGTGCTCACCATCTCGGGCGGTCCGGGCCAGGAACGGCGCGCCAGAATTACGGAAACTCCGTAACTGGTGGAGTGTAAAACGATAGACGGCGAAGTGCAACCAATGGGCAAGTTTCACGCGTGAACGATCGATCAGTGGACAGCTCATGCGGATGATTCATCTCACTAACGCGCAAGACGTCGGTGAGCTCGCGATGATCAAAAGCTTGCTCGACGGCAACCGCATCGCCTACGTCGTCCATGGTGAACATGTCAGCAGCCTCTATCCCGGTGTGCCCTTCTTTGTCAGTCGTGTCATGGTCGACATATCCGATCAGGCTCGTGCCGAAGTCCTTTTGAGCCGGCTTCGGCTCTCGATCCGGGAAGCGTCAGCCTAAATTCTTGGTTCGATGGATTGATCTTCCGGCCACTTCCGATGGCCGTTCTTTCTTCGGATCTAGGGCTGAAGTTTTGGGTGTGGTTTCTCGGTTGGGAAGTCACGCGAACGGCGTTCACGTGATCCTTCGTACCATCCTCCCATCAGTATCCCTTCCTCGAAATAGAGATAGCGGTGACGGACAACCGCCGAGCTTTCCCAATCTTCGAAAATCCATTCCTCTTGCCGTATGCCGTCTTTGGTGAATGTGGTGTTGATCGTCTGTGGTCCGCCCCAAGATTGCAGAACCTGTTCTTTGGTCATCCCCACCATGACACGGTGTTGTTCGATGTGCTTTTGAAAATCCGGATCGCCAAGCTGGACGATCATCGGCCAGACCACCATCATGAGGACAAACAGCGCAAGCCCGGCATAAATGATGATCCTGACCGAGCGGCGGCGAATAAACGACGGCTCATCAGCGGTGGGATTGAGAGCGAGGCGTTGAGATTCGATGGACATGGCTTGCAAGAGGAACGAATGCTAACAGTGGGTCCTATTCGAGGTCAAGGAATGGTCTGTAATAATGAATGAAATCATAGCGATGGAGGAGGCGCTATACTTACGCTCAACAGTTTCTGAGTGCTTTGCATAGCCGCAACCGACGGGACAGCGAGATGGCCATGAGAGTTTATCGACGGCTCCCATTGATGTGTCTGTGTATCCTGCTTGGGCAGAGTGCCTGTGTTGAGGTCTGTGCCGCTATCATCTATTCCTATATCGATGATCAAGGAAATCCCGTGTATACCGATTCTCCCGAAACGATTCCTGATAAATATCGCGCGAAAGTGAAGATGCATGAGCAGCCCGATCCCTTTTCGAAAGCTCCATCGAGGATGCAGTCGGTGCAACAGAAGATGAAAGAACAGGCAATGAATTATGGATGGGAGATGCCGTCGTTCCAGATCGATAGGGCAGGTTTTAACCCGGCCCAATCCAAGATTCTGACCTATGCCGGCGCAGCGGCGGTGGTATTGCTGCTTATCATGTATACGAGCAAGAGCCCATTCGTGCGGATATTAGGGTTTTGTCTTCTGATCGTAATCGGAATCGGTGCCCCTGTGCTGATCTATGTCAGCGACGGTGGTCCAATGGACATCATGAAGAAAAAGACGGTAGCTTCAGGACAAACTCAACAGGATCGTCTTCAGCAAGCTCCGCAGTGAACGTTCTCTCCTTCCCCGTGTCTTCTGAAAACTATTCCGCGTATTTCGGAACCGGTATTGATTTGGGCGATGGCTCGGTCGGGGGAGATTGTCTGCCGAATTGGTGGGAGTAGGGATTCGGAATCGGTTCATGAGTGTGCCGCTGCCGGATGGTCACCAGCTGCAGACTCTGTGTGCTGATTTCCACACGGTCGATCAATGCCTCGGTCGTCAAACGATCGGGAAGTCCTTGCAGCGAGAATAGTTGATAGCAGAGAGTCCAATCGAGCTGTTCTTTTCCATTCTCTCTCACGATGAAACGGGCATCCGGCGAGGGCGGTCCTTTGAACAACAGCACCCAAATGTTGGATCGAAAGGCGGGACTGGCTGGATCAGTTGAGGGACGAAACTCCGGAATCAAACCTGGGAGCCGACTGATCGGCACTGCCAGGGAAAATTCAACGTCCACCAGCCGTACAGTCAAAAGCCTGTTTTCACTTTGATCATTCGGGTCGACCGTGAAGCTGAAGGAATAACGGACATCGATACCCTCACGCTTGAAGGTATACACATCTTCACCGTTTTCGGGCGACACCAATTTGCCGTAGTACTTGGACCAGTCGGCAATCGAGTAATACGTGAAGACGCGCAACGCGGATTTTCGGTCCCGCACGGCCTGCGGCATACCGAGTTTCTCATGCAATTCGTTCTGAGAAAGCCCTAAAAAACCATCTTCAAAATAGGGTGCTGCAGAGGTGAGAGAGGGTCTGGTGAAGGATAGGATAACGGAGAGAAGAGAGATCAATGCCGTGTTTTGTAAGAGGATCGAGACGTGCGTCATATGTTATCGTAACCAGGCCTCGAATTTTATGTCAAGGAAGGGTTGCCTGCTTGCTCGATCTGAAGGCCTTCCAGTATGATCGCGAATACTCAATCGATAACATCTCAGTGATTCTATAAGGTGATCATGTCGATATCGCATGAAAGTTCCATTGAGGCGCTTTTGCACGAGCGCATCCTTATCCTTGACGGCGCCATGGGGACAATGATCCAGCAGCGAAAGCTGGATGAGGCGGCCTTTCGAGGAGAGCAGTTCAAGGACTGGGCGAAGGATCTCAAAGGTCATAACGATCTGTTGAATGTCACGCAGCCGGCTATCATCGAAGAGATTCATCGGCAGTATCTTGAGGCCGGTGCGGATATTATCGAGACCAACACGTTCAATTCGCAGGCGATTTCGCTTGCCGATTACAAGATGGAGACTCTGGGTTATGAATTGTCCAAAGCCGGGGCGGAATGTGCCAAGCGAGCAGCGATGGCGGTACAGCAGACGCAGCCGGGACGGCAATGTTTTGTCGCTGGAGCAATTGGACCTACAACTAAGACCGCGTCGATTTCCACTGATGTGAACAACCCCGCGGCCCGGGGGACGACCTATGAAGAACTGGTCAAAGCCTATGGACAACAAATACTGGGGTTGCTCGACGGTGGCGCCGATCTTCTGCTGGTGGAGACGATCTTCGACACGTTGAATGCGAAGGCCGCATTTTTTGCGATCCAACAGGCGTTCGCATCCGGGGCGCGCTCGGTTCCGGTCCTGGCGTCGGTGACGTTCATTCAGGCCGGCAGCAATCGCGGGGTGACCGGGCAGACCGTCGAAGCCTTCTGGAATTCTATCTCCCATGTGCCGCTGTTAAGCGTCGGGATGAACTGCGCGCTCGGCCCAAAAGAAATGCGCCCGCTGATCGAAGAATTGTCGCAGATCGCGCCGATCTACATCAGCGCCCATCCCAATGCCGGCCTGCCGAATCCATTGTTGCCGACCGGGTTTCCTGAGACTCCGGAAACCTTAGCGCCCCAACTGCGCGAATGGGCGGACAACGGGTGGCTGAATATCGTCGGCGGCTGTTGCGGCACAACACCGGCTCATATCAAGCGTATTGCCGAAGCGGTGCGCGGGGTGAAACCGCATGCGCACTCCAAAGTCGAGCCATACACCAGATTGAGCGGTCTTGAAGCCGTCACTATTCGGCCCGATTCGAACTTCGTGAATATCGGTGAGCGAACGAACGTGACCGGCTCGCCCGCTTTCGCGAAGCTGATTCTGGCCGGTGATTATGAGACAGCGCTATCGGTGGCGCGGCAACAAGTGGAGGGCGGAGCGCAGATCATCGATATCAACATGGATGAAGGCATGCTGGACTCCAAGGCCGCGATGGAGAAGTTTCTTCGCCTCGTTGCGTCGGAGCCGGATATCTGCAAAGTGCCTATCATGGTCGACAGCTCCAGGTGGGAGGTGTTGGAGACCGGCCTGAAAAATATCCAAGGTAAAGCCGTCGTCAACAGTATCAGCTTGAAAGAAGGCGAGCAGAAATTCATCGACCAGGCGACGCTCGTTCGTCGCTACGGCGCCGCAGTTGTTGTCATGGCCTTCGACGAGAAGGGGCAGGCCGATACACTGGAACGAAGGAAGGAGATCTGTGCACGCTCATACAAGATTCTTACGGAGCAAGTCGGGTTTCCTCCGCAAGACATCATCTTCGATCCCAACATACTGACTGTTGCAACGGGGATCGAGGAACACAACAACTACGCCGTGAGTTTCATCGATGCGACGCGCTGGATCAAACAGAACCTTCCGGATGCCAAGGTCAGTGGGGGCATCAGCAATATCTCCTTTTCGTTCCGTGGTAACAACGTCGTTCGCGAAGCGATGCATGCGGCCTTCTTGTATCACGCCATCAAGACCGGTCTCGATATGGGCATTGTGAATGCAGGTCAGTTGGCAGTTTACCAGGAAGTTCCCAAAGACTTGCTCGAACTTGTAGAGGATGTGCTGTTCAACCGGCGGCCGGATGCGACCGAACGTCTGGTGACTTTCGCGGAAACTGTGAAGGCGAAAGGGAAAGCGGTTGCCAAGGACGATGAATGGCGTAAGGGGCCGGTTGAGAAACGGTTATCCCATGCGCTCATTAAAGGCATCACGGACTATATCGACCAGGATACGGAGGAGGCGCGGCGAAAATATTCCAAGCCTTTGGAGGTGATCGAAGGACCGTTGATGGCCGGTATGAACATCGTCGGCGATCTGTTCGGCTCAGGCAAGATGTTCCTGCCTCAGGTCGTCAAGAGCGCCCGGGTGATGAAGAAGGCTGTGGCCTATCTCATGCCCTTCATGGAAGAAGAAAAAAAACGGACCGGCAATTTTCAGGCGCAGGGGAAGGTCCTGCTCGCGACCGTCAAGGGTGATGTCCATGACATTGGGAAAAATATCGTCGGTGTCGTGCTTGGCTGCAATAATTATGAAGTCATCGATCTTGGCGTGATGGTGCCCTGTGAAAAAATTCTGGCCGCTGCTCGAGAAAACAAACCCGATATCATCGGCTTGAGCGGGCTCATCACTCCTTCGCTAGACGAGATGGTCCATGTGGCAAAAGAAATGACACGCGAGGGTTTCGACCTGCCCCTCTTGATCGGTGGCGCCACGACCAGCAAGGCTCACACTGCGGTCAAGATCGCACCCTCCTATGAGCCGGGCGTTGTCCATGTATTGGACGCCTCACGTGCAGTGGGCGTCGTGGGAAGTCTGGTCAGCCAAACGCAGAGGCAAGGCTTCGTCAAACAAGTGCGGGACGACTATGAGCGTGTGAGGCAATTGCATCACGATCGCGGTGCGAAGCCGCTTATCTCGATCGCCCAGGCGCGCGCCAATCGGTTCACGGCGGACTGGGAAAAGAGTGATATTCCCACGCCGGCGACATTAGGTGTTCGGACGATCTCCAACCAATCGTTGGTCGAGTTAATCCCTTATATCGACTGGTCACCCTTCTTCCACACGTGGGAATTAAGAGGACGCTATCCGACGATTTTCGATGATCCAACCGTTGGACCAAAGGCTAAGGAACTGTACGACGATGCACGACGTCTTCTGGATGAGATTGTTCAAAAAGCACAGCTCATGGCCAAGGGGGTCTACGGATTCTTTGCTGCGGCGTCGGTCGGTGACGACATTGAACTCTATGTGGAGCCGTCCAGAAAAACTGTGCTCACGACGATCCATCATCTTCGTCAGCAATCGGAAAAA
>JAICWG010000016.1 GCA_025934915.1 Nitrospira sp.
GGAACGGTCGGCACTTGTGTCTGAAGGAGTGAAAGGAGCCTTGAAAGGCATGGCGGAAGACTTCTCACGTCATCTCGGCGAACTCCATACCGATCTGGACAAGCGACTGACCGCTCTCAAGGGTAAGGTTGAATCGTCCGGACGGTCAGAAGACAAGAAGTAGGGAGCGGCATATGGCAGGACGAGTGAAGGACAACAGCGAAGCATCTCGCCGTTCTCACAAGGTGCTGGTGATCGACGTGGGCGGAACCCACGTGAAAATCCTTACAACCGGCAAACGGACGCCACGCAAGGTCGCTTCCGGTCCGGACATGACTGCGCGGGACATGGTCGAAGGGGTGCGAAAACTTGCCGTCGATTGGTCCTATGATGTCGTCGCACTGGGCTATCCAGGAGCAGTACGGGCTGGTCGGCCAGCTGTAGAACCCAAGAACTTGGGCAAGGGATGGATAGGATTTGATTTTGAAAAAGCCTTTGGTTGTCCGGTAAAAGTAATCAACGATGCCGCGATGCAGGCTCTCGGCAGCTATGATGGCGGTCGCATGCTGTTCTTGGGGCTCGGCACCGGTCTGGGCTCCGCATTGATCACCGATGGCGTGCTGGTGCCGATGGAACTTGCGCATTTGCGGTATCGGAAAGGTCGCACGTACGAGGACTATGTCGGCTTGCGCGGGCTTAAACGGTTCGGCAAGAAGAAATGGCGTCGATACGTCATGGATATCGTGACGGCGCTGAAGCATGCGCTTCAGGCCGACCACGTCGTGCTGGGAGGAGGCAATGCCAAGCGGCTCAATCGTCTGCCGAAAGACGCGCGCCTCGGCGACAACGAACATGCCTTCGCCGGGGGATTTCGCCTCTGGGAGGAGGCTTGGAAGGATGAACGTCCTGCCTCTGTGGTGCACCATGGTCATTAGAGCGTGCCAAAATGTATATGTGGGCAGAATGTCCTTAAGATGCACTGCTTCGCTCTGTTTGTCGGTTTATGAGGTGAGAGAGTTGCGTTTCCCTTCAAACATCTAGATACTTTCTACTCCAAAAAGCAAAATATCGCGGGTGTTCCTCTGGCAAGGATCTTCCGGAGGCCGGAGTGGTGGTTCTATGTATCATGGACACGAATCGAAATCTTTAACCAGCAACCAAGGAGGATACTGTGAACGGTCGAATTCAACGGTCACCGGAATGCGCGGGATACATGAAATGGAGAACGCACATGCGCAAGATGATCATTCTCGGTTCGATGGTCCTGAGCTTGTCGATGTCGGCGCCCTACGCCTCGGCCGACCAAGGAGGAACGCACAGCAAGGGGACCCACATGAAGGTCATCGGCGCAGTATCGGCTATTCAATCGGATCTCATCACCGTGAAGACGGCGTGGGGTCAGATCAGGATTTCCTCCGCCACCGCGCCGAAAAACATGGAGGTCGGTGAAGAGGTCGAGATACAAGTGAATGAAAACAATGTCGTGGTCGATGTCCATCGTGTAGGAGACCCGTCCCATTCCCATCGCTTCGTCGCCGGCAAGTTGGCCTATGCGTCAAAGGACAAGAAGGAGATCAAGCTTTGGACACCGGAGGGTAAAAAGAAGTTTGATGTGCAAACCGGCCGGTCTCAACTCTCAGGCATCAAGGAAGGCACCCCGATCTCCATCGAACTGAATGAAGCCGGTAAAGTCATCGATATCCATCGCATGACGGTGGAGATCGAACTGGACGAGCATCCCCACACCCTATCGGGCTACCATCTGACGTTGGACGGGGTCGTGACGAAAATTCAGTCCGGTCTGGCGTTTGTGAAGACGCCGGTCGGCCAATACACCATTCCTATGAAGCAGGCTCCACCCGATGCCGCCGTCGGCGACAAGGTGACGTTGTGGCTCAACGAAGAGAACATGGTGATCGATCATCACGGAAAGCATAAGAACAAGCCGGGGAGGCACCGTCTGGTTACCGGCAAACTGATCTATGCTGGCTTGACAAAGAAAGAGATCAAGCTCTGGACCCCGGAAGGCGAGAAGGTGTTTCCGCTAGATCGGATGGAAGTGAAGACCAAGCCGATCGAGGAAGGTTCGATGATCACCGTTGAATTGGACGAGAAGGGAACCGTCATCGATCTCCGAAAGGTGGAATGACAGGCGACATGGAAATCGGCGCGCGCATGTACATGCGCGCGCCGATTGATCGTCATGGGCATGTATACCGTCTGGTACGTTTCGCGCAGCGGTTCTGTGAACGAAGGACCCCCCGCTCCTACAGTCTGATTACCTGAAGAGGAGGACGGTATGTCGATCCCGCGATGGTTCTTCTTTGTGTTGATAGTCGGATGTCTGTTGGCTTACGGCCAGACGGTGTCGGCACAGCAATCCCGGCCGGACGATGAAATCACCAAGCTGGCCGATGACGTCTATCTGTACCGGCACCAATTTCACCAGGCCATTTTCATCACGACGCCGAAGGGCGTGATCGTGACCGATCCGATCAGTTTCGACGCGGCGACCTGGCTCAAGGCCAAGATCAAGACCCTGACCGATCAGCCGGTCCGTTATGTAATCTACAGCCACCACCACGCCGACCACATCACCGGCGGCAGCGTCTTCGCCGACCAGGCGCACTTCGTCAGCCATGCGGCGGCGCGGGAAAAAATTCTCCAAGCGGGAGATTCGAAAACACCCGTCCCGGATCTCACGTTCACCGACCGGATGTCGATCGACCTCGGTGGGAAACATGTCGAACTGATCTATACCGGCAAGAATCACTCGGATAACAGCCTTGTCGTCTTGCTCCCGCAGAACAAACTGCTCTTTGCCGTCGATTTCATTCCGGTCGAGACGGTGGCCTACCGAACGATGTCGAGCGATTATCCGGACGACTGGATCGAATCCCTCAAACAGGTCGAGCAATTAGACTTCGAGACCCTGGTCCCAGGCCATGGCAAGATCGGCAGGAAAGAGCACGTGCGCATGTTTCGCGGCTACCTCGAAGACCTCAGAGCGGCCGTGGAGGAGCAAGTCCGCAAAGGCGCGAGTGTGGAAGAGACGAAAAAGGCTGTGCGGCTCCCCAAGTACGAGCAGTGGCAGCACTACGCTGATTGGTTCCCGGAGAATGTGGAGGGGATGTACCGGTACCTCTCTCAGCAGAAGGAAAATCGCTGAACGCCATCTCCGCTCATGATGAGATTAGGGTTAGTTTCTCCGAACCTCATAGCCACCTACGAACGGACTGCTTGTAAGAGGAGATGAGGAGTCTCCATAACACAGTCGGAGGCGTTCGGGGTATGATGTTCGAGGTACCTGCTTTCTTACGTTGGAGCCCTGTATGGCGAGGCGGTGTTCGAATCGTGAGAGGGGTCGCGTTCACCCTGCTCGTGCCCGTTCTCTGCATGGCCTTTATCGGTTGTCAGCAAGAGAGATCTTCGGCGGCTCCCGCTCCCGCGCGAGCGGTGGAGGTCGTGGAAGTGGTCCAGAAAGATGTGCCGATCCACTCCGAGTGGGTGGGGACGGCGGACGGGCTTGTGAACGCTACGATTCAGGCGCAGGTCGCCGGATATGTCATGAAGCGGGCCTTCATCGAAGGCGCCTTTGTCAAGAAGGGCGATCTTCTCTTTGAGATCGATCCCAGACCCTTTCGCGCCGCGCTCGCCGAAGCCAAGGGCCAATTAGGGCAAGCACGGGCGCAGTATGTCAAAGCCGAACTGGACGTCAAGCGCGATGCGCCGCTGGCGAAGGCCAAGGCCATCAGCCAAAAAGAACTGGATGATTCCATTCAAACTATGGTGGGGGCCCAAGCGTCCGTAGCGTCTGCCAAGGCGGCCGTTGAACGGGCGGACCTCAATCTGAGCTATACGAGAATCGAAGCGCCGATCGACGGCATCGTGGGCATTGCCAAGGCGCAGGTCGGTGACTTGGTCGGACCCGGCACCGGAGAGTTGGCCTCCGTTTCGACGGTCGATCCCATCCGGGTGTATTTTCCCGTCAGCGAACAGGAATACCTCGAAGCGGCGGAGAAAGTCCAAGAACACTATAGAAACCAAGGAAAGGAACGCAACGACAAGCTGGAGTTAATCTTGAGCAATGGCGCAGTCTATCCCCACAAAGGCAACTACCTATTGGCAGACCGGCAGGTGGACGTGAAGACCGGCACCATCCGCATCGGCGCCTTGTTTCCGAATCCGGGCAACGTGCTCCGCCCGGGACTGTTCGCGCGCGTACGGGCGGTGACGAAAACCAGAAAGGGCGCCCTGCTGGTTCCTCAACGCGCGGTGACGGAGTTGCAGGGGAATTACCAGGCGGCCGTCGTGAACCAGGACAACAAGGTCGAGATCCGACAAATCAAGGTCGGCGAGCGGATCGGCAGTCAGTGGGTGATCGACCAGGGGCTTGAGCCCGGCGAGCGCGTCATCGTCGAAGGGCTGCAAAGCGTGAAGGCAGGCATGGCCGTGACTCCCACACCGTTCGAAGCACCCGCGCCGGAACCCACCCGCGCCCATCCGTAAGTCTATGGCGCGATTCTTCATCCATCGGCCCATCGTCGCGATAGTCATCTCGATCATCATGGTGATGGTCGGCGTCATCGCCATGATTCAGCTGCCCATTGCGCAGTTTCCTAACATCGTGCCGCCCGAAATCATGCTGCAAGCCACGTACGTCGGCGCCGACGCGGTCACCCTGGAACAATCGGTCGCCACGCCGATCGAGCAACAGATGAGCGGTGTCGACAACATGCTCTACATGTACTCGGTGAACGCGAGTAACGGGCAGATGACGCTCCGTGTGGATTTTGATGTCGCGACCAGACCCAACGACGACCAAATTTTGGCGCAGATGCGGTACTTGCAGGCGGAATCGCAATTGCCCCAGGAGGTGAGAAATTTCGGAGTCACGACGCGAAAATCGGTATCGAGTCCGCTCGCGATCTTCGCCCTATATTCACCCAACGGCACGTACGACAACATCTGGTTGGCCAACTATGCCTACGTCAATATCAACGATCCGATGACGCGTGTCCCGGGCGTGGGCCAAGTGTCGATCTTCGGGGCCGGGCAATATGCGATGCGGTTTTGGGTTCGGCCCGATCAGCTCGCGAAGTTCGGCATCACGGTGACGGAGATTCTCACGGCCATCCAGGCCCAAAATACCGTGAACCCGGCCGGACAGATCGGCGCCGAACCGGTTCCGCCCGGGCAGGAGTTTACGTATACGGTTCGTGCCAAAGGCCGGCTGCTGAATGAGGAAGAATTCGGGAAGATCGTGATCCGGGCCAATCCGGATGGAGGCATCGTCCGGTTGAAGGATATCGCGCGGATCGAGCTGGGCGCCCAGACGTACAGCATGATCGGCTGGATGGACGGCAAGCCGTCGGCGATCATCTTGGTCTATCAGCTCCCCGGCTCCAATGCGATCGAGACGGTGGACCGGGCGAATCAACTCATGGAAGAAATGAAAGCCCGGTTTCCGGACGATCTCGATTATGTCGTGTCGCTCGATACGACCCAAGCCGTCCGAGCGGGCATCAAGGAAATCGTGGAGACCTTGGTGGAAGCGCTGGTACTCGTCATCCTCGTCGTGTTCGTTTTTCTCCAAGGATGGCGCGCCACGATGATCCCGCTGCTGGCTGTGCCGGTCTCGTTGATCGGGACGTTCATGGTGTTTCCTGCGCTGGGCTTTTCCATCAATACGCTGTCGCTCTTCGGGTTGGTGCTCGCCATCGGTCTGGTGGTGGACGATGCCATCGTGGTCGTGGAGGCGGTCGAGCGCCATATCAAGGAAGGGCTGGCGCCGAGAGAGGCGACGCTCAAAGCCATGGAAGAAGTCTCGGGTCCCGTCGTGGCCATCGCCCTGATTCTCGTGGCCGTGTTCGTCCCGACGGCGTTCATTCCCGGAATCACGGGCCGGCTGTATCAACAATTCGCCGTCACGATCGCCGTCTCGGTCGTGATCTCGGCGTTTAACGCCCTGACCCTCAGCCCCGCCCTGTCGGCGCTGTTGCTTCGGCCGAAGACGCCGGGACGAGGACCGTTGGATCGCTTCTTCGGGTGGTTCAATCGGGGATTCGGACGGCTGACCGATGGCTATGTGACCCTCTCCGGCGCGTTGATTCGAAAAGCCGGTCGCTCCATGGTGTTTCTCGCGCTCATGGCCGTCTCCGCGGGCGCGTTCGGTTGGCGGCTTCCGTCCGGCTTTCTCCCGCTCGAGGATCAAGGCTATGCCTTCATCAATGTGCAGTTACCGGTCGCGGCGTCGCTTCAGCGGACCGATGAGGTCTCCAGGAAAATCGAAGCGATTCTTCGCGACACCCCCGGCGTGCAGCGCATGACCACGGTGGTGGGGTTCAGCTTACTCAGCACGGTGAGCACAACCTACAACGCCTTCTTCTTCGTCACGCTTGCGCCGTGGGAGACACGCACTGCGCCCGAGGAGCAGCTTCTGGCGATCAGTGCGCACGTCAACCGCGAGTTGGGCAAGTTGCCGGAGGCGCAAGCCTTTGTGTTCTCTCCGCCCGCGATTTCCGGTATCGGCACGGCAGGCGGAGTCATGTTGCTCCTCGAAGATCGCGCCGGCAAAGATATCGGGTTTCTCGCCGAGCACGCGCAACGATTCATCGAGGCCGCGCGCAAGCAGCCGGAAATCGCGTTGGTGAACTCGACCTTCATCCCCAGCGTGCCGCAAGTGTTCGCCAAGGTGGATCGAGACAAGGTGTTGAAGCAGGGTGTGAGTCTGAGCGACGTCTACCAGACGTTACAAACCTTCATGGGCGGCGTCATGGTGAACTACTTCAACCGGTTCGGCCGAGTTTGGCAGGTCTATGTGCAGGCGGAAGGCGAGTTCCGGACGCGCGCGGAGAATGTCGGGCAATTCTACGTGCGCAACGGTGCCGGGGACATGGTGCCGCTATCGGCCCTGGTCGCAATGGAGACCGCCTATGGTCCGGAGTTTACGATGCGCTTCAACGAATACCGATCCGCGCAGCTCGTGATTGCCGCCGCCCCGGGATACAGCTCAGGTCAGGTCATGGCGGCGCTGGAGCGCGTCTTCGCCGAAACGATACCGGCCGAGATGGGGTTTGACTACATGGGGATGTCGTTCCAGGAAAAGGTCGCCGCGCAAGGGGTGCCGGCGACGGCGATCTTCGGGCTCTCCCTCCTGTTTGTCTTCCTCATCCTGGCCGCCCAGTATGAGAGTTGGTCGCTGCCGTTCAGCGTCCTGTTGGGGGTACCGGTCGCCGTATTCGGGGCGCTCGGAGCGCTCTGGTTGGTCGGGATGGAAAACGATGTGTACTCGCAAATCGGGCTGATCATGCTGATCGGGCTGGCGGCCAAGAATGCCATTCTGATCGTGGAATTCGCCAAGGTGGAGTTTGAGAAGGGCCGGCCGCTCGTCGAGGCGGCCCTCACGGCCGCGCGGATCCGCTTTCGCCCCATCCTCATGACGGCCTTCGCCTTTATTCTCGGCGTCGCTCCGCTTGTCGTCTCATCCGGATCAGGGGCGGTGTCCCGGCATATCTTGGGGACGACGGTGATCGGCGGGATGCTGGCGGCATCCGTCATCGCGATCTTTCTCATCCCCGTGACCTTCTATGTCGTTGAGAAACTCGCGAACCGAGGAAAAGAGCCGAGGACCGGAGATCACTGATGCGACGTCTGTTTATGACTGCGTTGGCTGTGCTGATGCTTGCTGGGTGCAAAATGGGGCCGAATTACGCTCGCCCGGAAACTGCGACTGGAGAGTCCTGGAAACTCTCCCCGGCTACGTCGGAGTCGATAGCCAATCTGCCGTGGTGGGAGCTGCTGAAAGATCCGGCCTTGCAGCAATTGATTCGCACGGCGTTGAAAGAGAATCAGGATGTGCGCGTCGCTGTGGCGGCCGTGCAAGAATTCCATGCACAGGTGATCATCTCTCGATTCGATCTGGCGCCTTCGCTGGAGTATGGAGCCACCGGTTTGTACTTCAGAACTCAAACGAACGCCGTTCCGATCCCTACTCTGGGCAATGCGCCGGTTCTGATCCCCGGGCTGGCGGGAGGGTCGCAGAGGCTTTCCGCGGAATCGGGACTAGGGATGTTGAAATGGGAACTCGATCTCTGGGGAAAGATTCGCCGTTCCATTGAAGCGGCGCAGGCTCAGTTGCTGTCACGCGGAGAGAATCAGCGCCTGGTGGTCCTCGAACTCGTCAGCGCGGTGGCGCAGGCTTATTTCGATCTGCGCCAGCTCGACCTTCAAGTGGAGATCAGCAAACGGACGCTCGCATCCTGGCACGAAACTGTATCGATTTCGAATATCAAGCTGCAGCACGGAGTCATCTCCAAACTCGATCTCGATCGGTTTGAGGCGGAGCGCGCCAATACGGCGGCGCAATTAGCAGACCTGGAGCGGCAGGTCGTTCAAAAGGAAAACCAGTTGAATCTTTTCCTGGGACGAAAGCCGACGGACATTGTGCGCGGCGCAGCACTGACGGAGCAAGTCATGCCGCCGTCCGTGCCGGCCGGGTTGCCGTCCGATTTGCTGGCGCGTCGTCCGGACATTCTTCAAGCCGAGCAAGAATTGGTCGCTGCGACCGCCAATATCGGAGTCGCGCAGGCGCAGCGTTTTCCTTCATTTTCCCTCACGGGAGCGCTCGGCGTTTCCAGCACGCAGTTGTCCTCAGTGATCATCGGACCGACGTTCACGCAGGCGGCCATCGGTACCTTGTCCGGACCGTTGCTCAATGCAACGGCCTTAGGGTTTCAGGTGAAGGTCGCCGAAGCACGAGCCGAACAAGCCGCCGTTCGATATAAGAAAACCATCATGACTGCGTTCAGGGAAGTGGAAGATGCGTTGATCGCCGTGCAAAAAACTCGCGAACAACGGGAAGCGCAAGAGATCCAGGTCACCTCCCTTCGGTCCGCCTTCACGCTGGCAGAGATGCGGTATCAAGGGGGGCGAGCCAGTTATCTCGATCTCCTGACCGCTCAGCGGGATTTGTACAACGCGGAACTGGCGCTGGCGCGGACGCGGGGCGCTCAGCTCGTCTCTGTGGTCCAGCTCTATAAAGCCCTCGGCGGCGGATGGTCGCCCGAGAGTCTCGATCAGACGGCGCCGGCGGCCGTTGTCGGCAAAGGCGACGAGTGAGGCCGTCGAATCGCTTTGAGGAGGAATCGCCGCCACCGCTTCTACGGCGGGACCGACTAACGAAGGAAAAATTAACGATGGAGATCCGCGATGCGCTCAGAGGACGCTGGTAAGATCGCCAGTACAATTCGAATCATCACGGGCCGGAATAGTTTCCGACGCTCACGTGATGTAGGAAAAGGAGGTCCCCATGCAAGCAGGTAAGACCGCAGCGCTCTTGGCAAGCCTGGCCATGCTCGCAGGCTGTTCATCGTATATCAAAGCGAGCGACGTACAACGGCAGCTCGCCGACCGGGATAAAGAGATCGCTGCGCTTCGTTCCAATGCCGGCGATTCTGCAAAACTCTCGAGCCAACTTTCGGCGGCACAACGCGACCTGACCCAGTCGCAAGGAGAAAAGGATCGGCTCGTCGCGGAATTGGGAGCGGCGAAGCAACGCAACACGGATCTTGAGGGTCAACTAGCCGATCGGGACAAGGAACTCTCCGGTCTTCGCGGGGACCTCTCCGCAGAGATGGCGAAATTGCAACAGGCGCAGCGCGGGTTGATTCGGGCTCTCAGGCCGCAAATCGACGAAAAGAACATCACCGTCGATCTCAACAGCGAGCGGTTGCTCATCAATTTGGCGACGGACTATTTGTTTGGGTCCGGTGAAGACCAGCTCAAGCCAGGCGGAGCAGATGCGCTCAAACAGGTCGGCGCCATCCTCAAGGAGTTCCCGGAGTATAAGGTCCATGTCGAAGGCCATACGGACAATCGGCCGATCCTGGGCGCACTCAGGACGAGGTTTCCTTCGAACAAAGAATTGTCCGAAGCGCGTGCCATGAACGCAGTCGAAGCGTTGGCAAGCGGTGGCCTCCCCGGCGCACATGCCATGGGGGCTGCTGATACCAAGCCTGTGATGCCGAACACAACGGACGCAGGACGAGCGAAGAATCGCCGCGTGGAAATCAGTGTGACGAAGTAATCGTTGAGTACTGACTTTGAGCCGTTAGTTAGATAGAGAGGGGATCGCAACATCCTCGCCGTATGAATGTAAGGCGTATAACCACGCGATGAGGAAACTGATTTTTGCAGTGGCATTCGCGATACTGATCGCTCTGCCCGTTGAGAGCTTGCGGCCCTTCCGATGTCCATTCAGCGCACCATCTATGTGTCAATCGGGATAATGCCGACGGTGCGGCAGGGAAATTTGGGAGGTATCATCAGGATGAACTGTTGAGTCTTTGTGCAAAGGAAGAACCAGTCGCGCACAGAAGGGCTTCCATGGCGGACTGATGTAAGTATATAAGTATAATGGAGAAGAAGCACAGCCGAGCTGCGCGAATTTCACGTGCCCATGAACCAGCGAATTCCACTACCTCTTCTCGCCAACCTTCCTTTCGTGGAGGATCTGTATGTGGAGTTCCTGCGGGACCCTGCCTCGGTCTCTCCGGAGTGGCGGGACTATTTTAAGGATGTGGGGAACGACGGCGATAACTTCGTAGCTCAACGGCGCGGCCCCTCTCGATCGCCGAAATCCCTCTTCGACCCCGAACGCAGTCGTGTTGTCGAAACAGGTATCAGTCGGCTCGCGCGAGACACCATCATCAGGCAACAAGATCGTGTCTCCCATCTCGTGCAGGCGTACTTAATCCGGGGGCACATGGCGGCCGCCATCGACCCGCTGGAGATGCCGCGTCCGGTTCATCCCGAGCTGGATCCTGCGTTCCATGGGTTCACGGAGAACGACTTAGACGGGCGATTCTCCACGCATGGAATCGCAGGAGCGGATTTTCTGACGTTGCGCGAGATCCTGGACCGCCTGCGGGCCGCCTATTGCGGATCGATCGGCTCGCAGTTCATGCATATCGCTGACTCGGAGCGGCGGGCCTGGGTTCGAGAGCGGATGGAGAGGCCGGAGAGCCATGCCGGCCTCAAGCGGCAGGAGCAGATCCGTATTCTCACCCGGCTGACCGACGCGGTCATCTTCGAAGAATTCATCCAGCAGAAGTATCCCGGCGCCAAGAGTTTTTCACTCGAGGGGGCGGAAAGCTTGATCCCTCTGCTCGACCTGGCGATTGAAACCGCCGGCGAGCAGGGTGTGGAAGAGATCGTGTTGGCGATGGCTCACCGAGGCAGACTCAACGTCCTGGCGAATATCGTCGGGAAGCGACCGCGTGAGATCTTCCATGAATTCGAGAACGTGATCGATCCTCTTCGGGAGGGGCGTGGCGACGTCAAGTACCACTTGGGTCATAGCACGGACTGGGTCACGGCATCAGGGCGAAGGGTGCATCTGTCCCTCTGCTTCAACCCAAGCCACTTGGAATTCGTCAATCCGGTCGCGCTTGGACGCATGCGCGCGAAGCAAGATCGGACCGGTGATCCGACTCGCGCGCGCCGCACGGCGATTCTCATCCATGGAGATGCGTCCTTCGTCGGAGAGGGTGTCGTGCAGGAGTCGCTTAATCTGAGTCAGCTTGAAGGGTACAGCACGGGCGGGACGCTGCATGTCGTAGTCAACAACCAGATCGGCTTCACGGCGTCACCGAAAGAGACGCGGTCATCGCTCTACGCGACGGACGTGGCCAAGATGCTTCAGATCCCGATTTTCCACGTCAACGGCGAGGATCCCGAAGCCGTCGCTCGAGTCGTGCGGCTCGGGATGGATTTCCGGCGGACCTTTCACAGTGACGTCGTGATAGACATGTACTGTTTTCGACGGCGCGGTCACAACGAAGGGGACGAGCCCAGCTTTACGCAGCCGCTCATGTATGGAGTCATCGACAAGCGCCGGCCTCTCCGCGAATACTATCTTGGACATCTCTTGCGCCTCGGCGAGGTGGATCATGACGAGGCGGATCGGATTGCGACGGAACGCCGGCGTGAGTTGGAGCGGGATCTCACCGAGGCCCGGAGTCATGCCTACATTCCGCTGCGAGAGAAGTCGACAGGGATATGGGCTGGGTACTATGGAGGACTCGACGGAGATGCCGAAGAGGTCGGCACCGAGATCGAACGAGGCAGGCTCGTCATGATGATGGAAACGCTCACCCGATTGCCTGAATGGTTTCATCCCCATGCGAAGATCACCCAGTGGCTGCAGCGCCGACGCGAAATGGCAGTCGGCGCGCGTCCCCTTGACTGGTCTGCCGGCGAAGCCTTGGCCTTCGCCACGCTGGCTGTGGAAGGGCACCCGGTCCGTTTATCGGGCCAGGACACGCCTCGTGGAACCTTTAGCCAGCGGCACGCCATCCTGCACGATATCGAGGATGGCCGGATGTATGTGCCGCTTCAGCATCTCGCACCGGATCAGGCGTCGGTGGAGCTTTACAACAGTCCCCTCTCCGAGGCGGGTGTGCTGGGTTTCGAGTATGGGTACAGCCTGGACTGCCCCGACGGGTTGGTTCTTTGGGAGGGCCAATTTGGAGACTTCGTCAATGCGGCTCAGGTCATCATCGACCAGTTCCTTGTCAGCGCCGAAGAGAAGTGGCGCCGGCTGAGCGGGCTCGTGCTTCTCCTTCCCCATGGGTTCGAAGGACAGGGACCGGAGCATTCGAGTGCGCGTCTGGAGCGCTTCCTGGAGCTTGCCGTCAACGACAATATCCAAATTGTAAACCCGACGACACCGGCCCAATACTTCCATGTACT
This sequence comes from Nitrospira sp., assembly GCA_025934915.1. Taxonomy (GTDB): domain Bacteria; phylum Nitrospirota; class Nitrospiria; order Nitrospirales; family Nitrospiraceae; genus Nitrospira_D. The sequence goes on from JAICWG010000016.1 coordinate 12,733, forward strand.
CAGGCGCCAGGTGCTGCGCCGCTGGCGCAAGCCTCTGATTGTGATGACGCCGAAGAGCCTGCTTCGCCACCCGCAAGCCATCTCGACACTCGAAGACCTCGAACGAGGCCGTTTTCGGCGAATCCTCTTCGACAGAACGGTCAAGCCGGAGCGGGTCGAGCGCGTCTTGCTCTGCAGCGGGAAAGTTTATTATGACCTGGTGGGGTTGCGGGATGAACTCAAGCGCAACGACGTCGCGATTCTGAGATTGGAGCAACTCTATCCCTTACAAGATGAGGAATTGCATAAGGGCCTAACGTCCTATCCGTCGAAAGCGCCGGTGGTCTGGGTTCAGGAGGAACCGGCGAACATGGGGGCATGGCGGTATTTGTTTGCACGATTTGGCGACAGACTGATGGGCGATCGGCCCTTCTCTGCGGTCTGTCGGCCGGCTTCGGCCAGTCCCGCAACCGGATGGCATGATCTCCACAAGATCGAGCAGCAGAATCTGCTCAAGGCGGCGTTCGATGTCCATTGAGCTGAAAATTCCGACGATTGGAGAATCGATTACGGAAGTCCAGATCGACGAGTGGCTGAAATCGCCGGGTGAGACCATCCGCCAAGATGAGCCGATCGTCGCGCTCGAGACGGAGAAGACCTCACTCGACTTGCCCGCGCCCGTGTCGGGCGTCCTGGTCAAGGTGCTCAAGAAGAAAGGCGAGATGGCCCACGTCGGCGAAGTAATCGCATATATAGATGAGACAGCGGTTCCGAAAGATACGGCAGCTCCCGCAGCATCCGGCAAGACAGCTGCGAGCGCACCGACTTCCAAGCCTCTGCCGGTCTCGAAGCCCGATACGACACGAGTGATGCCGGCCGCGCGCCGGCTCTTGAACGAGCACCGGCTTGGCGTCGAGGAGCCGACGCCGACCGGGCCCGGCGGCAGAATGCTCAAGGAAGACGTCCTCCGCCGCCTGGAAGAGCATCCGTCGCAAACGGAACCAGCCTCCGCGGTCGAGACGGTTTCCGAAGAAGAGGCTGCGCCGCCTAGGTTCTCGCCGCGCCAGCCGATGGGCAGCCGCGACGAAGAAGCGGTACCCATGAGTCTGCTCCGCCGTCGAGTCGCCGAGCGGCTTGTAGAGGCTCAACAGACTGCCGCCTTGCTCACGACGTTCAACGAGATCGACATGACGGCAGTGACGGCCTTGAGGCAAGATCTTCAAGAAAGCTTCCAGCAGCGTTACGCGGTGAAGCTTGGCCTCATGTCCTTCTTCGTAAAAGCCGTGATCGAGGCGCTCAAGCTGATTCCTGAGCTGAACGCCGAGATCCGCGGCGCGGAGATCTTGTATCGTCACTATTACGATATCGCGATCGCGATCGGAAGCGGGCGCGGCCTGGTTGTGCCCGTGTTGAGGAACGCCGAGCGCTTGAGTTTTGCTGAAATCGAGACCGCTATCGCCGATTTCGCTCGGCGCGCGCAGGCCAACCGGCTCACTCTGGAGGAGTTGCAGGGAGGCACCTTCACGATTTCGAACGGCGGAGTGTACGGCTCGCTGCTATCGACCCCGATCGTCAATCCGCCTCAGAGCGGCATCCTCGGGCTTCATGTGATTCAGGACCGACCCGTGGCTCGGGACGAGCAGGTCGTGCTCAGGCCCATGATGTACGTCGCCCTTACGTATGATCACCGGATTGTGGACGGCCGCGAAGCGGTGACGTTTCTCAAGCACATCAAGGCCTGTATCGAAGAGCCAGCCCGCATCCTCTTAGAGATTTAGAGGAAGGTTAAGGTGAAGGGAACGCGAAAAGATGGCTGCTGAGCGCGAGCATGATTTGATCATCATCGGCGCCGGTCCTGGAGGCTACATCGCCGCCATCCGGGCTGCGCAACTTGGAATGAATGTAGCCTGTGTGGAGCGAGAACCAACGCTCGGCGGGACCTGTCTCCGTGTGGGATGTATTCCGAGCAAGGCACTTCTCGAGTCGAGCGAGCTCTTCGCCGCTGCCAAGCTCGCGGGAGGGCGCGTCCCGACGAGCCGGGGTTCGGCGGGTGAGACCAGTAGCTTCGAAACACACGGCATTCGACTTGTGGCCGTGACACTCGACCTTGCGACGATGCTGGGCCGGAAGAATGAAATTGTGGATCGTCTCACGAAAGGCGTCGACGGCCTCTTCCGGAAGCACAAGATCGTTCGGTATCTGGGGCACGGGCGGATCTCGGGCCCTGGAGCAGTCGTCGTCGAGACCGGCAAGGAAACCGTGGCTCTAAAGGCCCGCTGGATTCTGATCGCGACAGGTAGCACAGCGGCAAACCTGCCTGGAGTCAGGCTCGATGGCGAGCGCATCGCCACGAGCACCGAGGCGCTCAGCTATCCCGACGTGCCGGACCATCTCGTGATCATTGGCGCGGGATACATCGGCCTCGAGCTCGGGTCCGTGTGGCGTCGGCTCGGCGCCAAGGTCACGGTCGTTGAGTATCTGGACCGCATTCTTTCGGGGATGGACGTGGAGATTGCCACCGAGGCGAAACGGATGTTCGAACGGCAAGGCCTCGACTTTCGCCTCGGCAGCCGTGTGACGGGGGCGCGGGTTGAGGGAGATCACTGTATCGTGGAATGCGAAGGAGCCGAGCCCATCAGCTGTAACCGCCTGTTGGTGGCCGTGGGGCGCATCCCGATGACGGAACATCTTGGATTGGAAACCGTCGGCATCACGCCTGACGAGCACGGCCGCATCCCCGTGGACGAGCACTTCGCCACGAGCGCCACCGGTATCTACGCCATCGGCGATGTCATCCGAGGCCCGATGCTCGCCCACAAGGCATCGGAAGAGGGAATCGCCTGTGTGGAGGCGCTCGCAGGCGGCTATGGTCATGTGCAGTATGAGACGATCCCCAGCGTGGTCTATACGCACCCCGAGATCGCGTCGGTTGGAAAGACGGAGGAGGAGCTCCGAGAGGCGGAGATCGACTACCAAAAGGGCGTCTTTCCGTTTTCCGCGAACGGCCGTGCGCGAGCCTTGGGCCAGACCGAGGGGCGCATCAAGGTGCTCGCCGACAAGAAGACCGATCGCTTGCTTGGAGTCCACATCCTCGGGCCTCGGGCCGGTGATCTGATCGCCGAAGCGGCCACCGCGATGGCCTTCGGCGCGAGCAGCGAGGATATCGCCAGGACCTGCCACGCGCATCCGACCTTGGCCGAAGCGTTCCGGGAAGCAGCGCTCGCGCTGCAGGGTCGAGCGATTCACATCTAGGTAGGCCTTACGAGATGCAGACCATGCATTAGTAACGACCTGACCAACAAACAATCTTGTGCAGGCGCTTGGTGACGCGCCCGTGCAGTGATCTCTGAAGGAGGAACGATGAGTAGCCAAAAGAGAGTCGACATGCGGAGTTGGATGCGAGCACTCGTGCTCGGTGGTTGCTTGGCAATCGGCCTTGCGGCCCAGACCGATGCTCAGACCGAGCAACGGATCGATGTGCGGATTCATGACTTCACCTTCATTGCGACTCAGGCTCCGTTGGTGTTGAATGTCCCCGCCGTCATCACAATTCGCAATGAAGATAGCGAGCGGCATAACTTTGAACTTGACATTCCCCGTAGCTCGCTACGGGGTTGGCCTCTCCTTCCGAGAAGTCTTCGGAATTGAGTTCTGTGATACCCCGCAGCTTGCTGCGGGGAGCTTCATTCGCCGCTCTTTCAAGGTATTCTGACGGAAGTCGAGGCCGGTGGAGTGACGGCGTATGGGCGAGGAGTGGGAGGAGTGTTTGTGGATTCCAAAGCCAACGCGGTGATCCGCTTTACGGTGAAGCGTCCGGGTCGGTACGAATTCAAGTGCTCGATTCATCCGAACATGAAAGGCGAGCTGTTGCTCCTCAACATACAAGGGGTGTGACGACCGGCCGTGCATTCGATGTAGTGGGACGGCAGACAATGCCGAACGCCGGATCGAACGGTCGGCTTGTTCGGCGGGTTATAGGCTGGGTCCCACCGTCAGAAGCGGATACAGATGAGGGAGGTGGATATGGAAGGCACACGAAATTCGCGCGTACGTCCCATGAAAAGTTTCCTCATGCGGCAAGGCCGCAACTTTACAGGTTCGCCCTTTCCAGGCTGGGTTCCCAAAACGCTCAAGCGGAAGTCCGGCCGTACGGATGTACCGCTGGTTCCGGCGCATATCCGCACGTTGGGAGCTGATCTCAGCAAGGAGCAACGAGCGTCTATTCGGCAAAAGCTGGGTATGAAGCTCGGAAAGTTTGCAAGCTCTATCGAGCGGGTCAGCGTCCGTGTGAAGGACGTGAATGGTCCGCGCGGCGGCATCGATCATGTTTGTCGAATCAAAGTGGTCCTGAGTGGTCTTCCGAGCGTGGTGTACGAAGCGCAGGACGAATTCCCGGATGCCGCGATCGGCAGCGCCCTCGTTGGGACGGAGCGGGCCGTACGCCGAATCCTGAAGCGCAGACGCATGAAACCGATCAAGGTCGGGGTGCGGTCGAGAACCAGCGCCAGCCGACCGCCCAGAACATGAGGAGTCTTGAAATGTCCATCACATGGTATCGGAGGCCGCGCCTCATGGTACTCAACGTACTCAACCCGAACCTTCCGTGCTCGACCTAACCCCTGGCTACCGTTGAGGCCACCGTTTCACAGAGCGTCAGCAAAGCCGGTGTGCCTGAGGAAGTCGTCGCCGACAGGACAGCCGGAAAGCTGAACGTCCGAGGGAAGCGGCGCGTGCGGAGTGCTGTACAGCGGTGAGCACGATCGATTCGACAAGCGAGGACTCTATGAGGACAAAATCTGAAAAGGCGAAGATGCTGGCCGGTGAGCTCTATCGCTCGACTGACCCAGAGCTCGTCGCAGACGCGGAACGGGCGCAACGCCTGACGGCTCAGTACAATGTCACTCCGAGCGAGACGACGGAAGCCCGCATGACCCTGCTGCGCCAGCTCTGTGGTTCGGTCGGGGACGGCGCGATCATCAGGCCGATCTTTTCATGTGATTATGGCTATAACATCCGGCTTGGCCGGAATGCCTTCATCAATTTCAATTGCGTCTTTCTCGACTGCGCGTCAATCGAGATCGGCGATAATCTCCAAATGGGACCGGCCGTGCAGATCTATACTGCGGCGCACCCGCTTGAAGCGGATGTACGGCGATCCGGTCTGGAATATGCTCGCCCGATCCGCATCGGAAACGATGTGTGGATAGGGGGAGGCGCGATCATTCTTCCAGGCGTGACCATCGGCGACCGCAGCGTCATCGGCGCAGGCAGCGTTGTGGTGCGCGACGTCCCGGCGGCCAAGGTCGTTGTGGGTAATCCAGCGCGCATCATTCGCGCCCTTGATGTCCGTAACGATATGGAGGTGTGATGGATCAGGATGTCTGCTTGATTAATTCGATTGCCGCTTCGTTTCCATAGATTGCCGGTATTGTTCCACATAGTCCAGAATGCGGTCCTTCGGTACTCCGTACCAAGTCAAGGCATGCCGGATCAATGTCGCCGACGCCTCGACTTCAGGCTGAATAACCTCGGTCGCTCCAACCACACCGAGTCGTTCCCCTTCCGCTACTCCATGTGCTCGGGCTAGGATCGGAACTTTGGAGTTGAGATCTCTGATCCGACCCACCGTCAGTGCAGCGGGCTTGATTTCAGGCAGCGCGACGATGATGAGAGACGCATCCGCTGCTCCGGCCTTCGTGAGTAATTCACGATGTGAGGCATCGCCATAGAGACAGGCAGTGCCCCGGCTTTGTAGCCGACGAATGATGTCCGGATCTCGATCGATGACCACATAGGGAAGATTGAAGGTCTCCAACGCTTTCCCGAGGGAGCTGCCGACCCGGCCGAATCCGCACAGGACGACGTGCTGCCGGAGCGATTCGCCTTCCGGAAACCCGTGCGCCATGTCGTGCTGATCATGGACGAGACGCCGTTGGACGAACCAGCCTGGTACATACCTCACAAGAGCCGCATTCATGAGAATGGTGATGACGGAGGCAGCGAGCGTCGCATTGTATACTTCCCTGCCGACATAGCCTGCCGATTTTGCGACCTGCACAAGGACAAACGAGAATTCGCCGATTTGAGTGAGGCCGATTCCCACCAAAAATGCCGTTGTCCAAGAGTAGCCGAACAGCCGCACGACGGTCGTCCAAATCACGAACATCCCGGCCACGATCAAACCGATCATTGTGGCAAGGAGAGAAAGGTTTTCGATGATCACGCGTGGGTCGATCAAAATGCCGATGGTCACGAAAAAGAGCGCGACGAAGGCATCGCGCAGCGAGAGCAGCCGGGCCAAGGCCTCATGCCCATACTCGGATGCGCTGATAATAAGGCCGGCCAAGAAGGCTCCCAGAGCGAGGGAGAGTCCGACCATCTGCGTGACGGCGGCGGTTCCAAGACTGATGGCCAGCGTCACGAGTAAGAACAGTTCATGGTTTTGCGTTCTGGCGACGTGCGTCAGGATCGCCGGGATGACTTTGGCGCCCAAGTACCCCACCGGCGCCAGAATCAGCAGCGCCTTGGCCAAGGCTTTGCCGATCACGAGTAATCGTCCCGAATCGAACTCTCCGAGGGCCGGCATGAGCACTGTCATGACGACGACTGCCACGTCTTCGACCAGGGCGATACCGATCATCACCCGTCCGTGTTTTGAACGAAGCTCCCCCCGATCGACGAGCATACGGGCGAGTACCATGGTACTCGCTATGGAAATGACCGAGCCGATCACGATGCTTTGGGTCATAGACCACCCGATCAGGCTCCCCGTTAGGACTGCCAATCCGATGGCCATGAGAATCCCCAGCGGTCCGCCGGCGAGAGCGACCCATTTGACGCGCATCAGGTCCTTCACGGAAAACTCAAGTCCGATCGAAAACATCAAGAGAATGACGCCGATCTCTGCCAGGAGATCGAATGTGTGAGATTCCGCGATAATAGGTCCCGGAGTAAACGGACCTATCGCGATACCACCCAGGACATAGCCGAGAATCAACGGCTGCCGGGTAAGCCGGGCAAGTACGCCGCCCGCGACGGCGGCAAGGAATACTGTGGCGAGGTCTCTAAAAAATACGGGATCTGGCTGCACGTCACACCTATGTTAAGGGAGTTCTATATTGGCCTTGCCATGGCCGATTGGTAGCAAGGCCGCAAGACCGGGGAACAAAAATATCATAAAGGACGTGAATAATACCGTCGGCTTACACATCAATTTTCGCTCAGGTCAATTGCCGGGAGGGGATACCTGCCGCCGTACCCTCGAAGAGAAGTGGGGGCTAGTGGCGTAAATCTTGGAAATCTTCCGGCAGCGGCGCGCGCGATGGAAGACGCCGTCGCAGGGCGGCCTGTCCCACCAAAAAGGCGCTCACCGGCGCGGTGATGAACAAGAACAGCGCGATGAGTGTCTCACGGAGGCTCAGGCCGTCAGGGATGGAGGACAGCACCGCCGCCAGCAGCATGCCGCCCACGCCCAAGGTCGTCGACTTGGTTGGGCCGTGCAACCGCATAAAGCAATCCGGAAGCCTGCCGAGGCCGATTGAGCCGACCAGGAGAAAAAAACTGCCGACCAGAAGCATGGCGGAAATCAGGAGTTCGAGTAGCATGGCTAATCCGTGACTTTGCCGCGGGCGAGATATCGCGCGAAAGCGGCCGTGGAGACGAAGCCGGTCAGCGCGATCACCAGCGCCGCTTCGAAGAAGACCGAAGTGGAGTAATAGATGTCCATGACGACCATGAGCGCGATCGTATTGATGTACAACATATCAAATGCCAGCACACGGTCGGGCGCATGGGGACCTTGCACGAGACGTACCATGCAGATCGCGAGCGCCGTGGCGATGGAGATGAACGCGATGTAGAGAGCCGCGGTCAGCATTCCAGGATCTCCATCAAGGGGCGCTCATATCGCTCTTTGATCTTGGCGATGAAGGCCTCTTCGTCTTCCAGGTCAAGTACATGCACCAGCATGGTGCGTGCATCCGGCGAGAGCTCCAAGGGGATGGAGCCGGGCGTAATCGAAATCATACTCATAAACAGCGAGATCACGGACGGGTGGGTCACGGTCACCGGAACTTTCACGAATGCAGGTCTCAGCCGCGACACGGGCCCCAGCACGAGACGAGCGACGGTGATATTGGCGATGACAATATCCCATACGACATGTCCTGCCAACCGTATCGCCCCGGGTACCGACCGGATGCCGGGCAGTCCGCCAAGAAGGGGCGCGATGACGAACGGAATGATGATCGCGAACAGGCATGCTGACGCAAGATGCAGCGGCGAAAACCCTTCCAGCAGGCGCCAGGCGCTTGCAAGTGCCATCGAGAGCATCGGAAACGGGCACAGTTTCGTCATGGCGTCACCTTTCCCTTCGCATACGGACGGACGAAATCACCGGACCCAGATCCCAGAACGGCCTCGATATAGGATTCACGAGAAGTGAGTTGCGTCCCTACTTCGTCTGCATACTGCGTAACCGGCGCCGCGAAGATGACAAGACCCATGCTGCAGCCGGCCAGACCGGCGAGCGCGATCCACTCACCGGCGCGAGGAGGTCGGTCATGGGTGGGCTGATCCGGTTCAACATAATTCCACAGCACGATGCTGCCCGCGCGCGAGCAGGCAGCCAAGGTCAGCACGCTCGTCACCAGAATCACGGTCCATATCAGGACGACGCTCAGCCCATTCATGGTACTCTGTAAAATTATGAGCTTCCCTAGGAATCCTGATGACGGCGGTATCCCGGCCACAGTCGAGCCGGCGAATAAAAAGGCCAGGCCCAACGGCGCCGCATGCCGCAACGGCGGCCCCGGATGGAGCTGGTCTCCCGTCGCTCCGCGGCCGCGCCTCAGCAGATCGCCGACGAGGAAAAGGACCGCAATGACAAGCGTGGAATGCGCCAGGTAATAGAGCGCGGCGGCGAGGCCCTTGCTTCCACCAGTCGCCACACCGGTGAGGATCATGCCGACCGACGCAATGGTGAGATACGCCGTCATGGTGGCAAGGCGCTGGGCACCGAGCGCACCCAAGGTGCCCAACGTTAACGTGGTCAAGGCGACCGGCAGCAGCCAGGGAGCAGTCAATTCCATCACGGCGTCTTCTCCACCGGTAAAGATCAGCGTCGTGACACGGATGATTGCATACACGCCGACCTTCGTCATGATGGCGAAGAGGGCGGCAACCGGCGCAAGCGCATGGGAATAAGCGGCAGGCAACCAGAAATAGAGCGGAAAAACCGCGGCTTTGACGGCAAACACGCCGAGCAGCAACAAGCCGCCGGCTCGCACGAGCCCCACGTCTTCGGCCCGCACCTCCGCGACACGTTCGGCCAGATGTGCCATGTTGAGCGTTCCCGTGACGCCGTACAGCAAGCTGACGGCGATGAGGAATATGCTGGAGGCTGCGATGTTGATCGCGGCATAGTGAAGGGTGGCACGCAGCCGCTCGACTTCCAAACCTTCCATCGCGAGCCCGTACGACGCGATCAGGAGGATTTCGAAGAAGACGAACAAATTGAATAGGTCTCCTGTGAGAAATGCGCCGTTCAGGCCCATCACCTGAAAGAGAAAGAGCGGGTGGAACAATTTTCCTCGGGCATCCCATCCCTGCACGGCATAGAGCAGTACAGCGAGCGCGAGCGACGCCGTCAATAGCAGCATGAAGGCGGAGAGACGATCCGCGACCAGCACGATGCCGAACGGCGACGGCCAATTGCCCAGCCGGTAGACGAGTGGTGCCCCGGACCGCGCCTCCGCGAAAATCGCGAGCACCGCGATGCCAAAGGTCACCGTCGCTCCTATGCCGATCGCACGTTTCATCACGATCGGCGCGCGGTGCAAGATCAGCAGAAGCGCCGCCGCCAGCGCGGGCACAATGATTGGGACTGCCAGCAAATGGGTCATGGGCCGTGCTCCGGCCTGCGTTCCAGTACCGGATCGAGACCGTCCACATGATCGCTCCCGGTCTGATGATGCATGCGTACCGCGAGCGCCATGATAAAACCGGTCATGCCGAACCCAATCACGATGGCCGTCAATACCAGAGCCTGAGGCACCGGATCAGCATAGCTCTCCGCGCCGGCCGCCACGATGGGCGAAGCCCCTGGGCGAAGGCGTCCCATGGAGAAAATAAAGAGATTGCCGGCCGTGGACAACATCGACAGTCCCAGCACCATTGAGAACGTCCGCCCACGAAGAAGGAGATAGACGGCGCAGGCCGTCACGATCCCGATTCCAACTGCCATTATGAGTTCCATTGTTGATTCTCCTCTGTCTTTGACGTCTTGCGGTGGACTTGTCCGATGGAGGTCAGAATCAGAAGCGTGGTGCCGAGTACCGTCATGAAGACGCCGAGGTCGAATCCCATTGCGCTGACAAGGGGGATCTCGCCGAGGAGCGGCACAACAGGATGGCGCGTGCCACTGGTGAGAAAAGGGAAGCCGGCCACCACGCTCGCGAGACCGGTCACCCCGGCAATTACCACGCCGCCTCCGATCCAAAGCCAGAAGTCGATCCGGATATGAGCGAGCATGCGCCTCAGACCCTCGCCCATGTACTGCATGATCAGCGCGAGCGCGGCGATGAGTCCCGCGACAAAGCCGCCTCCGGGGAGATCGTGTCCTCGCAGGAACATGTGGAGCGCCACGAGCAGCGCAAAAGGCAGTAATATCCTCGCCGCCACGGCAAAAATCATCCGGTCGGCAGCGGGGCTTGGCCGCTCGGCCTGCCTCTCACCCCGCAGCCCATCCATCAACATCCACGTGCACATGGCCGCTATGCCAAGGACGATAATCTCTCCGAACGTATCGAAGCCGCGGAAGTCAACGAGAAGCACATTGACGACATTGTGACCTCCACCGCGCGGCAGACTATTCTCAAGAAAGAACCACGCGATGGATTCCTGATCCCTCGTCAAGACGGCCCATGACAACACCGCCACCCCTGCGCCAGCGGCGGCTGCCAAGGCTGTATCGCGCATCTTGCGCCGGCGCGTCGATTCCCGCGGTGTTGAATGCGGCAGGAGCGCCAACGCTATGAGCAACAATAGGGTGCTCACGACTTCGATGGCCAACTGGGTCAGCGCGAGATCAGGAGCCGAGAAATAGGCAAAGGCGATCGATGCGGCAAGCCCGACGACACCAGCCAGTACGATGGCAACGACCCGCGTGTGATGGAACCATACGGCGCCGAGCGCGCCGGCCATCGCCGCGCCCCCCACGACGATGCCTGGCGGCGTCAGTGTTGAAGACGTCACTTTCCCAATGTCAAGCCCATGCTCCACGAACGGCCATGCCCCGAGCCCGAGAAACGTCGCAATGACAAGCGCGAGGGAACGCTGGAGCGAGCCGTTGTGCAGTTGGTTCGTAAGTCGGGCCGCCAGGACGATTGAGCCGTCGTACGCGTGCTGAAAGAGCAGTCGTCCCGTGTAGTGCGCCGGCACGTGCAGGTGCAGGTCGTAGCGATGACGCAGCAGCCAGTAGATAACCGCGCCGCCGACGAGAGCGACCGCACTCATGGCCAGAGGCAGTGAGAACCCGTGCCACAGCGCGATGCGATAGGCCGGCAGGGCGTCCCCCACCACCGCCCTCGCCGCTACGTCCACCAGTGGAGCGACGGTGTAGCCGGGCAGTACGCCGACCGCGATACAAACGACCGCCAAGACTTCGGCTGGCACCTTCATATAACGGGGCGGTTTGTGCGGCTGATGAGGAAGGTTATGCGGCTCGTCGAAGAACACATCGTGGATGAACCGCACAGAATAGGCGACGCTGAACATCGAACCCAGCATGACGGCGACCGGCGCGATGTCCTCCAACAACAGCAGGTCATGGAGATCGAGCGCCTCGGCGAAGAACATTTCCTTGGAGAGAAACCCATTAAATAAGGGCACACCGGCCATCGCCGACGCCGCGACGATGGCCAACAGTGCCGTCTGCGGCATCTGACGCCAGAGGCCGCCAAGCCGCCGCATGTCGCGGGTTCCGCACTCATGATCGATGATGCCGGCCGCCATGAACAGCGACGCTTTGAAGGTCGCATGGTTGCCGATATGAAACACGGCGGCCAGCGAAGACATCGGCGTGTCGAGACCCAGCAGGAACATAATGAGACCCAGATGGCTGATGGTCGAATAGGCGAGTAATCCTTTCAGATCGTGTCTGAACATCGCCACATAGGCGCCAAACACCATCGTGGTCAGACCGACGGTGGTCGTCACATACTCGAACATGGGATTCCCACCCAGTAAGGGGTAGAGTCTTGCGAGCAGGAACACCCCCGCCTTCACCATCGTGGCGGAATGCAGATAGGCCGACACCGGAGTCGGCGCGGCCATTGCTGCGGGCAGCCAGAAGTGAAACGGAAACTGCGCCGATTTCGTAAATGCGCCCAGCAGGATCAATCCGAGCGCGACATTGAATTGAGGATGATTGCGGATCGTCTCCCGCGCCGTAAACCAGGCGGACAGTTCGAAACTACCCGCGATGTTGCCGATGATCAACATCCCGGCAAGCAGGGCGAGTCCGCCGCCGCCGGTGACGGCAAAGGCCATGCGCGCGCCCTGTCGAGCCAGAGGGCTGTGAGTCCAGAAGCCGATCAACAGGAAGGACGAGAGGCTCGTCAGCTCCCAGAACATCAGGAGCAGGAGGGCGTTCTCGGAAAACACGATGCCCAGCATCGCACTCATGAACAGCATGAGCAGGGCATAAAATCTGCCGATGGGTTCTTGCGCGGACAAGTAATAGCGAGCGTAGAGAATGACGAGCAACCCAATACCAAGAATCAGCAGCCCAAACATGAGGCCTAGTCCGTCGAGCCGGAACGAAAAATTGAGCCCATGGTCAGGCAGCCACTGCCAACTCTGGAGAAATCGTTCGCCAGCCAAGATGGTCGGCGTTTGGTAAGTGAGCAGCGCAAGGCTTGCAGCGGTCGGCAGGGCGGCAGCCCATGCGGCGGCGGAGAAACCGCGACGCTGCAGGAGTAACGTGGCGGCAGTTCCGGCGAGCAAGGGAAGCAGAATGATGATCGGCAACGTCATGGCGGGAAAACGACGGCGCTAGACCCGTTCTTGGACAACAAGCACGTCACATTCCGAGCGGGCGAGGACATGATGTGTGGTGCTTCCTAGGAACAGGTCTTCGATCCAAGATTGACCGTGTTTGCCGATCACGATGAGGTCGGACAAGAGCTTCTCTGCTTTGGCCAAAATCACAGGAGAGGGATCGCCGCCTTCAACGGTATACGAAACCAGCTCCGAATCGGCATGGGATTCACGGATCAGCTCCCAGATCTTCTTCTCTGCGGCTCGCTGGTCCTCTTCGCGATATTGACGGATGTCCTCCTCCGACGCACCGACAATACGGAGTCTTCCTTCAAATGGAACGTTGAACACGTGAAGGATCGTCATGCGGGCGTTGGGAGCGATTCGGCGCGCCATCGTCAAGGCGGAAGCGGAGTATGGGGAGAAGTCGACCGGCACGAGCACGCGTTGATAGCGCGCCTTCGGGGGGCACTTCGCGACAAGCACCGGTCGTTTACACTTGCTGAGTAGGTGTTCCGCCGTCGTGCCGAGAATCAGATCGTGCAGGGAATTCTCTCCATGAGCGCCCAAGACAAGCAGATCCGCGGACTCGGTCGCCGAGAGGATTTCGGCCTGCGTTTGGCCGGTCTTGACGTCGGTACTCCCCATCACTCCTGTTTTCAGGCTGATGGCTGCGGCTACTTCGCGCAGCATGCGTCCGGCATCGTCGATCAGCTTGGCTGCTACGTCGGTCGGTGTCCGAAAGAATTTTCGCACATCGTCCAAGGCCGAACTGCTCATCACATGTAACAGACTGAGATGCGCACGTTGTTCCTCGGTAATGATGGCGGCGCGCTCCGCAGCGTGCCGAGCTTCATCGGAGAAGTCGGTTGCTGCGATGATTGTCTCCATGTTTTAGGTTCCCTTCTTACAAGGGCAAAATCGATCGATCGGCCTGACCGACGGATGCGTAATGAACGACGTTTCTGCTGAAGCAGCGAACGATCGCTTTTTCCACTTCAGCGAACGTAAAGACGAAGGTTCCTACCAGCACGACCGTGAGCGACTCCTCGAACGTCAGATGGGTCGAGAGGAAGACTACCTACATCGGATCAGTATGTACATAGGCAATCTGCAGAAGAGCACAAGCTGCAATAACAATCAGAACCACAAGGCCGGGGAACAAAAATATCATAAAGGAGGTGAATGATATCGCCACGGTGAGGAAGTTTGGTTGAGGATCTCCGTCGGTAGAGCAACCCGGTAGAGTTATCGATCAAACAGGTGCAGGTGTAGGATCGGAGTCTTCCCGGAGGAGCCCCATGGTTTGATGGAAGCTCCTCCCGTCGGACTGCCTGAAAACAGTGAGAGAAATAAGTGGTGATTACCCTAGGGCAACGTATAGGTCAGATTCGGCCAGACTGCATACCCAATCGCTTGACCGGTTTTCCCTTCTTGCTGCTCAAAAATGATACTGGTCTGAAAAGGAGTGGTTCCTGACATTCCGGTCCATCCTCCGGACCCTCCCGTAAACGTGAAATCACCCGTACACTCTTTCAGATTTCCAGCGCACTTCCAGTGGGCATATCCGATGTCCTTGCCTTCATGCGCCACGATCGTGCAAAGGCCTTCTATCGCCTGAGAATCTTTGTTTCTGTTGAGATTCACACGCACTGGACAAGTCAGCTTGGATGAATGGACAATCATCTTGCCTCCATCCTTATGACGGGAGATCAACATCCCTTTGACAACTCCATTGACGACCTGGTCTCCATTTCCAAGTTCCAAGAACTCACCGGTTCCGTTCCAACTCGAACTGGAATCGCCTGCATCAACGGTCTTTGCATCAGCCGAAGATGCCGTGACATGACTAAGGGCCAAAACGATTCCGATCACACCTGCTACGAAAAAACTATTCTTCATATCATACTCCTTCAATGATGGAACTCGCCGAACCCCAGCTTGCGACATGAGGTCAAACTTATATAACGAGCAGTTAAGCTCTAGCAAGAGGACGTGCGAAATTCTATAGGGAGAGGATATACTCAGCCGCGCGATTTCATCTCAATCATCCAGAGGGAGGAACACTCATGGGACAACCACGCATTGCAGCCAAAGAGCCGGCCGTGATTACGTTGGAGCCGGGAACCCACTACTGGTGCGCTTGCGGGCGCTCGCGGGATCAACCGTTCTGTGATGGGTCTCATCAGGGAACCGGATTTGAACCGCTTGAGTTTACCGTGGATGAAAAAAAAGAAGTCGCGTTGTGCCGGTGCAAACAGACCAAAACCCCGCCGTTTTGCGACGGGACGCACCAGACGCTTTGATGGCGCGTGTTCGTGCCCTCGCAGGTTAGCCCAGACGAGCTCTTGAGCTGTCGTGAGTCGATGGGTCATACTTGGCGGATGGGTCAGTCATCCATACCCTCCTGCGAGGCTTTGACTGAGCGATATCAAGCTTTGTTGGAAGTGGCGCAAGCCATCTCTTCGCATCGCGATCTCGACGATCTCTTTCGAGAGCTCGCACAGCGTCTTCCTCGCGTCGTACGGGTCAACTATGTGGACCTGTCCCTCTATGATCCCGCTAAAAAAATCATGCGTCTGCAAACCATCCAGGCCAATGTGCCGGCTGATCTTGTCGGGGGCCATGAAGTTTCGATTGATGATTGTCCTTCAGGATTGGTGTGGCAAACACAGCGACCAATTGTCGTGTCGGATCTTGCAGAGGAGCGTCGCTGGCCGAAGGTTATTCAGTTCATGACAGAGGACAACACGAACTCGTTTTGTTTTGTTCCGCTGACGACGGCGGTGCAGCGGTTGGGCGCCATGGGATTCTTAAGCTTGCAAAAGGCGGCCTATAGCGACGCCGACCTTGAGTTTCTTCAGCAGGTCGCCAAGCAAGTGGCTGTCGCGGTGGAGAACGCGTTGGCATTTCAACAGATTGCCGAACTCAAAGATAAGCTGGCGAAAGAGAAGCTGTACCTCGAAGAAGAACTTCGCATCGAGCACGGATTCGAGGATATCATCGGTGACAGCAACGCCTTGAAGCAGGTGCTCAAGCAGGTCGAGATCGTGGCTCCGACCGATTCGACCGTATTGATTCAGGGAGAAACGGGCACCGGAAAGGAACTCATCGCCCGGGCTATCCATCGACTCAGCGGCCGCAAGGAGCGTACGTTCGTCAAGCTGAACTGTGCCGCTATTCCGACCGGTCTGTTGGAAAGCGAACTCTTTGGGCATGAGCGCGGGGCTTTCACCGGCGCGATTGCTCAGAAAGCCGGACGATTCGAGCTGGCCGATAAGGGCACCATCTTTCTCGACGAAGTGGGGGAAATCCCGCTGGAGTTACAGTCCAAGTTGCTTCGTGTCTTGCAAGAGCAAGAATTCGAGCGGTTGGGCAGTACAAAGACCATTCGCGTGGATGTGCGCCTGGTAGCCGCCACAAACCGCGACCTCAAGAGTTTGGTGGAGGCTAAGCAGTTTCGGAGTGACTTATACTATCGTCTCAATGTCTTCCCGGTCACCTTGCCTCCTTTGCGCGAACGACGAGAGGACATTCCGATCCTCGTACGCTATTTCACGCAGCATTATGCCGTTCGGATGAAAAAGAATATCCAAACCGTTCCTGGCAAGACGCTTGAGGCGCTCTCCCGCTATGTGTGGCCGGGTAACATCCGCGAACTGGAAAATTTGGTGGAACGATCCGTCATTCTCACGCAGGGAACGGATTTACAGGTGCCCATCAGCGAACTCGAAACCGCGAACCACCGGACAGGCTCCACGGCAACAACACTGGTAGATGCCGAGCGCGAGCAGATCTTGCGGACTCTCCGTGAAACCAACTGGGTTCTTGGGGGACCTGCAGGCGCTGCCGTAAGATTGGGGCTCAAGCGAACCACTCTCCAGTCCAAAATGCAGAAACTCGGTATTTCCCGTCCCTCTAATCTTCCTGATCACTTGCCTGTGTAGATTGATCCAGACATCGCGCCGACTATTCGGTAGCGCGACGCTGGATTGGTCGCACAGGCTTGCAATAAGCATAGGAGAACTTTCGCCTGTTTAGCAGGAACCCCACAGCTGTGAAGCCGTGAGGTTCCCCTCGTGAACTGGGTTGGGATCTTTCCAACAAGTCCCAGGCCGTCGTCTAAGACATTGCTTATCAGTAGCCGCTACGCGCGCTTGACGTAGCTATCTGGCTGGAAAATGGATCAAGGATGCTTTTAGGAGCGTTGTTCCAAATCACATCCGCCAGGTTAGACATACGCGAGACAGTCTGTGCCGCCACGCCTCCGGCGCCGCCGAACAACCCGAACCAGCCCAGCGACACGAAGCCCCAGTGGAGCGGAGCCGCGAACATCTCGTCGACGAACCAGAACGCATGCCCCCACTCGTTCAATCCCACGTTCGGCAGGATGAACATCGGCCCCACCACCGCCGCCACCAGCGGAAACGACGTCGCCTGCGCATAGAGCGGTAGACGCGTCTGCGCATACAGATAGCTCGCCACCGCGCAGGTAATGTACAACGGGAACGTGCCGTAGAAGGCTACGATGTGGCTTGCCGTAAAGCTCGTGTCCCGGATGATCACCTGATGCCATGCCGCATCCTGTTCCAGTGTCAAGCTGCCGGCGAAGTAGACGCCCAACATATAACAGGCGAGCCAACCCATCCAGTAGAAATACCGTTTCAATTCCAGTTTCGGGTTCAAGTCGGCGAGGTTGCGGTCACGCGTCATCCAGATCCATCCAATTGCGACCGCAAAGAAGCTCGCGTTGGCCAGGATATTGAACCGCCACAACCCCATCCACACTGACTCGAACTCAGGTGTCATGGAGTCCAAGCCGTGCGAATAACCATGGACCCGCTGGTACAAGAGCCAGAATATTATGATCCCCACCATCGACAGCCAGCCGATTTTGGCCGGTCTTGAGTCATACCACTGAGAGATATCATATCCCTGATCGCTAGTCGTTGATGTCATGTCCCGGATCTCCTTCTGACACAATGTGAATAAATTCCGGCAGGTAACGAAATAGACCCGACCATGACATCGAAGACGAGTGCCGCTCGCAATCTCCCTCTTTGGAATGAAGCTGTAACGGATTGACTTCTTTCAGAGGCAAATCTTTTGCTGTTGTGATCGTCTGCTGAATTCTGAAATAGGCTCATCGTGGCTCAAATATCCTAAAAGTACAGGTACAGCATAACGACCTGACATGAACCGAACATGAACGTATCATGAAGATGCTCTCATCCAATTTCTTGTTAGAAGATGGTTTTGAGAGGTGCGGGTTTTTTAAAAAGACAGAAGTGAAGTTCGCCGATCACTCGGCACTGTGCCGTAAGCTCGGCAGCGTCGTACCGTCTCCAAAACGATAAAATCTCTGTTCTGCAATGGCACTTCTTAATTAATTCCACAACTTGGATGGTATCCGTCGCATCACGTTTTGCTGGAATATAAGTTGCCATATCGGATGAATGAACCCTTACACGAGGGAGGTCGATCATGGCGACAGCGGTTGAGTTGAGGAAGGACGAGCGAACCGGGCGTAATCGACTGGAACGGGACACGCTCTCCGAGTCCGTCCATTGTTCCAGGTGCAGGGGACTCATGGTTGTGGAACAGGGTTTCGATTCCATGCTCGGGAGCAGTGAAGCCGATGTGGCGCTCCGACGGTGTGTGCAATGCGGCGAAGTTGTTGATCCGGTTATTCTGCGGAATCGACGATTGCAGCACGGAAGCGAGCGGGAACGAATTCAAGAGTGAGCGAGCCGACTGAGAGGGGACATCATGACGACATTTTTCAGAACGGATGATTCATGGGCCGGTCTCATTCTTCGAGTGGGGCTAGGAAGCGTGATGTTCGCGCACGGCGCGCAAAAATTATTGGGCTGGTTTGGTGGAAATGGTTTCGAAGGGACGATGGGATTTTTCACCCAGAAGATGGGGCTCCCCTGGCTGGTGGCGTTCCTGGTCATCATCGGGGAGTCGCTCGGCAGCCTGGGATTGATCGCCGGGTTTCTGACGAGGTTTACGGCGGCGGGCTTCATCGCCATCATGATGGGAGCGATCGCAACCGTGCACTGGCCACATGGGTTTTTCATGAATTGGTTCGGTCAGCAACAGGGAGAGGGTTTTGAATATCATCTACTCGTGATCGCGATGAGCGCCGCCCTGGTAATCATCGGCGGAGGGAAGTGGGCTGTGGATGGTGGTATCGCCCGTTGGCTTCAGGAGCGCGAATGAGCTCCTTACTATCCGATGAGGCAGGTCGCTCAGAGGGCGGAGGCGTCCGACGAATATGTTGAAGATCACCGAACAGCGGGGGACGGAAGTAGATGCTCTGACGCTTGTACTCGAAGGGCGACTGGCAGGCCCTTGGGTCGAAGAACTCCAGGCCAGTTGGCATGCGCTGTCTGCGAACGAACACCATCACGTCGTGATCAATCTGGCAGATGTCACCTATATCGATGCCCATGGCAAGACGCTGTTGGCTCGTCTGTGGAGGCAGGGGGCGGAGCTGCGGGCGTCCGGCTGTTTGACAAAATGTATTGTCGAAGAGATCAGAAGAAACGAGCCAGGCGGACCTTCAGAAAAAACGCGACGAGCTGATTGAGGAGTTGATGAAAGCGGATGTCGGCAATTCATCGTCGGCATATGCAAGTGTCTGTGTTCGTCCGGACTTGCCGCTGTCTCCCTGTCTAGGTATAATGGCACGTTTGTCTTGCAGTGGAAACATTGTGGGGGTTGCAAAGTAGGGTGGGTTGTTATGGGGAAGGATCATCAGTCTATGGGGTATGTCGCAGCATGGCTTGTCTTTGTGGCAATGGCAGTCTCAGCTGCTTGTAGACAAGAAGCCGATTCGATGCCAGCACCGGAGGTATCGCAGGTCGAGGTCGTCACTGTGCAAACACAAAGCATCCCCGATGAACCGGAGTTTATCGGTCAGGCCGAAGCGTCTCGTCCAGTGGAGATCCGCCCGCAAGTGACGGGGATTTTAAAGGCGGTCTTATATCCGGAAGGACGCGACGTGAAGCAAGGAGACCGTCTGTATCAGATTGAACCCGTTCCCTTTAAGGCGGCGGTTGCGAGTGCCAAGGCCAAGATTGCGCAGGCGGAGGCTCGCGTGGTCCAAGCCCGGCAGGACCTGGCTCGAGTGAAACCGCTGCTTGCCGAACAGGCGGTCAGCCAGAAGGATGTCGACGATGCCGTTGCCGAGCAACTGTCGTCCAAGGCTGCGATGGAAGGCGCGCAGGCGGACCTCATCAAGGCCCAATTCGATCTGGATAACACCCTCATCACGGCTCCTATCAGTGGGATTATCGAGCGCAGCCGTTACTATGAAGGACGGCTGGTCTCGGCTCAGACCGATCTGCTGACCATGATCCATCGTGTCGATCCGATGTACGTGGTTGTGAACGTTCCCGAGCTGTTCATCCTACAACGGCGGCGGGACATCGAGGCGAAGAGAATTACCCATCCAGGAGACTACAAGTTGCGAGGTCGGCTGACGTTCATGGATGGGACGGTCTATCCACAAGAAGGGGTCCTTGATTTGTTAGAGCCTGGTTTGCGAACGGAAACCAGCTCGCGTCAAATACGAGTCACATTCTCCAATCCAAAGCGTACCCTTTTGCCGGGACAATTCGTGAAGGTTCGATTCACCGGTGATACAAAAACAGACGCGGTCCTCATTCCCCAACGAGCCGTGATGCAAGGTCCACAAGGCCCCTTTGTCTATGTGGTCAACCCGGACGAGAAGGTTGAGATTCGAGATGTGATGGCTTCTGATTGGAAAGGAAGCCAGTGGATCATCGACAGAGGTCTGCGTGCGGGCGATCGGGTGGTCGTGAATGGCTTAATGAAGATCGGTCCGGGGGCTCCTGTAAAGGCGGTTCCCTGGGTCGCGCCGAATACGGAGTCTACCCCCAACCTTCCTCAGGATAATTTGTGATCTCGAATGTTTTTATCGATCGGCCGATTCTTGCGTCGGTCATCTCGGTTGTCGTGGTCGTGATGGGGCTGCTCTCCGTGCAATTCCTTCCGATCGCGCAATTTCCTGAAATCACCCCGCCGGTGGTGCAGATCGACGCGGACTATCTCGGCGCCAGCGCAGAAGTCGCGGCTGAAGGGGTTGCCCGTCCCATCGAGGTCCAGCTCCCGGGCGTTGATAATCTACTGTATTACGAATCGTCCAGCAGTAACGACGGCCATGTCACGATCAAGCTGACATTTGAGATCGGCACAAACCCGGACATCGCTCAGGTTCAAACCCAGAACCGTGAAAAGCTCGCCGAGCCGCAGCTTCCTCCGGAAGTGGTTCGTCAGGGCATCTCCGTCAAAAAGATGTCTCCCGATCTCGTGTTCGTCATCGCACTCAATTCGACCGATCCACGGCACGACTCCATATTCCTCTCGAACTATGCCACGCTTCGGCTTGTCGATGAGTTGAAGCGCCTCAAAGGCGTGGGGGATGTCGTGGTGTTCGGGCAGCAAAATTATAGTATGCGGATCATCCTCAATCCGCTGCTGATGGCAAAATTGGACCTTGTCCCGAGTGATGTCATCGCGATCATCCGTGAACAGAATCGCGATAATCCCTCCGGCACGATCGGGAGGGAACCGGCGCCGAAGGGGACCGAACTGACGATCCCGATCATTGCAAAAGGCCGTCTCACGGAGGTGAAGGACTTCGAAGATTTGATCGTGCGGGCTCTGCCGGACGGCTCGCTTGTGAGGCTCAGCGATGTGGCGCGCATTGAACTGGGAGCCCAGGCCTATGGACTGGAAGGCCGACAGAACGGCAAACCGACGACGTTCATGCTGACGTTCTTGTCTCCCGGAGCGAATGCGCTCGATACAGTGCGCCGCACGAGAGCGAAGATGGATGAGCTGGCCCAGAATTTTCCTCCCGGCGTGTCGTATGACTCTCCGTACGATACGACGCGTTTCATCGAAGTCTCGATCAAGGAAGTGGTCAAGACATTGATGGAAGCGATGGTGCTGGTGGTGTTCGTCGTGTATCTGTTCCTGCAGACCTGGCGAGCGACCATCATCCCCACTGTTGCCGTGCCCGTCTCCTTGATCGGCACCTTCAGCGGGCTCTATGCCCTCGGCTTCTCCATCAATACGATCACCCTGTTTGGGATGGTTCTGGCGATCGGGATTGTGGTGGACGACGCCATCGTAGTGGTTGAAAATGTTGAGCGACATATGCGTGAGGATCAACTTCCTCCAAAAGAGGCGGCCAAGCGGGCGATGAGCGAAGTCACTGAGCCGATCATCGCAATCGTGTTGGTCTTGGTATCCGTCTTCGCCCCAGTCGGGTTTATCGGCGGGATTACAGGGGCCCTCTACAAGCAATTTGCGGCGACGATTGCGATTTCCGTTACCGTGTCCGGATTTGTGGCATTGACGCTGAGCCCCGCGCTCTGCGGCGTCGTCCTTACGCCGAGGCCTGAGAGGAGGAGCGCGTTCTGGGAACTCTTCGATCGCCTGTTCGGCCGGACACAGCGTGGCTATACGAATGCGATTGCCAAGCTCATTGTCAGGCCGCTTCGTGTCATGGCGGTCTTTGCCTTGCTCGTCGTCGTGTCCATCGGACTCTATCAGAAGTTGCCGGGTAGTTTTCTGCCGGAGGAAGATCAAGGCTACTTCATCGTCATCACACAACTGCCGGACGGCGCATCGACGCAGCGGACGGAGGCGGTTCTCGAACGGGTCGAGCGGTTTTTTCAGCCGATCCCGGCGGTTCATTCAACTGATGCCTTGGTCGGACAGAATTTCGTGTTCGGCACCAGAGGGCCGAACAGTGCGACGATGTTTGTTCCGCTGGTGTTATGGGATGAACGGCCTGAGCCTCAGAATCATGTGAAAGCGCTGATCGGCGCTGCCTATGGGGAGTTTGCAAAAATTCCAGAAGCGCTGCTCCTGGCATTCAACGCGCCCTCGATTCGCGGAGTGGGCGCCGTCGGCGGCTTTTCGGCGCAGATCCAAGATCCGAGCGGCGGCGATTTCAATAAATTCGCCATGGTGGCGCAGCAATTCGTCGAGCGGGCGAAAAAGGAACCGGCGATCGGACGCGTCGGGACGAATTTTCGTGTCTCCTCGCCCAGGCTCTATGCCGACGTGAATCGAGAACGGGCGAAGTCGTTGGGAGTTCCGATTTCGGATGTCTTCGATACATTGCAAGCGTACTTCGGCAATTATTACATTAACGACTTCGTCAAATTTGGGCGGGTGTATCACGTGCAGACTGAAGCAGACGCCGAATACCGGTCGACGCCTCAGGACCTCTCGAGAGTCTATGTGCGCGCGCGAAGCGCGAAGGGCGTCAATATGATCCCGCTCGATACCGTCGTGACGCCGAGGTATCAGAGCGGGCCGGACCCTGTGAATCACTTCAATGGTTACAACACGGCGCTTTTGCTGGGTGCTGCCGCCCCTGGCTTCAGTTCAGGTCAAGCACTCGAAGCGTTGGAACGGGTCGCGGAGGAAGTGCTGGATCCGCAAGGCTATACCATCGATTGGAGCAATATCTCGTTTCAGGAACGTCGGGTCAGTGGTCAATCAGGCCAAGTCTTTGCCATCGGGTTATTGATGGTCTTTCTCGTCTTGGCTGCACAGTTCGAGAGTTGGGTGGTGCCGTTTGCCGTGATTCTCGCCGTTCCGTTCGCCGTGTTCGGCGCGCTGACGGCTGTCTGGCTTCGCGGGTTCGAAAACGACATCTATTTCCAGATCGGTCTCGTGACGTTGATCGGACTTGCCGCTAAAAATGCCATCCTGATCGTCGAATTTGCCAACACCCGTTATGAAGCGGGGCGACCTCTCATTGAAGCAGCGATGGAAGCGGCGCGTTTGCGGTTCCGTCCGATCATCATGACGTCACTGGCCTTCATCTTCGGGATGTTCCCCTTGGTCATTGCTTCGGGCGCCGGGGCTGCCAGCCGCCAGTCGATCGGGACCGGGGTTCTCGGCGGGATGTTCGCGGCCACTTTTTTGGCGATCTTCTTCGTGCCATTATTTTTTGTGCTGCTGAGAAAGATGACTCGGCGTAACACGCAACGGGAAGCAAGGGAGAACCAAGCCATGGTGCCGAACTTCACATCGGAGGAGAAGCCCTAACATGCGTACGTACTTGGCCATCGGACTTGCATGTCTCCTTTTATCCTGTGCCATGGGTCCGGATTACAAGCGGCCACCGGCCGATGTGGATGATCGGTTTCGCATGGCGGAGGGTCGATCGGACCTGCCTTCGTTGGCTAATCTGCCATGGTGGGATCTTCTGCGTGATGAGCAACTGCAACAGCTCATTCGAACGGCTTTGGAAGACAATTGGGACCTCCAGCGCGCCGTCGCGACCATCGATGAATTTCGGGCGAGGGCCCTGGTCGCCCGAACCGACTTTTTGCCGCAAATCGCGACTACAGTGAACGCACCGGCCCTCCGCCGCACCGTCTTCTTGGTTCCCGGTTTTCCCAATATATTCGACTATTACTTCCTAGGCAACTTGTCGTGGGAGCTGGACCTGTGGGGTCGCATCAGACGAGCCACCGAGGGGGCTCGCGCCGACCTGTTGTCCAAGGAGGAGAACCGTCGTGCGGTGACGATTCAACTGGTCAGCGCAGTCGCCGAAACCTACTTCAATATTCTCCAGTTCGACCTCCAGCTCGACATCGCGGAGCGAACGGTGCGAGCATGGGAAGAGTCCGTGCGGATCGCTCAGGCACGGTTGCGTCAAGGGATGACCTCGAAACTGGATGCGGATCAGTTTGAATCGGAACGAGCGAATGCCGCTGCCCGCGCGGCGGAACTCCAGCGGCAGATGGTTCAAGCCGAGAATCAATTGAGCGTGCTGCTGGGACGCAAACCCTTTGCCATCGCCCGTGGCCGCCCATTAGACGAGCAGATACTGGTTCCGGACGTTCCCGCAGGCTTGCCGTCCGAGCTGTTGCAGCGCCGTCCCGATGTGTTGGTTGCCGAACGACAGTTAGCGGCCGCCACCGCCCGTATCGGAGCCGCCAAGGCCGAACGATTCCCAAAAATCACGTTGACCGGGGTGGCCGGCATGGCTAATCCCGCATTGCAAGCGATCTTCACAAATCCGGGCCACTTCGGTGTGTTCGGCGCCGCGTTGGCCGGCCCTGTCTTTAATGCTCAAGTACTGGGTTTCCAACAGGAAACGGTGGAAGCTCAAAGCAAACAGGCATTGGCGCAGTATCAACAGACGGTATTGACGGCCTTTCGTGAAGTCGAGGATTCGCTCATCGCTGTTCGGACGGCTCGCACTCAGAGCGCATCACAGCAGCAACAGGTCACGGCGTTGCAGTCGGCGTTGAAACTTGCCGAACTTCGCTACAAAGGAGGGCTGGCCAACTATCTGGATGTCCTCGTTGCCCGACGAGACTTGTTCCAAGCAGAGTTGTCGTGGACCAGTACACGTCGGTTCCATTTGGCGTCCGTCGTCCAGCTGTACAGAGCACTCGGCGGCGGTTGGTCTCCTGATGGGCAACCGGCCCAGGGAGCAAGCAAGGATAGTGACCATGGAGAAGCCCGCGCACACCCAATTTCCAATCCATGAGTTGGTCGCCCGTCGTTGGAGTCCGCGCGCCTTTGATGAGCGACCTATAGGTCTGGACCTATTGCGAACTCTTTTCGAAGCGGCTCGCTGGGCGCCTTCGTCAAACAACGAACAGCCGTGGCGATTTGTCGTAGCCAGTAAGGAGAATGAGACGGACTGGAACCGCTTGTTCGATTGCTTGACCGAGGGGAACCGGAGATGGGCCTTCCGCGCGCCGGTGCTGATACTCTCGGTTGCAAGCATCAATTTCGAGGATGACGGAAAGCCGAACCGGCATGCCTTTCACGATACAGGGTTGGCGGCGGAGAATCTCGTCTTGCAGGCAACGGCCAGTGGGTTGGTCGCTCATCAGATGGCAGGCTTTGACGTGGAGAAGGCGCGGGTCGATCTCAAGATTCCTTCGGGCTACGAACCGGTCGCGATGATCGTCATCGGCTATCCAGGTGATCCAGCTGTTCTTCCTGAACGGCTGCGAGAGCGCGAATTACGGCCAAGGAGTCGCCGGCCGATTCAAGCATTGACATTTTTAGGACAATGGGGGAATCCCATAGCATAACAGGATGAAAGAGGAGTCGAACGGATGAAATCCTTGAGCGGGAAAGTGGCGATTGTGACTGGAGCTTCCAACGGCATCGGTCGAGCGATTGCGGAGCGATTGGCCGAGGAAAGCGCGATCGTCGTGGTGAACTATTCGAAGAGCGTGGAAAAAGCTCAACAGGTCGTTGCGGGGATCCAAGCCAAAGGCGGCAAGGCGTTAGCGGTCCAAGCGGACATGAGTCAGGTGGCCGATGCGCGCCGACTGGTGGTCGATACGGTCAAACAATTCAATCGGCTGGATATTCTCGTGAACAACGCCGGGAAATTCATGCCGAAGCAGCTTGAAGAGACGACCGAAGAAGACTTTAACGGCGTGATCGCCCTGAATGCCAAGGGGCCATACTTTGCCATGCAGGAAGCGGCAAGAGTGCTGAAAGACGGAGGACGTGTCGTGAACATCTCAACCGGTGGAACACATCTCCACTTTCCCGGAGCCACAGCCTATCTAGGGAGCAAGGCAGCGCTGGAGCAATACACTAAGGGATTGGCGCAAGAATTGGCTCCAAGGGGGATTACGGTGAATACCGTTTCGCCGGGTTTTACTGAAACCGAGATGATGACGGAGGAATACCGACAGATCGGCATTCAGTTGTCGCCGATGAAGCGACTTGGAGTTCCGAAAGATATTGCCGATGTCGTCGCGTTCATCGTGAGCGAGGATGCTCGATGGATGACAGGGCAGACGATCCAGGTCGGTGGTGGGATCGTCATGTAGCTGCCGGCGTCCCGTTTGAACACCCTTCTTGAGAGGATTTCTCATGGCTGAGAAAAAAATCATCGCAGTTGTGGGCGCAACCGGTATGCAGGGCGGGGGGCTTGTGCGGGCAATCGCGAGCGATCCGGAGAAGACCTTTATTGCCCGCGCATTGACCAGGGATATGAATTCGGACAAAGCCAAGGCTCTCGCCAAGCTTGGCGCTGATGTCGTTGCTGCCGACTTGGATGACGCGGCTGGCCTGAAGCGAGCTTTCGCGGGCGCGTACGGTGTCTTCTGCCTGACCAATTTCTGGGAGCATTTTTCTCCGGAAAAAGAATATGCGCAGGCCAAGAACCAGGCCGAGGCGGCAAAGGCCATGGACGTGAAACATGTCATCTGGTCTACACTGGAAGATACACGCAAATGGGTGCCGCTGTCGGATAACCGTATGCCGACATTGATGGGAAAGTACAAAGTTCCACACTTCGATGCGAAGGGAGAAGTGGAGCGGGAGTTCACCAAGTTGAGCCTACCGGTGACTTTTCTGCTGACGTCCTTTTATTGGGACAATTTGATCTTCTTCGGCATGGGACCAAAGAAGGGGCCGGACGGCACGCTTCTGTTCACCATACCGATGGGAGATAAAAAGCTTTCAGGGATCGCGGTCGAGGACATTGGAAAGTGCGCGTTGGGAGTTTTCAAGAGCGGCAAGGAATACATCGGGAAGACGGTTGGGATCGCAGGTGAACATCTGACCGGTGAGGAGATGGCTGCGGCCATGACCAAGGCGCTCGGGAAAACTGTGCGCTATAATGCCGTAACTCCGGAACAGTATCGCGCGTTCGGTTTCAAGGGCGCCGACGACCTCGGGAACATGTTTCAGTTCAAGCGCGATTTCAATGAGGCATTCTGTGCGGCGCGCAATCCAGCCGTCGCGA
>JAICWG010000309.1 GCA_025934915.1 Nitrospira sp.
GCCTGCTCCGCATCGCCAACCTCGCGATGCTGTTTCTGTACGTCATAGGAAGCATCATCCGAGCTTCATCAGAAATCAGCAGATTATCAAAGGGAGGCTTCGTACCTCTGGTGGCTTTCCTCCTCGTCGCGTTGCTTGTGTATGGCTTACACATTGTTTCCCTGAGTTACGCCTGGCGCGGTTTGAGTCCAACAAGTACGCTAAGGGTTGTGCAGACCGCATGGGGCCTCAACATCGTCCTTGTCCTGTTCAGCCTGTATCAGATCATCAGTTCCCTGGTGGACAAGACGGAAGATGTTCTTTCTAACCCTCTCTTCACCCTCTTGGTCGTACTCAATGTCGTTGCACTGGGAAAACGTAAATCCATGTTGAAATCGTCGCCTGCCAGCCAGGGAACGGGCACTCCGCCGGCCGAGTGAAGAGTTCACATCCTAGCTACACACCGAATAAAGGACCCGATCCGACCTACCGTGACGGATAACTGTCGATGGGTATCATTAGATGGGCATAGGGAGTTCCAGCCCACATGACCCATGGACCTCCGTTTTTTGAATCGGTCGGCACATTTTTCAGCACCTGCTGATCCGGCAAGAGAATCATCAGATGCGCACCGAGTCCTTCCACCCAATCATCTCCGGACTTCGATTCAGTGGCATACGGATCTGTATTGCTGGCCGGCCTGTCGCCTTGCAGCATATAGGCAATGCCGACTTGGGCAATGACAGGATCTTTCTTGTTCTTCATCGCCTCCATGAAGTCGAGCCAAGGTTCGTTCATGCATATTGAATCTGTGCCCGCCGTCCCAGGATTGTCGGGCAGGCAGGTCCATCCATTGCTGCCTTTGCGAACCACGTATCCATCTCTGTTCATGATCGTTGCGCGCTTGGACAACGACGACGGTGCGGCCCGTTCAGCCCCCATCGATTCGGCTGCCTGACGGACCACGTCACGGCGAGCCCCTCCTTCGCCGAGGACCGATGACGGCGATAGTGCGGCGGTTACGGCCATGATCAACGCTCCGGCCGACACAAACATGGATTTCCCCTCTCGGATCATACGCACCTCTCCTTTCTCAATAGGGCGGCGACCAATCGTCGATATCCTAAGCGCTCGAAAAATGGGAGTACAATGGAAAAGGCCCGGGGCGATAACCATGAGCAAGAGTCGCTGCAGGCTGCTGAAACACAAAGGCCGCGTCACAGGTGACGCGGCCTTTTCAGCTCCAACTATGAATCTCTCCAGATCGAAGTGATCGAGGATCTATCGCTGCGCCTCGGTCAAATGCGTTTCGTTTTCGAGCTCTTCCATGTCCGAATCCGGCCTCCCTTTCGTGGTCGACGGATGAAGACCATATTTCCTCAGCATCTTATAGAAGTCGGCTCGGTACCGGCCGGCAAACTGCGCAGCGCGGGAAATATTTCCGCTCGTCAATTGGAGGACGTTTTTCAAATAGGTCCGCTCGAATTCTTCTTTGGCTTCCGTCAACGGTTTGAGCGGTGAATCGAGCGATACACTGACCGCCGGCAACAAATCCGGCGTGAGCATATCTTGCCGCGACATTACCACGGCTTTCTCGACCACGTTCTCCAGCTCGCGCACATTACCAGGCCATGGATTGACCATGAGCCGATGGAGTGCGGCGGGCGTGAATCCCTTCACTTCTTTGTTGGCTCGCTTCACGCTGAGTTTGAGGAAGTGTTGGGCCAATAACGGGATATCGTCCCGGCGATCCCGCAGCGGTGGAATGAACAGAGGCACCACTGAGATTCGATAATATAAATCGTTGCGGAACGTCCCGTTCTTCACCGCCTCGCTGAGGTCTTTATTGGTTGCTGCGATGATGCGAACGTCGACTTTGACCGAGGTTTCCGACCCCACCTCTCGAATCTCTCGTTCCTGTACAGCGCGCAATAATTTGACCTGCATGGACAGCGGCATCTCGCCGATTTCGTCGAGGAACAGCGTGCCGCCGTTGGCCATTTGAAACAATCCGCGCTTCGCGCCAAGGGCGCTCGTGAACGCGCCCTTCACATGTCCGAACAACTCGCTTTCAAACAGCGTTTCGGGTATGGCGGCGCAATTGAGCCCCAC
>JAICWG010000015.1 GCA_025934915.1 Nitrospira sp.
CCCCAATTCATCGGGGTCAGTTAAAACAGTCAGGTCCGTCTCCAATGCGGACGGACGGGTCATTCCCCTTTCGGAGGCCACACGCCAGAGGCTGCAGATCCTGGCATGCGCATATTGGACGTAGTATACCGGATTGTCGGCGGATCGTTGCTTCGCCAACTCCAGATCGAACTCCAGATGAGTCTTGGAATCCCGCATTAAGAAATAGAACTTCGCGGCGTCGGCTCCGACCTCATCGAGGACTTCCCGCATCGTAATGAATTCCCCGGTCCGCTTGGACATCTTCACTTCGACTCCATCCCGCAACAGCTTCACCAATTGGACCAGCACGACATGGAGACGATCTTTTGGATGTCCATATGCCTGCATGACGGCTTGCATGCGGGGGATATATCCATGGTGGTCGGCACCGAACACGTCGATCAATAGATCATAGCCACGCCTCAGCTTGTCATGGTGGTAGGCGATATCGGACGCTAGGTACGTATACTCAGCGTCCTGCTTCTTGACGACACGGTCTTTTTCATCGCCGTACATGGACGCCCGAAACCACCACGCACCCTCCTGTTGAAACAGGAGTTCGCGGGATTTCAATTCATCCAGGGCCCGCTCGATGGCTTTGGACTCTAGAAGCGAAGCTTCGCTGAACCAGGATTGGATCTCGATACCAAATGACATAAGATCGTCACGGATGAGTCCTAGCAAGATCTGATAAGCCAGAGATCGGCAGCGCGTCTCAAGGTCGGCAGGAGTCAGTTCACCGGCTACGAGGTCGAGCTGCTCCTTGATCTGTTGCGCCACAGCTGTGATGTACGAGCCATGATAGCCATCCTCAGGAAACTCGACGGTTCGCCCCGACAACTCTTGGTAACGGGCATACACAGACGCGCCCAACAATTTCATCTGTCGGCCTGCGTCGTTGATATAGTACTCGCCTATGGCATCGTATCCGATCGCATTCAGTAACCGGACAACTGCGTACCCGACCGCCGCCCCCCGGCCATGGCCGACATGCAATGGACCGGTCGGATTTGCGCTCACATACTCAACCAACACTCGACGACCGGCTCCGACAACTGCCCGACCATAGCGAACCCCTTGTAATTCGATTTCACGGAGCACTTCCTGCCAAAGAGCCGGTTTAACCGTAAGATTCAAGAAACCGGGACGGGCGATTTCAACACGATCAAACAGCTGCTCTCTCTGAAGAAGGTTTTCTATGATGATTTGAGCGATATCATGCGGCGCCTTGTGTTCAGAGGAGGCCAAAGACATCGCCACCGTGGAAGCGAGGTCTCCCCACTCCGGCCGTTTGGGCGCATCAAGAGTAAGTGTGGGCCAAGCCGTCGTCTTCAACTGCCCTTTTAGTCTCGCGCCATTGAGAGCGCCAAGTAGGGCCGATGTTACCCTCTCTTGCACGAGTCCTTGAGACACAACAATTCCTCTAAGTCCTTACCAAAGAAAGGAAATTAACGCGCCACTGTATCACATGAGGTAGGCAGAGACAAGGCGGTTCATGTGGAATTACGAGGGTTTGCACTGCTCCTCCTCTATCACAAGTCCTGATGCCATCAGAATCTCTTTGATCGGCACTTGAAGACAGGGCTTCTCCTTGCACTTTTTAACTGCTTCCCACGACTCACAGATACAGGGCGACCCACGCAGGATCGTCACATGGCTACCTTGTGGGGCCCACCGCTGGGGGTCTGTTGGACCGAATAAGGCAATAGTCGGTACACCCAACAACGCAGACAAATGAGTCACACCCGAATCATGACCGATAGAGAATGTGCCCTGCGCAAGCACTCCTGCAAGCTGGGAAAGATCAAGGTCTCTGAGAACAATGGGTGGCTTACTCACAAACTGCAGTGCATGGCCCACGGTATCCTGATCAGCTGGTCCCTCCAAGACTAGCGGACACACTCCTCTTCGCCACAACTGTTCAATCAGCAAGGCCATCCTTCTGGGTTCAAGGCACTTGTGAATGCTTCCGCTCCCCGGATGCACAAGGGCCAGCGATTGATCGCACGAGATCCTCAGCGTCGCAAGATAGTCTTTACCCCGCTCCAAGAGATGGGGAGGGACTTGTACCGTTCTCTTCAACGAAGCATCTTCCGCCGTTTCACCCAACGTCTCAAGAAAGCGGTTGCTCTGATGCCTCGCGCGTAATTCCGGGGAAAATGGCGACTGAATCTGAACCCGCGCTACGCCCAAATCCTGAAATAGGGAACCCCGAGTGCCATCTGTGTCTTCCATCCAGACCACAGCCAAATCACATCGGTTCAACCATGATTGTAATTCCTCTGAGATGGATAAAGTTTCTGAAAACAATCCCAGACATGCTTGCCCTTCCAATGGAATCCAATCGTCAATCAACCCACACTCCGATAGTAGTCGACTTACAGCTGCAGCAGCCATGAGCACGGTCTCATGTTGGGGAAACTTCACGCTCAGATTCCTTATCGCTGGGACAGCCAGCAGGACATCCCCAAGCGCACCGGGATGAATGATAAGGATGGTGCGTTCCACAGATTTTCCAAAAACGCTATGACCCAAGACCCATATCAGCATCGTGCACTGATCGGACGTGTTCTAAATCGGCCGGCGTATTGATGTTGAACATGGAACGCCCATCGCGGTCTATTTGCCTGATCTCCATTTCGGCAATCACGCGTACGCGAAGAGCGGGATGACCTATCATGCTTTGAATCTTCCGATTATGGAGATTCATCATTTCCTCAAGGACTGGAAGGCAGTCTCGGCCGTACAACGCATGAGTCGGCTGCAGACGACTCGCCCACTGACTGATAACCATATCAGCCTGGTCTTTTAGCCGAACCATATACCGAATGACATCCGGGTTTAGGAACGGCATATCACAGGCCGCGAGGAAGATATGTTGAGTCTGAGCCCGTTGAAGACCCGTGTACAATCCACCAAGACTTCCGCAGTCTGGAATAATATCTCGGATCACGGGTACGTTTGCTTGCA
This sequence comes from Nitrospira sp., assembly GCA_025934915.1. Classification (GTDB taxonomy): domain Bacteria; phylum Nitrospirota; class Nitrospiria; order Nitrospirales; family Nitrospiraceae; genus Nitrospira_D. The sequence goes on from JAICWG010000015.1 coordinate 2,992, forward strand.
GCGAAGGACTGTCTTGAGCGATGACCACGCAAACCTGCTCAAACAATTCACAGAGGACAGCGCAGCTTCGCTCAAAGAGAGTCCTCTGACCGACAAGGATAAATCGCTTGTCCTCTCCCATCCTCCTACTCTTTCCCCCGGCCAGTAGTACGCCCGTCACATCGCTGATCATGAGCACATAACCTATTTGATAAAAAAAGAGGGGGTAGGTCGCCCCACCCCCTCTATCCTCTTACTACGATAACGCGCGTGCCTAAGAAATGCTACAGCGCCTTACCCTTTTCTTTTTTCTTGTTGGCACGACGAGTCAGAACCCATCCTTCCAGCAATACAACACCGACGGCAATAACTGCCGGATAGATATAAGTTTCTTGAGGGATCGGTGGATTCATAAACGTATAGAAGAAGGCAGAAACAGCCATCTTTCGTCCGGCATCGCCATTGTGACCATCCCATGCGAAGAACACGGTCGGAATATATTGTCCCACCTCGAAGAAGGTATCCTCGTCGTAATCCTGGTCCTTCTTATTTCCAACTGGTCGCTGAATCATGACATACCAGCGACCATCCTTCCATTCTCCCTTGAGGAGCTTCATGCTCTCTTCGTAGTTATCGCGTTCCTCAAAATCCTTATCCCATCCTGTACCTTTGAAGGCACGAAGGGAACCGTCTGCTTCCCACTTGACGATATCAACCGGGAATTGGTCGCTGGAACCAAACAAGTAGCGAGGCTTGATCGGGGCAGGTAGCTCTTTCCACTTCACTGCCGTCTCAATGGCAATCGCATCGTTGTATACCGTGTAGTTGTTTTGGTGCGCTGCAATCGATCCCTCCTCGCCTGTCTTCGGCTCCTGCTCTTTAACATCGATATTAACCTGGGTTGGAGCCCAGGGAAGCTTTCCTTCAGCCACGCTCTTGGTCCGGTCATCCCACTCAAGAAGATAGACGATTGATTTATTGTTGTAGAGTGACCGCACCCAGATATCGTCGATTCGGTTTACGAAGTTTCTGGGCTTATGAGTAATTTGTCCACCCATAGCCACGTATCGCTTTGGAGCTTTTTGCCAGGCCTCATGTTCAATGTTGGTCGGAATTTCACCCTCAACGAGATCAGATGGGATCACGAAATTGATCTTCGGCTTATCAGTCAGCGGATCAATCGGAAGCGGGTTACCTAATGCATCCCTTTCACACAACGAATTGACAAAATTCGCGATGTCCCACCGTTCATCCACCGTCGTGTTATCCGCAAACGATGGCATCGGAGTGCCATTGACACCTGTCGAGAAAGTTCGGAAAATGTTGCCCACGTTGTATGGATCCTGGCGACTACCTCTAAAATTCCAGCACTTATGCCAGTCAGCCGGCTGAATCGAGAAACCCCAATCGTCTTTCAAATTGAAGGCGTTCCCGTCTCCGCGTCCTTCCATGCCGTGACACTCGACACATTTCTTTTCTACGACTAACTCACCACCGCGCTTCTTGCTCTCGTCGGTTGCAGGTTTTGCCTTGAGTTCAGCCAACTGTAATATTGTTTGAGTTTCCGACTGTTTATCCGTAAATTTTCGATCCTTGACCAACTGTGTTGTGACGAAAGACAAGACTTGAAGACGCTGTTCTTCGGTCAGGATACCTTCCCAGGATGGCATGGCGGAGCCAGGCAACCCATGAGTAACCGTCTCAAAAAGATCGTTTTGACCTGGGATTGGCTTTTTCGCATCGAACAATGGTAACTCACCGCTCGCTGTATGCCGAATCTTAAATGTCCCTTGATTGAAGTTTCGCGGACGAGGCCAGAGTCGATCAGCTCCAGGTCCGTCACCGGCACCGTCGACCCCGTGACACCAAACGCACTTGGTGAAATAAACGCGTTTTCCCGCCTCAATCATTTCTGCGGAGGGTTCAGGTGCAAGATCCCCTTTCTTAAAGCCTTCAGGGAGCCCTTGTGCCGAGACAATCGAATAGCTTGCACTAGACACCAGAACGACTCCGAAGGCAGCAACCGCTGCAATTCCGGCCTTCCGAGTTATGCTGTCCATCATGTTCATCCTCATCTCTCTGTATGTCCAGGTTGTCAATAAACTAATCTTGTTTAATCCCAGGTTCGTGGATAGTACCCTGTGTGCCAATATTCGAACAAAATCACCTTCCAGATTTCGTCTACCGTTAAATGCTGTTCCCATGGAGGCATAACCGATGCCCAAGGAAATCCTTCATTGGGCAACCCGATGCCGCCCTTAGAAACACGCCAAAAAATAAACGTTTCCTGAAGCTGTGCGATCGTGCCTGGGTCGGTAAAGTTTGCAGGAATCGGGTTGAAGGCGAAGGCATGTAATCCGCGGCCATTAAGATTATCTCCATGGCAGAAATGACAGTTTTGGAAGAAGATCTCGCCTCCCTCACGGACATACTTCAAATACCCTTGATTCTTGTCGTCCCATGGATTGGCATTAGGCTTCATCAAACGTCCCATACCCTGCTCAACAATATTGGCGTTCGTGTACTCCTGATCGTATTTGCCTTCCTGATTTACCCGATATGGATTTTGAGAAGTCTGCAATGTATAGGTCTTACCATGGACCTTTGTGCTGGCTGGCGGCGCTGGGTGAACTGTTCGTAACTCGATCGGTTCTTCTGATTTGGGCACCATCGCGTTGTAGGAAAACCCACCGACAAGAATTGGAATGAGCACAATATACGCGTAACGCAAAAGCTTATTCATCCCGCCCTGCGCGTCTAATACGTTCATGATAGGCTGTTTGAATTTCTTCCAGTCATCTTCACTGGCCGAAACCCACATGAATACTGCGATAAGAGACACGGTTCCATACATGGCCCGCACGCTGAAGGGAATCGGTGGATAGACTCGGTATTTTAGATAAAGCAGTATGAATGCCCAGAAGCCGATTCCTTGCCAAAAACGAGGAAACGGCATACCCATGGCGCTCATCATGTAGCTCAATCCAGCGAAGCCGGCGACGAAACACGTGAGCTCAAAAAGCATCTGCATCGGCATATAACCTTCGACTAAACGCACAGTGGTCGAGGGCACAATATTGAAGGTCATCCCTCCGAGGAGGAGAATCCCAATCACTCCGACCAGGGCACCGAGTGACATCAAGGCTTTCATAGGCAAGCTCCCTTTACTCTCCGCATAACTGATAACCAGTGGCTACTAAATCTTCGGTGGCGGCGCGCCGGCCTTCACCTGCGACAAATAATCGACTATCTTCTTCAACGCACCCGCGCTCAACTTTTGCCCAAAGACTTTCGGCATCGTGTTATCTGGGAACGGCTTTACGACATAAGCACTGGGATCCACGATAGACTCCATGATGTATTCTGCTGGAGATTTTGCAGTACCTTTATACGTGGGATCCTTTATGCGCTGTGGAGCGCTTGTACCTTCTTCAAGTTTAGGACCGATAGTGCCCATGGCTCCCGGGATGCCTGGAATCGTATGGCATGACACACATTGTCCTTTAGCAAAAATCTGGTCGATCGGTTCCGACCCATCAGCCATCAACGAAGTAGCTCCTGCTGGTTTGTCCTCGGCCATCTTGGGACGGTCGGCTTCTGGGATAAACTTCTCGTAGGCCTTCACGATCTCTTCAAAAGAGGGGGCATCGCGTCCTTCACGGACATAGAACCACGTGTCTACCGCTGCCAGCTCAGGAAGGCTGAGAGAGATAGGCGGCTTGTGAATAGCCGGCATTGGACTTTGCTTATCGTTAGTTCCCTTCACTCCATACCCGGACACAACGTAGCAGCTCGGACAGGCATGCGATTCAGCGATATACTCGAGACCATTCTCAGCAGTTCCTGACCCTGGGAACGCTTCCTTTTGTTCATATTCACGCTTAGACGGATTGCCCTTGGAATACTTGGGATCCGCCAAACGCTCTTTCTCGGACCGCTCTGGAAGACCCGCCAAGTTCGGCGCTCGCTCCCCGAGCATGCCGGCATGGAACGCATGACAAAGTGGACATTGTCCCTTTCCAATAGCTCCTTGTTCTTTATTCTTTCCAATTCCACCAAAAATAATCTTTTCGCCTTCGTCAGCCAACTGTTGAGAAGTCATAGAACTGAAATCCAACTTTTCTTCCTTGGGAGGAAACCCTCCCTCAACTTGAGGAAGCCAGTTGCCGTATCCCGAAAGGAACGCAGCCACGAAAAACATAAACCCGCCGACCTTCAACATTGCACTGAGATTGGTAAAGTACAACGCCATAACGAAGGTCGTCACGGTAATCGTCACAAGAGACACCGGCAGCAAACGGCTTTCGCCATAAAAATTGGTTTTGTAATTGACGATTGCCATGAACAAAAAGAAGCAGGAAACAATTCCGATGAATGTCTTGAACACCGCACGCTTCTTTGCAGCAGGATCGCTGATAGACATCTGAAAATAAACCATCAGGCCTACAAGGATAGCCAGAGCCATCCAACTCGCCGAGAACGTTTGAGCAATCAGGTTACCCAAGATCTTGACCTCCTACAGCTACCGAGGTGGAAAAAGATCTCCTCCCCGTTGAGCCAACTATCAATCAATAAAACGCGATTAGTGACTAGCAGCCGGCTGCGGAACGCTACCTGGGATGCCTGCTTTGGCCTCCACCGGAACCTTCTTTGCCGACAAGCTGCCCATCCAGAAGACGAAAAGGATACTGATCCAGAAAAACAACACATTGAATGAAATCATGTTAGCGGCGAATCCCACCGTATGAGTATAGGCCCAAGGGGAGTTATCCCGCATGATCTCATTGACGTGCCAGAACAGGCGAACGGAAGAACGAATATAGCCCATTAATGCCATCATCCAGGTGAACGCGGTCGCCAACATAATGAGGGCATACTGTGAGCGAACAGAAATCTTACCCCACTCAATCGGCCCCATTTGCTTTGCCCCACTCATCATCACGCTGTTCAGCGCGAACATAAAGAAGAGACATGACAACGTCGTCGCCACTTGCGGAACAGACAAACCGACCCGCACGTTCGCAGGAATATAATACCCGTAAATAGCCAGCCAGATGATGTTGACATACGCGCAGGCAAAGAATACGCCCATGAAGATGTTCCCGAACTTCGCCCATGATACCGTCGAGACTTTATTGCCTCGCATGTACCAGATGAAGCTCAACACTGTGGTCGTAATCATCACATTGATGCCGCCATTCTTCGCCGACATGACCCCAAAGTTACCCAGCACCGGATGCTGCTGTCCTCCCATGGCCTTCAATTCAGCTGGCGACATGACCATGGTGTGCGGCGTAATAAAAACCAAGAATCCGCAGATGAGCAGAAACACAAGATATTTAATGTACCGCTGATACTTCTCAGCACCACGCATGCGGCCCATTGCCTGCCAGAGATAGTAGTTGGAGCTCAAAAAGAGAATTCCGATCATCGTGGCCTGGATAATAAAGAGCCATGCAAGCAAACCGCCCATCAAAGTGATTCCCATCTGCTGACGATACGCATATACTTCTCGCATGAGCCAATAGCCGGCAAAAGGTAGCGGAATTAAGAAGGAGACACCAAGCGCCATTGCGATGTAACCCATCCAATCGTAGTGCGCGCGGTCTTCATCAGTCTTTGCCGCCAGGAACTTATACGCGGCGTAGGCGGCCACGACCCCTCCACCGAACGCCATGTTGCCCAGAATGCGGTGAAGATTTAGCGGGTTCCACAAGGCGGTGTGGATAACATGCCAGATGTTCCCGAGATACCGTCCCTGCTCGTCGACACCGGCAGGCGACATCATGAATCCAATCCAAGAATTCGCCAGGAACATGAGTAGCGTGCCGATGATATTCAAAACCACCGACATGCTCAAATGAATCCACTTAAGGAAACCCTCCTTCATCTTGTCCCAGCCATAGTAATAGATATAGAGGGTCCCGCTCTCAGCCACGAACATCAATGCGTAGATGTGCATCACAGGACGGAATATGCTGGATAGATACCCGAAGAACGCCGGATACAGAGTCAGAAATGTAAAGATCAGAATGCCACCAAGAATGGCCGTGAGCGAGTAAGCCGTGAGACTGATCTTGATAAAATCATAGGCCAGTTGATCGTAACGCTTCGCAAGCGCCTTGTCCTTGGTCACGACACCCATGAACTCGATGATCATACAGAAAATCGGCACAGCCAACACGAAGCTGCCATAATAAAGATGCTGTTGATTGGCAAACCAGATTAAGACACGACTTTCGAAGTTGTATCGCGGATAGTCCTTGGGACCATCCGTGGTCTTAGGAGCGGGAGCGCCGACTACGATACCCTCTGTCTTGTAATAGACATCCCGACCCTTCTCGACTTTATCTCCATCCTTCTTCACCGCATCGCCAGCAGGAGCCTCTTCACCGATAGCCGGGGAAGGCAGAGCTATGACGATTGGGAGTAGAAGGAGGCCGACCATCATGCAGAGCGCCATGATCGAAAACACGCGCTTGCCGGTTAAAAGGCCCATGGGATACCTCCTTAGATACGCTTACGTTAAATTGAGGATGTTCACCAGAAGACTCGGCCACCTCTCGCAGCCTATTTTCGGAATAGGTACCAGTAGTCCAGTCCCTGCATATCCATTAAGTAATGATCAACAAACGTAAAATAGCCGACCGCAATAACAAGAGAGACGATCACTGCAATGACAGGATTATTCAACGCGCTCATTTCCCTCTTCTCCTCTATTTACCTGGCCATACCTTGATTGAATTACGAACCAGAGCCCTGTGACTTAGGCAAGATTCATGATCTCAGCAGGGACATTGGATTCCAGCAAGCCAGTAGAAAAACCATATTCCGACGGCGCAGGTGATGTAGAAAATCATCTTGCCGATTTTTATCTTTATTTCGCTGTCAGGTGTAGCTGTTGCCATCGTCTTCTTTGCTCCTACCCAAAAAATAGAATTTCAAGAAATTCAAAAACACTACAGTTTCTTGACAGACATTCCACCCTGTGTTATCAGATTTTGTCGCATGTGGACGAATCAAATAGGAGAACCCGTGACGAAAAACTCAAAAGTATTTGACATTATAGTTTTGGCCGGCATGGTTGTCAACATCATTTTGGCCGTGTTTTTGATTCTCTACTACTTTGATTTCCTGTAAATTCATCCGATTTTTTCTCCCCCTCTTCTTTCATTCCCGTCTTTGAAATTGCGCAACGAAATCCGATCGTCTCATCTCGAAAGTCCGGCATCATCTTACTTCGACTAGTGATTCGAACATCTCCTCCGGTCGTCGTGTAGCCTCCGCCACGAAGCACTCGATAGGTGCCGTACTCAGGACTCGGTGGGTTTTGTTCAGGTGAGCTCTTGTAGTACGTTTCATCATACCAATCGGCCACCCACTCGATGACGTTGCCCGCTCCGTCCATCACTCCATAGGCACTCTTGTCAGCCTGAAAGCTTCCCACCGGCGCGGATACTTCATACCCATCCTGTACCCGGGCCCAGTTGGCGCCATTGGCCTGTTCTTTGTTCCCCCATGGCCAAAGCCTCCCGTCACTTCCCCGCATCGCCTTTTCCCATTCCGCTTCCGTCGGAAGCCGCGTGCCTTTCCAACGGCAATACTCCGTTGCATCGTCCCACGACACATAGACGACCGGCTGATTTGTCCCTTTCACCTTTCCGCCGCTCTTGGCGTAACGCGCAGGTAGCCCGGGCTTCCGATGGCCGGTCGCCAGGACGAACTGCTGATATTGATGATTCGTCACTTCATACCGATCGATAGAAAACGCATCCAAGTAGATGGTTCTTGGTGGTTGCTCATCGAACCCTCCGCTCTCTGTTCCACGAACGAACGGCCCCTCCGGAATCGTCACCATTTCCTCTTGAACCGGTGCTTCTTTTGCCGCGCTGTCCTGCTCCGGCTGGGCCACATCGGTCGAACCAATCGGCTCTTCGAATGGCGTGAGGGTGGTGCCTCGCAAGATAGCAACGATGGGCATGGCGGCACAGGCCAATACGACGAATAAGAAGACAACCTTGAACTTGGTTTCCAGCATACTAAGACTCAGGACCACTCCCGGCTTGATCCAGATCACTCGCACAGCGAATGCCGATCGTCACGTCTGTCCGCCAATGTTTGGCTGCAAATCGCTTTGACAACCTCGCATTGTGTTCGGTTTCCTTCCATGAGCCCCCGCGCACGACTTTGAGATCTGCGTTTTGGGGTCCTTTGGGGTCACGAAACGGAGATTTCTTGTAGTGGTGTTCATCATAGGAGTCTTCGACCCACTCCGCGACGTTACCCGTCATGTCATAGAGGCCATAGGGACTCCGTCCCGCATCGAACGACCCAGGGGGGGCAAGATACTTATACCCGTCTTCACTTCCATGCACATTGGCGGCGTTGGCGACAAACTCATTTCCCCATGGATATTTTTTCTTGCTCTCGCCACGACCAGCCTTCTCCCATTCCGCCTCCGTGGGAAGTCTCTTGCCGGCCCATTTGCAATAGGCGGCCGCCTCGTCCCAGGAAACACTCATGGCAGCCAATTCCGGCTTCAAAATCTTCGACTGATCGTCTTCGAACACCTCGATCCTGGGCATAGTGCGCTTGGTCATTTTCGCGAAGCGCATGTATTCCTCTTGTGTGACTTCTTTGAGATCGAGATAGAATCCCTTCAGGTAAACTTGATGCTCGGGAGCCTCATCGGGATCCCCTTCATTACTCCCCATCGTAAAAGGGCCTTCGGGGATCTGCACCATCTCCCGACCTTCATCCCCCATTTTCGTTTTGTACATCGAGAAATCCTGAGCCGACAACTTGCTCGCTGCCTGTCGGACTTCCGACTTCACCGACATAGCAAGCTGCTTCATTTGATTGGCCTTATAAGACTCATAGACTAGCAGGCCGATCATGAGAATGAACGAGGCAAACACAAAAATGATGGACCCGACTAAGACGCCCTTGTTTTCCACGAACACCTCTACAACGTGGAGGAATTACCGATAAGATGTCGATGTCTCACCCTGTTCCGATGCGGTCTTCCTGGCAGCACGCACATCGAGCAACATTGATATCTGGACGCCAAGGAATCCACCCATGGCAGCCCCCGCACCTGCACCGACCCAGATCCGATCAACACCTGCCAGCACCCAGGCTAACGCGCCACCCAGCACCGCCCCGATCAGGATACTGACGAGAAATCGACGCCCGCCGAGAAAGCCGATGACGATGCCAAGAACAATCCCCACAACGATGGCTACCGGCATCAGCCCACCGCCCACGGTCATCCCGATCAGAGCACCGACAGTGCCCATCACGGTTATCCCTAGTGCAATGTCAAATACCTTTTTCTCTTGCCACCACATTAAACCATCACAGACCGAGCGGAAAAAGACACATCCTTACTTAATGGGAGTCGCGATCAGCGGACCAAAATCGATTTCGACACCAGGCGCCGCGACAATGGAGATCCCCCATGCCTTCTCAGCCGGCTCATGTTGATGAATTCGCTTGAAATCCTCGTACACATTCACCCGCTCCTCAAACCACTGCCCGACCTCCTTAGTCCCGGTCTGCACGACGATCTCGGAGCCGCTGAACATGCCACCTTCCGTCAAGGTGCCGTCCGGCTTCGACCCACTCCACACATATTTCGTGAACACCGGGATAAAGAGGAGATCGGTATCGAGGGACGCATAGACCGCAGCCAGTGGCTCGGTTCCAGTCGTTGCCTTGTTGAGACGCCACCGCCAAGTCAGAATAGGATAGGCCTTGGGGTCCCAATCGATTTTTTTCTTTTTAATCCGCTGACCCGCGTCCTTCGCCGACAAAAAGTTCACCCCGCTCTCGGACTGCACTTTATAGGCTTCTCGGCCTTTCGATTGACTTCGCTGATTTTCGTGATCCCACTGCAAAGGAAACCCATCCGCGTCCTTCGCCTGAAAGTCCTCCAGGACTAACGGTTGCGCTTGGGCAAACACGAAAGGCTGCCACATAACAACGCTCATCGGCAGGCTGAGAACGACTGCTGCACAACGCAGAACCCGACGCTTCATATCCTTCATTCCCTTTCTTATGTTTCTTGAGATGGAACCGGCGCGAGCAGTGGAACCTGTTTCTCTCGGAATTCTTCATCCATCACCGGCTGTTGTCCGCGCTGGCACATCCAGAACAGAGCGAGCACTGCCGTCCAAAATACCACCATGTTCAACGTCACCATTTTCGTGGCGAATTGGAGGTCCGGGGTGAAGGCCCACGGCGAGACATCGGCCATCAGTTCACTGACATGCCAAGACAAGCGCCCCGACGAACGAATGTACCCCATCAAGCCCATCACCCAACTAAAAGACGCCGCCAACCCGAACAATCCGACCATGCCGCGCAGCGGAATTTTCCCCCACTGAATTGGGCCATGCACCACCGCTCTTCTAAGCATGAGGCGATTGATCACTACACCAACCACGATCACTGTCAGCGTTGTGACGGCTTGTGGAGCTGAAAGACCGACCCGAACCTTTGCCGGCAAATAGAACCCATAGATCGACAACCAGATGACATTCAACACACCCACCACATACAGTACCGTGATGAGCGCGTTTCCAGTCCTGACCCATGAGATGGTCATGGTTCGATTCGCTCGGCGATAGTACAAAAAACTGAGGGCTGTGACGAGAATCAAAATATTAACAGCACCATTTTTGGCCGACATGACTCCGTAGTTGCCGATTACGGGATGCTGAGCACCTCCCACCGCCTTCACTTCGCTCGCAGACATCAACAAGGTATGCGGCGTCAGCCAAATAAAGAGGGCCAGCATCAACACCCCCAACAAGAGCTGATAGTAAGGCTGATAGCGCTCGCCTCCTTTGATTCGAGCCATACTCTGCCAGAGGTAGTAGTTGATCCCCAGGAATAAGACACCGATCAAGAGTGCCTGAACCACAAACAGCCACGTGAGCAACCCCCCCATCATCGTCACACCCATAGTCTGGCGAAACATGAACACCGACTTCATCAACCAGTAGCCGGCAATGGGCATAGGTATGAGCGCACAGACCGTGACAAACAAGAAGACATATCCGACCCAATCGAAATAGGCTCGCTCCTCGTCGGTCTTGCTCGTAAAAAATCGATAACAGGCATAGGCCAGCACTACCGCCCCACCGGACATGATATCTGCAAGAAAGCGATGGACGTTCAGAGGGTTCCAGAGCGCAGAGTGCAGCAGATGCCAGGCATTTCCCAAGAACCGCCCCTGCGCATCCACCCCGGCAGGTGCCATCATGAAAGCCGACCAGGCATTCACCATCACCAATAACAAGGTCCCCACAATGTTCGTTAGGATGCCGATCGAGGCGTGGACCCACTTCATGCTCCGGTCCGTCATCCGATTCCAACCGTAGTAATAGACGATCAGCAGCAGCGTCTCTCCGAGGAACACCGCGGCGTAGACCGGCATGAAGCCCTTAAACGTCCCGCCCATATAGGTCATGAAACTGGGGTACAGCGTGATGAATATCGTCAGCATCACGCTGCCGATGAGCGCTGTGACGGACAGTGCCAAAACCGCCACCTTCGCCAGATCTCTCGCGAGGCCGTCGTAGCGAAGCGCCAAGGCCGGCTTCTTGGTGATTAACCCAAGGAACTCGAGCAACGCGCAAAATAAGGGAAGCGCGAGGACAAATCCGCCGAAATAGGTATGTTGCTGCGTCACGAACCACACCAGCAACCGACTATCTAACGAGCCGACGCGCGGATAGACCGTTTCATGCGGGGTGGGAGCCGCCGGTCCCTGCGGAGTCCCCTCAGTGCCGAAGTACACATCCGTCGATGATTCTGCAAATGAGAGATCTGGTCCATTCCATGCGCCTCCAACGGTAATCGCGACCATCGCGATGCAGATCACAATACTGATCACAGAACGCTTCAACCTGAATCCTTGCCCCATACATCTACCCCTTCGTTCCGGTCTTATCGAGTACCATTTCCCCAGCCGTACCCTCAGCCCCGACCGTCTTTCCAAGAATCCCCATGACGAACGGGCAACGTAACATTCCACTCGACAGCTGTGGGGCCTGTTCATCCTCCACATGGCGGCGATCGCCCAGATAGTACCCATACACACCCATCAGCGCCGTCACCAGCGCGCCCATCACGGCGGCTGAGCCCGGCGTAATCGTCGGCTGCCTCACAACAAACAGCAACAGTCCCATCGTCACGAGATAATAGGTCGAGGCAAAGGCCATCCCAGGCCACCACCAATATTTCAGCAACTCACTCGGCGCAGTCTGACGGAGCGTATGGGTCCACGACATAGATGGATAGAGTCCGCCAAAATACGCACAGAGGGCCAGGCCACCGCCAAGGATCGTCACACTCAATAATTGAGCCAACGCGGCTCCTTGAACATCCGCGATGACCATCCCCGACAACGATGCAACCGCACCCATACCAAGACCCATCACGACCCAGGGTCCCAATTGCCCAGCCCTACGCTGCACCAAGGCACGAAGTTGCTCGCCATCAGGGAACGTGAGAAATGGTCGTCCCAACAGCGAGAGCTTACGCACATGTCCGATCTCAAACGCATCGCGGGCGACGGCCGTGCATGAGATGATGATCGCCATCATCGCCGGCCCATCAGGATGTTGGAGATAATCGTAATTCATGATCCATAACAGGGTCAGTACCAACAACGAGAGCTGAGTGCCGTACACGGCTCCGATCCATCCGGCAAGCCAGCTCAGGAGACGCGCTCCATCTTCGCGGATAATGACGGACCATGGGGAAGACCGGCCAATCCGATAGGCCAGGACCGAGGTGACCGTTGCCACCAGACTACTGACCGTCAACAAGACAAGGGGGTCTGAGATCGGAACGAGATGCTTGACGAGACGATACACCCCGAACGCGACCAGTCCGGGGACAACCATTACAATCCGTTTCTGCTTGCGCACGGTCTCTTCCGTGACAGCCAAACTTAAACTCGGAAGAACCCGCAAAGCCATCCGATGCAACATGATGTTCAGGACTGAGGCAGCAGGACTGTTGACTGAGCCAAGGGAATGGCCGGTTTCATTCTTTGTCCCTTCTCAGCACTCAGCCCTCAGCGCTATTTAGATGAACCCATCCCAAAATACTTCGCCTTCACTTCTTCCATCAGAGACACGGTAATACGAGACAATCCACGATCCGCTGCCGTGCGCTCAAGTTCGATTCGAGCCATAGCGCGAACCGGCGCCGGCACTCTTTCCAACCGCCGCTCTGCCTCAGACTCCCATTCAATTCGCTCGCCGATTTTTGGACGCAACAACGCATCGTATGTGACCACTGGAAAACCATGCTGACGAACATCTTGCTCCACGTCCTTCTGAACAAGCGTTGCGACATAGGGTGGCAGGCGATCCAGCCGGTGCAATGCCTCATCAGTCCACATCAATCGATCGACAAGTCCCTGCGTCTGTCCCTCCGGCACATCGACACCGACTTTCAACCCACAGCCCTTGCATTCTGAACGGATGAACCACTGAGGGGCACCACGTTCGCCGTCACGTTCTTCAATCCCCTCCGTATGCATCCATCGCCCACAGCCGCAGGTCAGCATCTCAACAGTTTACCCAATCTTCCCCGGATAAAGGATATACAGCATCGTGTAGGTAAAGCTCCCCGTGACAAACAAGACACAATAAATGACCATCGTAAATCGGCCGAGTGCGCGATGCCGCTGTGCGCCATCGGGCCAGATCCGTTGAATCGTCATCTCGATCGCGAACACACTTGCGACCACCATGAGAAATACGAGATACACCTCCAGTTTCCGCATTGAAAAACCGACGGTCGCCACACGCGAAAAAAACAGCCCGAGCACCACCACGGCAATTCCGCTGAAGATGAACCCGATCCTCTTCCACGTCGTCAGCAACCGCGACTCCCGGAGGGACCGCGCTCCATCAACAAACTGTTGAGCGCGAAAGCCCAACACAATCATGTACACCGCCATGATCAAGCCGATGATGACAAGAAAGATATGGAGCGTGAGCACCGGAATAAAAACGTAATCATAAAGCGATTGAGAGCCACCGAATCCCTCTTTTCCCTCCACGGCCAATACGCCAAGTTGTCGGAAGAGATAATAGACAATGAAGAAGCTGAGCATCGACATCATTCCCCCGAACATCAACCAATGATGGGCATCGGCGTTTCGCTTGCGAGCTTGGACCCATCCCAGGATGAAGAGGCTGGTAAAGAGCGTAGCCATCAGCTGGCTTAAGTCCGCTCCAGTCGTGGCATGGGTTCCGAAGAATCCCGGCTCGCGTAACCAATCCATTGCTACTCCACCAAAGACACTCCAAAGGTCATTCGTTAAACGAAAAACCCAACCAACTCGTGTGTGGATTAGGGCTCCCCCACGACTGGCGTATGACAACTGGCAGGTTACGGCTTCACACCCTGAACAACAGCCGTCTTCTCCAATTCTACGACGGAGCCAAATCCCGACTTGGTCAACCATTGCATTGCATCGCTGCATTTGTAACAACTGCCGTGCTGCGTATTCACAAGAATATGGATCGTGAACGCAGTGGTCCAAGCCGGACCAGTGCCGGTTTCATCTAAAAATCGATCCTTTATGATCAACCGTCCTCCTGGCACAAGCGATGCGAAGGCCTTTGTGACCAGATCTTGGTTCAGCTGAAACGTTTGATAATGAAGAATGTCCGACATCAAGACCACATCGTATGGCCCCCCGAGCTGGTCTCTATCGAAATCACCAGGATGCAATGTGATTCGTGATTCCAATCCTGCATCCTTGACTGTTTTTTCCGTCAGCTTCAATGTAGCCGGGAGATCAAAGACTGTTGCGCGTAATTCAGAGTACACCTGGCAAAATGCAATGGCGTTCGTACCGGCCCCGCCGCCCAGATCCAACAGCCGCTCACTTCCCACGAGCTTCAGCCGTTGAGCAAAATCAGGGCCGCTTTGCCGGCCAATCCGATTGAGCACCGCTAATACGTTGCTTCCCAATTCAGGATCGGTCTTGAAAACGTGCCGATCGACCGCCCGTCGCCCCGTTCGAATCGTTTCTTCCAGCTTTCCCCAATTATTCCACTCCGCATCGTGCAAGAGGAGCAGATGGCCAACGTACTGAGCCGAATGCCGGACGAGGTACTTCAGTGCCGTCGAAGAGTTGCCATACAAGTCACCCTCCTTCGTCAACAACTTCATCGCGACGAGGGCATTCAAGAGGAGAACTAAGGTCGACTTATCGGTCAGAATTCGCCCCGCGATATCCTGGACTGCCTTCGGTTTTTCATCGATTGCGGAAAAGACATCCAGCTTCACCGCGGTCAGGAGGATTTTGGTCTCCCAATAGTAGCCAAGCTGGAAAACTTCCGTGAGTGAGAGTTCTCGTGACACACCAATCCCTCAAGCTAGCGCTTTAAAATTGGCATCTTACCTACTGCGGAAAGAGAAAGGCAAGGTGACTAATCTGACTGGAAGCGGCTGAAAACACGAAGGGCAGCGGGGGTTCCGCTGCCCTTTGGTTACGAGACAAGTGAAACAGGCTTACTTGATTTCAGCCTTGAGGTTGGCGGTGCCGCCATCGGTCACATCGACCTCAAATTCTACCTTCTTGGCTTTACCCGCGAAAGGATGCCAGGCCACCACCTTATGCTTGCCGGCAGGAACATCTTTGATCTCGAAGGAACCATCGTCCTTCGCAACGGCAAAATGCGGGTTCGACACGGGCAGGAAGAACGATTGCATGAACTCATGCTGGTCGCACTGTAACCGGTAATACCCTTCCTTTTCTGCGCCGCCACGGAAGGTCACTGGCTTATCAAGCTTGTCACCCTTTTTGGCCAAACCGATATTGAACCCGGTTGCCGAGGTCGTGCCCTTCACCGTGAAGCTGTGTGGATTATGGAGCACACCGGCGACAGACTTAGGATCACCGGGATCTGCATCTGTGTTTTCAACCTTGAAGGGCCGAGTGTTGACGACAATACCGCTGAACGGTTGGAATTCACAAAATGCGGCCACGACTTCCGTTCCGGCATAGCCGTCTACGAACGCCTTGTCTTCGACATCCACAATCGCGACGACCGCATTCTTCAACCCACCGTCCTTGCTCACTTCGATCTGTTTGAGAAACCGCTTATCCCCATCCATCAAACTCTTATTCGGATTCTGGGGACAGAACTTTGGATTCGGGAACTTTGAGAAGAGAAATTCCTTCTGTTGTGGCTGCCCGGCATACGTCACCTTTCCGGTGATTGTTCCCCCCGCATACGAGGTGAGAGGCGCCGCGACCAACGCGACGGCTGCTACACCAACCATGACTGATAGCGCACTTTTCATTGGACTGCCTCCTTGTAATTGATCAACCACCTATATCCCTGACTTGCTCTCCGCCCTTTCCCATCAGCCGAGTGAGAAACTCTTGAACGACATTGGCTTACCGCAGACACAATCAACCATCCGCTGGCGAGACTGACTCAGATCGAATTATGTATATGAAATCTTACCGCCCGCTGTCAATGTCAAACAAGGGGCGCGTAATGGCTTTCCCACAGTAGCTATTTTGCTATCGTCCTGATACAGTGGATGAAATTTTGACGCCTCCTCTAACCTGGAATATTTGAGTGAATCGCAGCCGCATACCCTTCCCGCATTAGCACCCAAATGATCGCATCAACAGCGCCTGCCAACGACCTCAAGCGTACCTACTCGGTCTATGTGACGGTGTTACTGTTCGGCCTGATTGCCACGAGCGCACTCATTGGTGTTCCGTTATTCGGATATGTCTATGGATATACCTGGCTTGATTGGACCATGTTCGTGCTCCTGTACATCATCACGGGACTGGGCATTACAGTCGGGTACCACCGCATGATCTCACACCGGAGTTTCAACTGTCCCGACTGGGTCAAGGCCGGCTTCCTAATTGCGGGAGGATGGGCCCTGCAAAACTCCGCTCTCAAATGGGGAGCCGATCACATTCGCCACCACGCCGCCTGTGACCAAGACGCTGATCCGTATAATGCAAAGCTGGGATTCTGGCACAGTCACTGCGGATGGCTCTTTTCCGATCAGCGCTATTCCGACGGAAAATATGCCACGCGCCTCCAGCAGGATCCGGTTGTGATGTGGCAACATCGTTACTACACGCCGATCTTCCTCTCAGGGTTGGTGCTCCCGTTTGTGGTGGGCTTTCTCTACGCCGGATTGGTCGGCGGTGTCAGCTGCTTCATGCTGGCCGGTGTGGGTCGGACTTTTGCCGTGCTGAATTCGACCTTTTGTATCAATTCAGTTTGTCATCTCTGGGGAAGCCAACCACACAGCCATGCGGATTCCAGTCGAGATAGCTGGCTGGTCTCGCTCCTGACCTTCGGCGAGGGGTATCACAACTATCACCACACCTATCAAAGCGACTACCGCAACGGTCCTCTTTGGTATAACTTCGATCCATCAAAATGGGTGATTTTCATGCTGTCGCTTTTGGGATTAGCCTGGTCGCTCCGTACCGCCAATGCGGCTGATTCCAGATCTTCAAATCTCTAAGCAACCCTCTAACGCGGAACAACCGATGGCCAGGTAGCGGAACGAGTCGCCTACTTAGCATCTTTCAAGAGTCCGCAGGCTGTTCAAAAAGGCTGTCCAGCAAGATCGCAGCAAGCGAGGAGGCGAAGCGTACTCTGGGCCGTACGTTGAGCCTCTAAGCGCCGCGAGAACGCCGCTGGTGGACTTTTCCAACAGCCTGTTAATATTTTCGCAAGGATACTGGTGGGAGATTCCACAGCTCTTCGCGGATGATGGCCCAGAGAGTATCAAGCATGTAGGTGAGGTCGGGCGCCGTTTGAGTCAGCAACTTGATGGCGACCCCCGGCACGGTCGGCGTCGATACTCCTCCCAGCACGTGGCCCGGACGTTCATCCAAGACAGACGCGATCTTCGACTCCAGTCGGCTCCAGGTATCGGACGCGACGGCATCGTTGACCACATAGAAAGAGGCGACATAGTTCCATTCTTCTGCAAGCCCTACGCAGCCCAAGTCAGTAGCTGGATCAAGGACATATCGCTCCAAAAGAGAACTGCCGGATGCCGTTGTGATACGGATTTCGTTCTCCAGATCGGTAAACGCCCATCGCTCCTCTCGGGCGATACGCCCGGATGCGACGGCATCCCACAAGAGAAGAGTCCCACCCGGCGCCAGCGTGGCATGGAGTATCTGACGAAATCGTGAACCGGCGAACGGAATGGTGTGCTCGGGGACCCATTCCAAGATCGCACCAGGCCCAACGGTAATATCGATGTGCTGTTGCGAGACCTTGCTCTCGGTTCGGTAGACCCGATTGGCAGAAGGTGAGGAAATCAGGACGTGCGTGTCTCGATCCAGGCTCATGTCTATGGACAAATGGTCTCCTCCGACCAGGCCTCCGGATGGATTGACGAGAAGCGTGTACGCGGCCCCCGTATCATCAAGATAAATGGGAGGAAGGAGCTTCCAAGGCGTTGTGAAGTACGAGTGTGCGATGATGGTTCGGCGGTCAGGCTTGACATAGTCAAGCCTGAGCTCACCGACTCGTCCGATAAATTCGGTGGAAAACGTGGGCGACGTACTTCTTTTTCCGGAGGGACTTCTTTTTTCAGAAGTGTTTCGTTTCTGAGCCGTACGTCTTCCCGAAGCAGTCTTTTTTCGTGGTCTCGTTGAAGCCTGCACGATTATGAGCGCCTCGCTCGCTGCGGTATGCGCTGCTCCAACCAGGCCACCACGGCATCCAGTCCTTCGCCGGAGAGGATGTTGGTGAACGCGAAGGGAAGATCGCCGCGCATCCGGCGGGTATCACGATCCATGACTGACAGATCGGCACGCACGTGTGGTGCCAAATCCATCTTGTTGATGACGAGAAAGTCTGATCGAGTAATCCCTGGTCCACCCTTACGTGGGATCTTGTCACCGCCCGACACATCGATCACATAGATGACATGATCCACCAACTCAGGGCTGAAAGTCGCCGCCAGGTTGTCGCCGCCACTTTCCAAAAAGATCAATTCAACATCAGGATGGCGCCGAAGCAGGTCATCGATCGCCTCTTGATTGTGCGAGGCGTCTTCTCGGATGGCCGTGTGAGGGCACCCACCCGTCTCGACGCCCACAATCCGATCGACCGGCAAGGCTGCGCGCTTCGTCAGAATTTCAGCATCAATTTTTGTAAAAATGTCGTTTGTTACAGCGGCTAAACTGTACCGATCTCGCAATCTCTGACAGAGGGCTTCAACGAGTGCGGTCTTGCCCGATCCCACCGGCCCTCCGATCCCGATGACCGGAATGCCTTTCACTCTTGCCTGAGTGGGCGCCCAGTCGTGGCGATGTTCCTTGTTGATGTCATGCATGGCAAACTCGAAGGGTTCAGGGCTCATCGCCCCGGCATCAACCTTCTTTTCCCTTTCTGTTATGAATGATAGTTAGACATTCTCAAGACCGGAAGAGTCTCCACTCCAACCGACCATGGCGCATCGAATAGATATCTTGGATGGGAGACCACGAGCTCATCGCTGCGTCCGAGTCGGTTTCACGACTGATGCGATCGATCAGTGGAAGCCATTCACTGAGTATGCGCTGTCCTTCATGCTGACCGATCGGACTCAATCTCATGGCGGCAGACACAAATCCGACCGCCGTTTGGTACAAGAAGGCCGCCACAGCCGCTTCGGGTTCCCATCCACTGACACCCAGTGTCAGTCCAAAGCAGACCGCCAGATGACCGGGCGCTTGTTCAGATTCTATCGCATCACGGTACTCGCCGAGAACCGTCTTGGTCCGAAGCTGATCCGCCGCCATGCGTATGACCTGACGACCCATTTGGCGACTGGCCATTCGCGACTCACGACTCAGCTTCGTCGAATCCAACTCCCGATCGACCTGGGCAGCCAGGGAGACATTTCCACCGGATCCGGCTTGATTCGCCCATTTTACCGCGAAGGCCTCTCTCCGGCTCATGCCTCCACGCAACAGGTCCCCCACGTAGCGAGCCAGTTGATCAGAATTCTTCACCTCTCCGCCTTGGATGGCCGCTTCTAATCCCGAGGAAAACGCGTAGCCTCCGGAAGGGAAGAACGTGTCGATGAACCGCAACCCTTCAAGTAATGCGGGTGTATTCATATCGGACACACGAGAATAAAAAAGCCGGCCCCTTACCTTTCACGATGGCTCCGTTACTCGTAGCAGAACCGGCTGTTCTGTTCGTTAAAACAATTGATACCGCTGCGCCAGCGGCAGCACAATCGCCGGTTCGCAGGTGAGCGGCACACCATCGGCCGTCACGAGATACGTCTCCGGATTAACCTCAACTTTCGGCAACGCATCGTTCAGCTTGAGATCACGCTTCCCCAAATTGCGGCAGTTTTTCACCGCGGACACGCGCCTCTGCAAACCGAGCCGCTTCGGAATCTCGTGATCCAACGCCGCCTGAGACACGAAGGTAAAGCTGGTGCTTGAAAGTGCACGGCCGAATGCGCCGAACATCGGACGGCTGATGATCGGCTCCGGCGTCGGGATCGACGCGTTGGGATCGCCCATTTGAGCTTGGGCGATGAAACCGCTCTTCAATACCATCTCAGGTTTCACACCGAAAAACTCCGGTTTCCAGATAACGAGGTCGGCGATCTTTCCGACCTCCACCGAACCGACTTCATGGGCGATACCGTGCGTGATGGCCGGATTGATCGTGTATTTGGCCACATAGCGCCTGGCCCGGAAGTTATCGTTCTGACCAGAATCCCTCCCGCTCGTGGGCTTGAGATGCCCGCGCTGCACTTTCATCTTATGGGCGGTCTGCCACGTTCGGGTGATGACTTCTCCGATGCGGCCCATGGCCTGCGAGTCCGATGACATGATGCTGATGGCCCCCATGTCATGAAGGATGTCTTCCGCTTGAATGGTCTCACGACGGATGCGGGACTCCGCGAAGGCCACGTCTTCGGGTATGCGCGGGTTCAGATTGTGACACACGATCAACATGTCAAGATGCTCGTCCATCGTGTTGATGGTAAACGGCCTGGTGGGATTGGTCGAGGACGGCAGGACGCTCGGCTCGCCGCAGATCTTAATGATGTCCGGCGCGTGACCACCGCCCGCGCCTTCCGTATGGAAGCTATGGATCGTTCTCCCCTTGATGGCCCTGATGGTGTCCTCGATATATCCGGCCTCATTGAGCGTATCCGTGTGGATCGCGACCTGCACATCATAGTGGTCGGCCACACTCAAACAGGTATCGATCGCGGTCGGGGTGGTGCCCCAGTCTTCATGCAGCTTCAACCCGATCGCGCCGGCTTCGATCTGTTCATTCAATCCTTCAGGCCGTGACGCGTTGCCCTTGCCGAGATAGCCGAGATTGATCGGAATGCCCTCGGACGCTTCCAGCATGCGATGAATGTTCCATGGCCCAGGCGTACAGGTCGTCGCACTGGTCCCGCTTGAAGGACCAGTCCCGCCACCGATCATCGTGGTCAGTCCGGCTGACAGCGCTTCCCAACATTGCTGCGGACAGATGAAGTGGATGTGCGTGTCGATACCACCAGCGGTGATAATACGGCCTTCTCCGGAAATTGCCTCTGTTCCAGGGCCGATCTCCATGCCGGGCGTGACGTTGGGCATGAGGTCGGAATTTCCGGAATGACCGATACCGACGATGCGGCCGTCCTTGATGCCGATGTCGGCCTTGATGACACCCGTATAGTCAAGGATGAGCGCGTTGGTAATCACCGTG
Organism: Nitrospira sp.; assembly: GCA_025934915.1. Lineage (GTDB taxonomy): Bacteria > Nitrospirota > Nitrospiria > Nitrospirales > Nitrospiraceae > Nitrospira_D. The sequence goes on from JAICWG010000015.1 coordinate 24,726, forward strand.
TCGAGCTGGCCGCTTGTGCTCGTGGCTCGAGCGGACTGTCCCATCCCGTCACGAATGGTCTTGCCGCCGCCGAAGACGGCTTCCTCTCCGGCAACGATCCGATCCTCTTCGACTTCGATGATGAGATCCGTGTCGCCAAGCCGGACACGGTCGCCGACCGTGGGACCGTACAGAGATGCGTATTGTTTGCGTGAAATTTTCACCGTGCGCCTCCTTTTCCAAATCCGCGTTCAGCAGCAAGACCGACAGCCTTGGCCTTGACCTTCGGATCATCCAACAACCCATCAGTCAACCCGTTGACACCCTGGGCGAGCCGGTTACCCGAAAGGGCCACGAGCGTCACCTTTTTTTCTTCTCCCGGTTCAAAACGCACCGCCGTGCCGGCAGGAATGCGGAGCCGGAACCCGAACGCTTGCTCACGATCAAACTTCAGCGCACGATTGGTTTCGAAGAAGTGACAGTGAGAACCGACCTGAATCGGTCGATCACCCAAGTTTTTGACCGTCATGTCTTTTATCTCTCGTCCTTTTAAGATCTCGATATCACCGGCCACAGTCATTATTTCACCGGGCACGATCGGAGCAGACAGCTCGGCTTTCACGGCAGCCGCTAAGGCTTCCTTCGACCTCTGTGGCACGTCATGTTTTTTCATTTTCGCTCCTCCTGCCCCACCGACCTTTGTGATCAACGATTCATTCGCAGCATACGCGATCCCATGCTGCCCGGCGTTTCCCAATAGCGATGCCGCTCCGATTCCTGCCGCAACGCGCCCGCTGTGGGCGAGAAACTGCCGCCGCGACGGTCCGGTTTTCTCGGAAGTACTTCGTTTTTCCTTGTCGTCTCCAGAGTCCTGTGGCTCTTTCGCTTTCATGTTACTTCACTCCTTTCATGGTCTGTGCGCTCTACAAATATGAGCGTTTTTCATGCGTCCTTCATGGGTCTTTCATACATATGGAGTACCATGCGCGCATACCCAGACTATGGAATCGGATTGTGAACCGTCACCAATTTAGTCCCATCGGGAAAAGTTCCTTCGACCTGGAAATTAGGAATCATCTCCGGCACACCAGGCATCACATCCTTACGAGACAGTATCTGGGTCCCGTAGGTCATGAGCTCTGCCACAGACTTGCCATCGCGAATACCCTCCAGCACTGCCGCTGTCAGGTACGCAACGGCTTCCGGATGATTGAGCTTGAGGCCGCGCTTCTTGCGATCGGCCGCGAGCTGCGCCGCGACGTAAATCATCAGCTTGTCCTGTTCTCTCGGACTTAGACGCATAAAGACCTCCTCTTTAAAAGACCGTGGCTATAGCGAGATTTATAAATGAAATCAATGTCTTACATTATGGATTCGTTAGCTGTTAATGAAAGCGAAGATTTTTACTACAGAATGGCGGGGTGTGTCCAGCCTCATTTCACCTTATACGGTCAAGTGCTGCCTCACCATGTCGGCATTCAACTCTGTGCTCTTACCTTGGACCTTCACGGCCCCTTTGGCCATGACGACATACTTCTCCGCAAGGCGGGCGGCAAAATGGAGCCCCTGCTCGACCAACAGAATCGCGAACCGGCGCGATTTTTTAAAGCCAATGATCACATCCTCGATCTGATCCACGATTGATGGCTGAATCCCTTCCGTTGGCTCGTCCAAAAGAAGAAGCTTCGGGCTGGACAAGATCGCTCTTCCGATCGCCAACTGCTGTTGCTCGCCTCCGCTGAGTACACCCCCAGGCCTATGGAGAATCTGGGTCAACTTCGGAAAGAGATGATAGACCTCATCGAACGCCTCTTTTTCAGAGACATCTCCGTTGATGGAAGGACGGTTCCAGTAGCCAAGCAGCAGATTCTGATGCACCGTCAAGTGCGGGATGATTTCTCGGCCCTGTGGCACATAAGCAAGGCCTTTTCTCGCCCGACGGTCCGTGCGGTCATGGGTGATATCCACGTCGTCGAACGTAATCTTTCCCGACTTGACCGGCAGCAAGCCGGTCAGCGTCTTCAAGGTAGTCGTCTTTCCAACCCCGTTTCTGCCCATCAGGCACACTACCTCGCCCGGTTCGATCGTAAAGGAAACATTCCGAAGAATATGACTTTCGCCATAGTAAGCATTGATGTTCTCAAGCGCCAACGTCAAACGAGTTGTTTCTTGTGCCATTGCCGACTGTTTCCGTTCTGAAACTAATGCGCTACCTTGGCCCGGCCAAGGTAAATTTCTCGAACATGATCATCAGCTTGAACTTTTTCGACTGTTCCTTCACAGATGACCGTTCCTTCCGCCAACACGGTCACGATGCGCGCGATCTGTCGGACGAAATCCATGTCATGTTCGATCACGACGATCGCATGCTTTTCGGACAGCGACTCCAGCAATCGGCCGGTCTGCTCCGTTTCCTTATCGCTCATGCCGGCGACCGGCTCATCGACCAACAGAAGCGAAGGGTCTTGCAAGATCACCATCCCGATCTCCAACCATTGTTTTTGGCCATGTGACAATGAGCCGGCACGGTCATAGGCATAGTCCGATAATCCTATGGTTTCCAGCGTCTCATCGATGCGTTCTCGCTCCGCCGGTGACGACCGGCCCATCAAGGTGGGAAAGACCCCCTTGCTCGCCCGCTTAACCGAAAGATCCAAGTTCTGCCAGACCGACAAGTTGCCATAGATCGACGGAGCCTGAAACTTACGGCCAACGCCGAGCTTCGTGATATCCTCCGCGTTCTTGCCGACCAAATTGATGCCTTTTTCGAAAATGACTTTGCCGGATGCCGGGTTGGTCTTGCCACAAATCACATCCAGCAATGTGGTCTTCCCGGCCCCATTTGGCCCGATCACCACACGGAGCTCGTTGTAATGAACACTAAAATTGCAATTGTTCAGGGCCTTGAACCCGTCGTAGTCGACGATCACGTTTTCGCAGTTCAGAATCAGGTCTCCATCCCTCACGCCGCCGTACTCCCTTCCGCCTTGATCAAAGGCGATGGCGTCTTCTTCCGCTCGCTTAATTTCCGAATCATCCCCATCAGTCCATCCGGGAACATCGTCACCACGACCACAAAGAGCCCGCCTAGGATAAACGGCCAGGCCTCGGGGAAATAGTTGGTCAACACGCTGCGACCATAGTTGACAGCCACGGCTCCCAGGATCGCCCCGATCAACGTGCCGCGCCCTCCGACTGCCACCCAGATGACCACTTCCAGCGACGGCAACACGCCGATCTGCGCCGGTGTGATAATGCCAACCTGCGGCACGTACAGCATCCCCGCTAATCCTGCGAGCCCCGCTGCCACGACAAACACAAAGAGCTTGTACATCCAGGGGGTGTACCCCGAAAACGTGACTCGTGATTCGCTGTCTCGTATCGCGATCAGCACGTTTCCTGCTCGCGATGCGACGATCCAGCGACAAAGCATGTAGGAGGCTGCAAGCGCCAGGACCGTCAGAATATACAGTCCCCGTTGCGTCGATGGATCGGAGAGCCGAAAACCGAGCAATTGTTTAAAATCCGTCAATCCATTGGTGCCACCGAGCCGCGTCTCGTTCCGATTGAAGACCAGCCAGGCCGCAAATGCCAAAGCCTGCGTGATGATGGCGAAGTACACACCCTTGATTCTGCTACGGAACGCTAGAAACCCGAATATCGTCGCGAAGAGCATCGGGACAAGCATCGCCCCTAAGAAGCCACCAATAAAACTCTTGAATGGATACCAAAAGAGAGGCAGCTCCTTGACCTGCGTCCAGACCATGAAGTCAGGCAGTTCACTTCCGTACACACTTTCTTTTCCGATCTGTAGCGACAAATACATGCCCATGCAATAGGCGCCGAACCCGAAAAATACCCCCTGCCCCATGCTCAGGACACCGCAATAGCCCCAGATGAGATCCAGTCCGAGAGCCAGGATGGCAAATGCCAAAAACTTGCCGAACTGATTGAGACGAAAGTCAGAAATGTGCAGCCAGGAATCTTCAGCAGGCAACACATTCAGCAGTGGGACGACGATCAGGAACAAGACTCCGACTGTGTAAAAAGACAACGTCTCGCGGCTGCCTTGGTGAGTGACTACTTGTTCAGGCATCAGCGTTGCGTCCTTTGGCTGCATACAGACCCTGCGGCCGCCACTGCAGAAATAAAATCACACCGACCAAGATAAAGACTTTTCCATAGACCGCCCCGCTCACCGGCTCGATCAGTTTGTTCAGCCCACCGATTCCTAACGAAGCCCAGATTGCCCCGGCGAGCTTTCCGACGCCCCCGGTGACCACAACCATGAAGGCATCGACGATATAATTCTGTCCAAGTCCTGGATCAACATTCCCCACCATCGTGAGCGCCCAGCCTGCAATGCCGGCCAACCCCGATGCAAAGGCAAAGGTATAGGAATCGACCTTTCTGGTCGGGATGCCGAGACAGGCGCTCATATTGCGATTTTGTGTGACCGACCGTACCCGAATCCCTAAATTTGACCGAAATAGCAAGAAATAAATTCCCAGGACGCAAATGATCGACAGCATGATGATGAAAATCCGATTGTAGGGCAGATAGACGCCCACCATCACCTGTGCACCGCCTCGCAAGGCCTGCGGGGCGATCACCGCGGTCAGATCACCGAAGTACACCCGAGCCGCCTGCATGAGGATCAAACTCACGCCCCACGTCGCCAACAGGGTTTCGAGCAGCCGCCCGTACAGAAAACGGATCACAGTGGCCTCAAGCACCCATCCGAACAAAGCTGCGGAAAGAAAGGCGACAGGCAATGCCACAGGGAAATACCAATCGAACACGTCCGGCGAAAACCAACCGATGAAAGCCTGTTGCGTGACGAACGTGGCATACGCGCCGATCATCATCAGCTCGCCGTGGGCCATATTGATGACGCCCATCAAGCCGAAGACGACAGCCAACCCGAGGGACATGATCAAGAGGATAGAACTGAGACTGATTCCTCGGAACATCGTCTCAATGGCACTCGCCCACCAATACCAGGAGTCAATTTGTCCGATCGAAGCTTGAGCCGCATCCGCCAACGCTCTCTGCTCATTGGTCGCGCCGCTTTGGGTACCTGCTTCAACAAATTCTTTGAGCGCCGACAGTCCGTTCTGACTTCTGAGTTCCCCGAGCTTCTTGGCGGCGACCAACCGGACTCCTTGATCTTCAGAACGAAGTTGAATCAGCCGCGCGGATTCCTCCATCGTGTACTTGACCCACCACACTTGCTCCTTGGCAGCACCTTCCTCCAGCCAGGTAATGGCCTCTGGCCGGCCGGTCCCCACCAGATCAGCAGCGGCAGAACGCCTGGTATCCGGCTGTTCACTTGTCAGATTTGCATGGTTCTTGAGGAGATCGATCACCGGCTTGATGGCCTGCCGGACAGCCCGGTCGGCCTCCGCACGGATCGCATCAAGTTTGGGAATAAGGCTCGCATCTCCCTTTTCAATCAGGAGCGCGACCGCCTTACTGCGGACCGCTGCATCCTCACTTTTCACGTCGAGGAGCGCCTGTTCGATTGGGCTGGCGGAAGAGATTACAGTTGAAGCTATATGGTCTGCTTCGTCAGCAGCCAGTGTCGATTGAGGACAAAGTCCGAGCGCTGAGAGAAGGAATACAACCAGTACGAGTAGTTTTCTCGGGATGCTGGCCAGGCTCATCACCAAATCCTCCCTACGGTAACCCTTGCCGACAGGCACAGCCGATAGGGGCTGGAACCTCTGTAACAGAGGTTCCAGCCCATTACCTACAGACAGACCTTATCGTCAGAACGGTTCGCGAAACAGGGAACTGCCCTACGTCCCGATTCTTATTTCTTTTGATAGGTCCCTTGATGATTGATCCAGTCACACCCCTTGTCTGGATTTGTATACTCACTCCATGGTTCCGGTTTTACCAGTCCCTTGGAACGCCAAATGGTCTTGAATTGACCGTTCTTCAAGATTTCGCCGATCAGCACCGGTTTATGCGTGTGCTGGTTGGCTTCATCCATCATGATCTGGCCGCCGGGCGCTAGGAACTTCTGCCCATAGACCGCTTTGCGGACTTTGTCCACCTCGGTAGAACCAGCCTTTTCAACCGCCTGTTTCCACACATGGACGCCAAAATACGCGGCCTCGATCGGATCGTCGGTGACTCGGTTCTCTCCATCCGGCAAATTATTCCTCTTGCAATAGGCCTTGAAATTCGCCACGAACTTCTTGTTTTGAGGCGTATCCACGCTTTGATAGTAATTCCACGCCGCCAAATGCCCGACGAGCGCACTGGTATCCATCCCGCGCAGTTCGTCCTCGGCAACGCTGAACGCCATGATCGGCGCATCTTCCGCGCGCAGTCCCTGGTTGCCGAATTCCTTATAGAACGGCACATTGCTGTCGCCGTTGATGCTATTGAGCACGGCGGCTCCTCCACCCGCCGCAAATTTCTTGATCTTGCCGCAGATGGTTTGATAGTCCTGATGATGGAATGGGGTGTATTCTTCCTCGATGTTGGCAGCAGGTACTTTCTTTGCCAACAACATGGCCCGCAGAATCTTGTTCGTCGTGCGTGGAAAGACATAGTCCGTGCCAAGCAAATAGAACTTCTTATAGCCGCCGCCCTCGGGGCTCATTAAATATTCCACCGAAGGCACCGCCTGTTGATTGACCGCTGCCCCGGTATAGAACACATTGCGTGAGCATTCCTCACCCTCGTATTGGACAGGATAGAAGAGCAGCCCGTTGTTCTTCTCAAAAACCGGCAGCACGGATTTCCGGCTGACCGATGTCCAGCAGCCGAACACCACCGACACCTTATCCTCCAGGAGGAGCTGTTTGGCTTTTTCGGCAAACAGGTCCCAATTCGACGCGGGGTCGACGACCTTTGCTTCGATCTGCCGTCCCATGACACCGCCCGCCTTATTGATTTCTTCGATCGCCATCAACACAACATCCCGCAACGAGACTTCGCTGATGGCCATCGTGCCGCTCAGTGAATGCAACACGCCGATTTTAATGGGTGGTCCGCCGGCCGCATAGGACAGGGCATAGTTACCCAGATTTCCCAGTAGCGCTGCGACGCCGACTCCTGCCGCCACGCGTCCACTCTGTCCCAGGAACTCTCTTCGCGATGATCCGGTTTCTTCGGTAGGGGTTACCGCTTCCTTGACGTTCTGTGAATCCTGTGGGGCTTTCTGGTCCATGTTGCATCACTCCTTTTCGTATGCCGTGAGTTGCAAACTTCCGGTTGATGCTTATTCTGCTTAGAACCTAGTTCCGAAACGATCGGCTGCCTGGCATTAGTCTTTAAGAGCAATACGCTTCTTCAATCGACTGCTGCACGGCGTTACGCCGAATTAACCTGGCTCGCGAACAGACTCCTCTCCCTCCTTTCTTAGGACTGTCAAGAAGCCGGTGGAAACTATCTGAACTAACCAGAGAGGCCAAGGATGGATGTTTACATCTAATGTGCGTTGTACGAGGAGGAGTGTTACCAAATGATCTGCTGCCCCACTTGCGCCTAATTATCATTCAATTCGTTCCCTCCGCAGGGCGACAAGATTGTATACATTCGGCATGGCTGACGTCAATGGTCTTTCTTGAACTTATGCGGATGAACTTCCGTAGACAATTGGAAAAAAACAACTCCGGTTTGGGTATTCCTTCGTTGACGCCCGCACTGCTTTCTCTGCGTTTCCAATTTCCACATCATACATTTCCCATGATTCTAGGTATCCCGCAAGATCTTTCGGACTCCCGATCCTGTAGTAGAACGACGATGTTGTTACTGATTCCATGTAGGCAAGGATTACTCCATTTTTACTGGTGTATGCCGAGAGAACCGAGCTATACGAAACTGCAGGAGTGAGAAGAGGAGGAAAGCTGAGGAATTGTCTTTTTTTGTTTTCTCCGGATGTTCCTGTTACACTACGCGTCGCGTGAGCTTGGCTCAGCAACACAACATCATGAATTTCACTCAACGCTCTTCTTCTTTCACCTTAACACTGAGCCTTTCCGTGCTGGGCTGCCTGGGTCTCCTGGCTATCGGTTGTGCCGGTTCTCGCCTCACCACGCCCATTCACGAGGCTCCTCTCGGCGCGGTGTTCCTTGAGAATGTGCCTGATACTTCTTTCCAAGCTGCACATCCCATCAAATTGTCCGAGACGACCGTCGCGGATATCTTGCGTGGCGTACATACGAAAGAAAAAACCGGCCTTTTATTGCTGTTGGGCAAGGCCTTGAAATCAACGAATCTGAACGATATTCGCACCTTCTCCGAGGATGATATCGCGTTCCTGACTCCGCACATTGTCACCGCTCTCGCTCAAGCGACTCCCAATCAGCGGGTGGGATTTCACGTCTATTCCACTCCGGGAATATCACAGCAGCCGAAGGTCGGCCAGAATAGAGAAACCACGTCCGGCTATCTATTCGCAGACGGCTTGTCGCTGCATTTCACGTTGACTCAGTACCGATATCGCCCTGGGAAAAAATCCAACGTCATCAAAAATGAGACTCGTCAGCTCCCGGACAATGACGGACTACGCGACCGAGAGGTCACGTTCCTACCGGAAGCGGCCGTGCGTCCCGACGTATACGATCGGTCGAGTTGGATTGGAAAATCTGAAGATCGGTCGCTGGCCATTGACTATCAACTGCTGACGAGAGTCCTTGCGGCACCTCCATCTTCCGCTCCCGTCGCACAGCCGGTCCCCGCGGCATCAGCGCCGGTTCCACAACAACCCCAATCGATTCCTGCTCAAGCGCCACCAGGTGGGAAGAATGAGGCTGACCTGCAAGCCTTCAAGGAAGAGCTGAAAGCACTTCAGAAAAAGATGGACGAGCAGGAAGCCGAACTCCAACGTCTCAAGAATCTCGCACCTAGGAAAAAATCGGCACCTTAGCCGGCCTCCGCAAGCGGATGTGAAGGATCAGTTCCGGACTTGGAACCGGCCGAAACGAGCCTACTATCAGATTTCATACGAATGCTCGCCGGCTACTGAGAGGTAGGGAGAGGATCCAATACCTCATCGAGAGAGACAGACGTTTGCAGTTCACCATCCACTGACGATTCCACACCCGCCTCAAGCGCCTCGATCGACACCTCCTCGGATGAAACGTCTCCACCATCCATCGGAAAGAGTGATTGTTCTGCCTCACCCAGTTCCTTGAATTCCCGCAGTGGAGGTAGCTGCGAGAGATCGCTCAAGCCGAAATGTTCAAGAAAGAATTTGGTCGTCCCATACATGATTGGACGTCCTGGGACCTCTTTGCGCCCGACAATTCGGACCAATTTTCGCTCCAACAGCGTGCGCAAGACACCGGAGGTTTCCACCCCACGGATTTCTTCGATCTCCGACCGCACCAGCGGCTGCTTGTAGGCAATGATTGCCAACGATTCCAAGGCGGATCTGGACAGTTTTGCCGCCGTCTTGGCCTTATCCAGCCGCTTGATCCAGGGGGCATAATCCTGCTTCGTGACGAGACGGTACCCGCCCGCGACAGCGGCCAGTCGCACCCCTCGCCCTTCTTGCTCAAACGCCTGACCGAGATTTCGCAACGCCTCTTCCACTCCAACCTTCGGAACGTTTCCCATCATGGCCACAAGACGCGCCAGGGACAGCGGTTCGGAAGAAACGAAGAGCAGTGCTTCCAGAATCGCCTGGAGCTCGCCCATGCCTTGTACCCGATTATCATCGAAAGTCTGATCATGAGGCGATCCATTCGACTCTCCAATATTCATCGCCTCAACTTCCGGCACATCATGAACCACATCCATCGTCTGTGGAGTCATGCTCCCCTCCATTCAACATCGACATCATCCAGCTCTGCCGGATCGGGCACCAAGGAGAACATCCGTGAAACCAGAATCGATCCGAATGTTTCCGCTTGGAATACACGGGCGACCCGCAGTCTCATCAATTCAAGCAGCGCCAAGAACGTCACGACGACCACCATGCGATGGCTCGATCCCTCGAACAGCGCGGCAAACGAGACCGAGTCTTTGCCTTCGAGCGTTTCCAGAATGAGGTTCATCCGCTCCCGAACCGTGAGATTGTCGGGAACAATCTCGATGAGCCGGCTGCCCGGATTCCGCTCCAGTACTTCCTTGAGTGCGTCAACGAGATCAAACAGCGAGACATTCTCTAACGGAAGATTCTCCTCAACCTCTTCAACTGGTGGAGCGTGCTCACGCCAAAAGATCTCGCGCCACATCTTCTCCTGGTCGTCAAGCTGACGTGCTGCCTCTTTGAAGGCCTTATATTCAAGCAACCGCCGAACGAGTTCTTCCCGCGGGTCCGGCCCGTCTTCGTCGTCGTCGGCCGTCTCATCCACAGGCAGCAGCATTTTGGATTTGATCTGCAATAACGTCGCCGCCATGACTAAAAAATCCCCCGCGACGTTGAGATTGAGTTCCTCCATAGCTTCCAAATACTCGAGGTATTGCTGAGCTATCATGGCAACCGGGATATCGTAGATATTGATCTCATTCTTCTTGATGAGATGGAGCAAAAGATCGAGTGGTCCCTCAAAATTTTCGATACGGACCTGGTACGGAAGCTCGGTTTGTTCAAAATCTTCGGCTTGCGAGTCCACGGTGTCGTTATATCAACTTATGGGGTAACGGGCAAGCCTGATTCTATATATTGGGGATGATTCGCGTACTCTTCAAGTGCTCTTCATTTGAGCCTTACTGCATATGCTACAAGTAAGGCAGTTACGACGAGAAGGACCAAGGTGAGAGCATACTGCCCATTCCAAGCCTGAAAAAGGCCGACAGGCGGAGCTGATTCAAGTCGCTTTGTTTGGGTGAAAAGCGGTGCTTGATCAAAACGTGCCCTTGCAAGATCGTCCTGCTGACTGAACTCAGCATGTGAGAAATCCACTGACCCGAGAAACTGGACACCGGCAAATACTGCTTCGTTTTCAAAGGCCGCAAACCCAAAAAAAGTCTCCCGGCTGAAGATCGCTTCACTGAAGCTGACCCGACTCTTAAAGCGACTTCCGGAAAATCCCGTCCCCAAACCGAACCTGGACCGCTCAAATGTAGCCGGTTGTTCGAAAGTCACTTCTATAAATTCCGCCATACCGTCGAAGAGCGCACCGGTACAATTCACCGAGCCACGAAATATGGACCGATGAAACCTGGTGCTGGGACCAAACTTGGTCTCCCGACAGTCCGTCTGCCGGGCGAACTGCCCCTGAACAAAATACGCTTCTTTATCAAACGTGGCAGCGGAAAGTTCGACCGGTTCCTGGAAGACTGACCGTGAGAGATCCACACCTTCCTTGAAATGAGACCCGTAAAAGTTAACAGACCCTTCAAACCGAAGCGTGCTGTCCGCTGACCGATGACGCACTGCGCCAGACACCACAGAATCTTTTAGGCTCAGTGCCTCCCGAACAATTCGCTGTCTGTTGCCACCGGCACGATCCGGTTGGTTCGCCATCTCCAACGCAGGTACCGTGGATCGCGACCTCGTTTGTGCAGCAAGGCGATCGAAGATAAGATCCCCGCGTACGATTACGCCAAGGAGATCGACAGGACGCCCCTTGGCGATCGCATCCATAACGGCTTCGCCACGCACTGCATGGGCTTCCCGCTCAGCCGGTGTACAGGTGGGGGAAAGATGGATCACAAGACCCGTTTCAATTCCAGCCGCAGCCCCCTCGGCAATGCACACAGCATCGGCTTCGGGTGGACAAGTCACAATGGCGATTACAAGCACCAGCGTCACATACCAACGAAACCACATCTGCTTCCGAAGATCAGCATACGTGTCAGGTGAGTTGTGGTGAAGTAAGGCTCTATCCATATTGCATGAGGCACGAGGAGAGCAACGCAATGTTCGGTAGGAATGAGACACCGCCGCTGAAATCAACCGGTTTCAGCGGCGGTGTATAGAAGCAATGAACGCAAACCTAACGTCCCTTGCTTCCATCAACGACGAGTTGCATCGAACGGGACGTGCTAGCGACGGAGCCAGGACGACGAGATATCAATTGTGCCGGTAATCGTCGTCCAACAAATCTTCGGACTTATTAATAAGCTCCTTTCCCTCATCATCGGCGTCGAGATCCAACTCTTCCTGGACGTCGTCTTCTTCGATCTCGCCCTCCATCTCCAGCTCATCGCTGACCATCTCATCGTCATCATCGAGATCGGCCTCGTCCGGTTCCATGGGCATGGCTGGTTTAGCCGCTACGGACTTGCGTGGAGTCACGTCCTCTTCGCCGGCGACTTCCTTAGCGGATGCGCTCGGTGAACCAGCCTTAGGCGTGGCCTTCTTCACAGATTTGCCGGCCGCTTTCTTAGCGGTCTTTTTCTTCGAGGCCGGTTTGGACGCCTTGACGGCCGCACGCTTTTTCGTCGTTCTTTTGACCGCCTTCTTCTTCGGCGGTGGTGTAGCTTTTTTCGTCCGAGACGAGTTCTTGGCTACGGCTTTTTTCTTCTTGTTCACCATTCCGATTCCTCCTCTTCGTTTCAGCGCGGCGCGACGGCCTCCATCTAGCATGAACGAATAGCCTCTTGCAACCACCCGATCTTGATTTCCATCGATTGGCCATCTCCCTGTTCCTTCCGTTCAATAGGAGAACAACCTTGTCGATCGACGAGGCTGGGTGGAAGAAATGGTAAAACGTGCTCAAGCCGTCCAGCTCAATCCCATGCTATGATGGGCGCACATAGAAGGAAGTCGCGCTGAACCCTCCGTTCGTTCCGATTCTTATGAACAAACGGTCTTGTACCGGTCTTGTAAGGGGTAACACCGACGTGAACCGAGTATGCATCGTGACGATTGCCCTGGGGATCGGAACCGCCGCGGGTGAGCTACCCCTGGACCTGTCTCCGGCCACACAGATTCTCATGGAGAACGGATCGCCTTATTACGTTCCTGCCACCGCCACCGTGGTTAGCGGCGCGCCCGTTCGCTGGGATAATCCGACGCCCACCCACCATACCGTCACTCACAATGATTGCGTGAAGGACGCACATCTATGCCTGTTCAATTCGGGGACGGTGGCACCGGGCGGTCACTTTACTGTGTCTGGTTTGCCGGCGGGCCGTTACCCCTATCATTGCGGTATCCATCCCATCATGCGAGGTCAGTTGGTTGTGACAGACGATCCATCCACACCCTCTCAGTTGTAAACACACCGATCATCTTGTTGCGCGATTGCTGATTGCTCCTGTAGGCTACCGGAGCTCATCATCAAAAACTGCTCGCCATGAAACCCGCTGTCGCTGTCCATGAACCCCGAAGCTTGACTGGAGAGGCCCTGAACCTCCTTGCTTGGCACATTCCCGACCTGGTCGCCTATCATCACCACCCGGATGAATGGTGGTTTGCCCCACTGGATGACAACCTACCGATCATCCGGCTGAACCGCACCGGCCTGGATATGCTCAAGGCCATGAACGGCCATACGACTGTCGGTACGCTCATTGAACAATATGGCACGAAGGTCTGTGGACCGGACGGGCAACCGGGATCCTGGCACCTTGAACGATGGGCTACCCCCAACTATTCCCTCTGCTATTTCGGAACGGCCGCGCCAGGAGGCCATCGACACAACGCCAAGTGGGATACTCTTCTGCAGCAGGTCCGCGAAGGCTGGTCGGGTCGGGAAGGGTTCGAAGGCGAGGAGCACCTTGAAGAATTCCACCGTCACGAACTCGCCCAAAGCGAAGAAGATGACCGTCATTTCGATCTGATCGAAACCACCGTCTCACATCTCTTCCGTGAACCGAGCGAAGCACTGAACGGCTTGACCTACGGGCGGCTCCTCATGCGGCAACTGCGTCGGCTCGGCTGGTTCAATCCCAAGCCTACGGTCATCTTGGAAATCGGCGGGGGACTTGGCTATCTCGCGCAGGAGCTTGGCAAGGATCTGTTGCCCTTCGAAAAGCAGAGAATGACATACCTGTCGCTCGACATCACGCAGCCGTTCCTCAAACTCCAAGTCACTCGAGCCAAAGCCGGTGGTTGGAATGTTTCCGGCACAAGAGCCAATGCCGAATCGCTGCCCTTTGCCGAACGCTCCATCGATCTCGTGATCGACAACGAGAACATGGCGGACATGACACCCGTGCAACTGGGCAAACAAGAGCTGACGTACGGGGTGGGAGAGACTCCGCAGCACCAAGAAGCACTGGATTGGATCAGACGGCTTCGCCTCCCGATCGAAAGCGACCCGCCTGAATCGGTGATCTTTAACTTAGGACCGATTCGCTTCGCCACCGAGTTGTGGCGAGTGCTCAAGCCGGGTGGCCGAGCGTTTCTCACCGAGTTCGGCATTGAGGACGGATGGCCTGCGCCCGTAAAGCTGCCGGGACACACGGAATACGAGGTCCAATACAGCCACCTGCGGCACGCCGTACGGTGGCTCGGTTTTCAGGAGCGGTATCTTTCTCTCCCGCAATTTCTTGGACTCAAACCGGACACGAAAGTCCTCTGCACCGGCGCAACCTATAGCATCCAAAGATTCTGTCAGTCGATCAACCGCCCCTTCGCCGTGCGTGCCTATACAGAAAAGGAATTGCAACAAGCCTTAGGCGACATGCTCCCCAAACTTCAAGGCCTCCACTATCACGACCTCGCCGATCCCGCATGGTTCGGTCTGACCGACTTCAAGGTACTGTTGCTGGAAAAACCAGGCGGGGCGCCGAAAGCGCAATTCACCGAGAACAAAGGCTATCGGTGGTATTCGCAAAAGTGAACCGTGACTCGAAACCGTGAGCAATCTGCCTCGGCGAGATATAGACGATACGCCTCACAGCCTCCGCGTAGACTTATCTGGCACGCTCATTTCTGAGTCGTTCCCAGCCCAAATCGGCAAAGCACGGTCCTTGCGTGGCTTCGCTGAATTTAATGCCATTGTGCTCGGCATTCCATTCCAGAAGTCGGACGTTTTCCTCTTCATCGACCGTCACATCCCAACCTATACAACGGGTATACGGAGCTTTCCTATGCAGCTCAACCACAGTGCGGACACATGCCTTGAAAGCAGGAATCACGTTTCCAGCAAACGTCTCTTGACTCGTCGGATGAATCCTGGTCTCACGCCACTCCGCCGTGTACCCTACGTCACGAAATGCCCCACTCTCGATGTGAATCGGCACTCTGATCTGACTCCTTACTTGCACATGGGTTTCCTCGCCACTCCCCATTCTCAAATGACACGCTCGCACAGAAACCTCTCCATTATCCTTGTACACGGTGGTGATTCGTAGGGTCGCGACGGAATGTTTTGCGAACTTCGCAAGCAGTCTATGCGGTTGCACGACCCTTTGGAACAGGCCATTCCCAAGCCGTGTTATCTGTTCGACGCTGAATGACTCGCAAGTGAAAAAATGTATGCCTCTTCCTTGGAGCGAGTTATCGAGCTTGAACACGACTCGCTCGTGATTCTTGAACAGCTTATCTTGAACTGCGTCCGGCGAGACAAATCTGTATGTGGTATCAAAAAAGATCCCGTTCGCGTATGCGAGCACGTCCGGAAAGGCATCACTCTTGAGCATGACCGCATTAAGGCCTCTGAGATCTGCAATCCTTCCATACTGTCCCTGCAGCTTTGGCACCACGACCGAGCCATAGTAATTTTCGGGCATCCAGCCTTCTTTGAACCGACCTGAAACAGCCGTATAGACATACAACCAGTGTGCGAAGTGCTTATGCCCAAGGACCTCCACTGCGTACTCGTCGCATAACTTCAGGTTGCGACTTCCCGTCTTGCCGTTATAGCTCTCAACACTCTTCAGTATCCTCGTGGCATCTTGAATGTCAGCATAATGATTGTAGGCATAGCTCGTCCAGAATCGAAGAACGCCTTTAACTGTGGACTTGATATTTGGAAGCATACTGCAGTGCTCCTTGCGATCGAGCCGTGTGCGGTGATTGTTCTGGCCTAACTGGACAGGACTCCGGTACCCGAGCACTTGGTGGGATCGCTGGTTATACTACCGACCCAGTCCCCACGCCTCTTGGAAGGTCCAGAATCCATGCTGCCACACATGCCCTTCAATGAAACGTAAATTCGAATTTTAATGGAAATGAGATCGGTTGCGGAGTGACATTGGTGACTGCTGTTCGGTCGAGCAAGGCAGGATCTTTACTTCCATCGAACAGAAGCTGTATCAGCCTCTGATGTGAGAAGAGCGGTCGCTGATTGTACCGCGCACATTCTGGACCGATCTATCACGATGAGGCAAACCCCACCTGGTTCGGCCTTTACGACTTCAAAGTACTGTTGAAGGGACAACCTAGGAGGCATTTCGAGAGCGCAATTTACCGACAACAAAGACTATCGGTGGTATTCGCAGAAGTAGAGCAGGTTATTGGACAAGGCCCAACTTTGCTTTCCATTCCTCGACATAAGTCCAATCGACATGAAGTTCATCCTGACGAAGTCTGATTTTCTCGAGATCAGCCTGATCCTGGAGCCGACCCGCAAGAGTCTTGAGTAAGATCAAGTCCTCTACAGTCAGAATCGGCACTGATAAATCGCCCAGCAGAACCTGTCGACGACGCGACAGGGCTGTCTGCAGGTATTCGGAGTCAGCCAAGAGCAGATCAATCACGATTTCTTGGTTTTTCAAAATTCCCACACATCGCCAAATCGAAATTCCATGAAAGACCATCGCGGCTGGATGGACGATGGTTGAATCAAAAAGGGAGGAGAGCAAAGACTGAAGCCGATCACGGGAAGGCTGCTCCAATAACAGTAGAACATCGATATCGGTCGTTGCTCGTGGCTCGACCAACGCACTGTACGCCCAGCCTCCGGCCAGCGCATACTGAATTCCGCGTCGATTGAAATCCGTGATCAGAGTGGAGAGGGTCTGCGCTAAGAACGATTCTGCCGCCATGCCTGCTCTTTTGCGCGCCGAATCTCGCGCATGACTTTTACCATGACATCGCCCTGAGGTTCATCCTGTTGCAGCACTGATCGACGCAGAGCTAATCCGAGTTCGGTCAACTCGATGGCGTGGCGCAAATTGGCGGCAATCTGTGAATCGTCTGGTTGACCGGAGCGTCCTTGCATCGCTTAAATTCCTCTTGGCGCACTATGGGAAGTGTACAAGACTCCTTAATCATGAGCAACTTCGACACGATCTCCATGCCAACGACTCAGCGGCGCGCCGAAAGCACAGTTCACCAAGACCATAGGTTATCGGTGGTATTCGCAGAAGTAAACAACTGGCGGTTTCAAGTTCCAAGTGCAACGGGTGAATGATGGCGCAGGTGCGCAGAGACGTCCAGGGGCGTGGCAAAGTCGAGACATTTTCTCGGTCGCGTGTTCAGGCGATGGGCGATGCTATTCAACTCACGCTGGGTGTATTCCGACAAGTCGGTGCCGTTGGGCAGGTCCTGGCGCAGGAAGCCAGTGGTATTCTCGTTGGTGCCGCGTTGCCAGGGACTGTGCGGATCGGCAAAGAAGATCCGGATGGCCAACCGTTCGGCTAAGCGCGCATGCTCGGCCATCTCTTTGCCGCGATCATCGGTCAGCGTTTTCCGCAGCATCGCGGGCACAGGCCGGAGTTTCTTGGTGAAGCCCTGGCGGGCACTCGTGGCATCGGTCCCATTCATCTGGGCCAGGATGACCAGGCGGGTCGTCCGCTCCACCAGCGTGCCAATGGCCGACCGATTGCGAGCGCCCTTGATCAGGTCGCCTTCCCAGTGGCCGGGCACCGTACGGGTCCCCACTTCGGCAGGGCGTGCCACGATCAGCGTCCTGTTGGGAATCTGGCCCCGTCGATCCGTACCCCGGACGCGAGGCCGACGCGTCTTGCGCCCCTGACGCAGCGCGGCAAGCACCTCGCTCCGCAACGCACCACGTGGCAAGATATACAGCGCCGCATAGATGGTTTCGGTCGATAGGTGGCGTTCCCTGTTGGCAGGAGACTCGCGGCGGAGGCGCCCGGCAATCTGTTCTGGCGAGCAGCCCTCACCCAGATGGCTCCGCACGTACTGCCAGAGCCAAGGGTTCAAGAGTTTCCGCGGGCGCCGCGGCGGACCGGCTCGACCGGCTGCGATCGTGTGCGCCGTGCACGCTCGATACGGTCGGCCCCGCGTCACAGTGCGGGTCCCTTCGCGACTCACAGTGCTGGGCGACCGACCCAAAAGCCGCGCCAACATCCGCAGCGAATGGCCCCGGGCCAGCCCCAGGCTTACGGTCTCACGTTCTTCAGCATGCAGGTGTCGGGACGATTTCGTGTGCATGGCAACACCATAGCCCTTCTGGGCTTGCAGTGTTGCACTTGGAGTTAGAACTCAAGACTGCAATCGACATTCAGCTATTAACTCAAATTTAAATGAGACAACATGAGCTGATGGCTCCTTGCAGAGGCATGGGTAATTCCAAGATCTGATATCAACCATATATGCATTCTTCCAACACCTGCCTACGATGGGCTACTAAAAGCCGATCAGAAAGAACTCGCATCACCTTGTTGTGATTGGCAACTGTCCTTCGAGTCCAGACTCTTCCAGTGGTAACAGGCACCAGTCGGTCTTCGAGTGTCGGCTCAGCTAAGACCCTGAGAGAATGGGTCCTTGTATTTTTCTTATATTCAGGATGTCGCATAATTAAAAGATATTGCGAACTCAGCGGAAACAACACAACTGTTCCAAGAAGCCCAATACCCGCTCTGCAGGGGGAAAACATGCCGCATTCCAGAGAGACACAGGACTGTCAGTTGTAATAAATGCCGCACCGTCCTCCGCTTTTATTACTTCCCATTTCATCCGAGCAAACCAGGGATTGAGTTGCCCCATCATTCCCTTCAAATAGATAAATCCGGCCGACTTTTTCATCTCTAACCGAGATTTTCCCCCAAGAACGTCTCTCGTCACATCAGTTGAGCCAAAAAGCAGAATTCGGTCCCTCATCAATCTTTTACCCATCTCGATCTGCCGAGGAACTCTGATTCGCTGGAACTCCAAATACAGAAAAAATTTAGCAATGACTTGGTCGTCAAGCTCCAAGGGTAGATTTATTAAACGATCTATGACATTCGCTGCTGCACTCTCCAGTGACTCGCTTACATATTTTTCAAGAAGATCTTGATCGATACCAGGCGGCGCCCATTCCTGTCGGTAATAATACCGTCGATGCATCACCTCTTTTGGCCGCTGCCTACGCCACTGTTCGGATTTCCGATCAAAAACATGCAGAAATTCGGCGGGATCGGCAAAACGACCCAAGTAAGAAGCTGGCACAAAATGATTCTTCTTTCGAATATCGGCTTTACACTTCACATCATTCGACCAAGACTCGGTTCGTACCGGATGGACTCATCCGGAGATTGATTACACCTTTTCCCCAATCCAGAGCACTGACTAATAATTCACGTTCGCTGACATTCAGAACGATGATCGCATCCGCGAGGTAAAACCCTAGAACCAAAACTCACTTGACTAAACGGACGTCCTGAGCACAGCGGAACCCAAGAAGGTAGCGGCGCCCATAAGTCCTGGTAACTTCTCCTGACGGCGCAGCAGGCTGTAAACCAAGTCCTGGTGTATGTGTATTACTAAGCCGCGATCCCCCTCGAAGTCTCTTTTCCTCTACCCACTCCCAGGCATTACCAGCCATGTCGTAAAGGCCGTAGGGGCTTCGACCAGCAGCATAACTCGCAACCGGCTTAAGCTTCTCAGCATAGACATTACAAAACGCAAGACAAAACTGCCCATCATAGTTCGCAAGACTCTTACTCGGCTCCGTATTCCCCCAAGAATATATTCGGCCATCGGTACCACATGCAGCTTTCTCCCATTCCTTTTCGGTTGGAAGGCGCTTGCCATAGTAACGACAATAGGCATCCGCATCCGACCACTCGACACCAATGACAGGCTTGTCCCCATCAAGCTCTGGCCTTACATCACCCCAATGCTCTGGTTTGTTACGGTTCGTCGTTTTCATGAAGGAAGCATAGAGCTGGGTAGTTACCTCATTTTTATCTATAAGGAATTCCCCTTCTGGTATCAGAACCATGGGCACATCTTCTTCGGTGTACCCAGGCAAATACACGTAACTTTTCGGGCCTCCTTGAGGCTGCTGAACTTTCTCCTCATCGACACGCCGCTTCTCAGCCAATCTTTCCTTCTGTATTGCCTCCTCCCGCAACTGTCTTTCCCGCTCCTTCTGCTGGACTAACCGTTCCTGATTTGCGCGTTCCTCTGCGCGTACAATCTGTTCCCGCTCTTCTTCGCTCTGGACGGTGTATCCTTTAGCCCTGAAACAGGCAAAATAAATATCCTTGTTTGTAGCCATTCCTCCAGCCAGCATACCAGGAGTAGGTGTGATAAGCACGGGCTGTTGGGCTGCCTGTAGGCATTCGAAGTTATCTCGATCGTATTGCTGCTGAGAAAAGCCTGGCTTAGTAAAATAGTACGGGCTTCCGCAGCCACCGAGGATCAGCAATAGAGCAACTATATATCATTGCATAAATAACGTTACCTTCTTGATAAGGACGCAGATCGCCTTGGACCTGCGTGGGACGGTGCTGGATGCTGCGAAACGTTGATGTCAGGGTACCGCGTCGTTCGTCCTGGGTCGGGAAATAACGATTGGGGGTTCCGTGTAACCGGGTATGGTGCCAGACTCTCTCCAACGCGTTGAGTTGCGGAGAGGAGGGCGGGCGATTGTGCACCTCGATGTATCTGCGGTGATCCGAGAACCAGGACCAGACCTCCCCGTCTTTGTGGTCGGACGCGTTGTCTTGCATGAGATGTATTCGGCGAGGAACGTACTGGCGAAGGATTCGTTCCAGGTACGCGATGGAGGTTTGGGCGTTGAACACCTGTTGGAATGGGTAGCGAACCCGGGCGGAGTACCGCTCGATGGTGCCGAAGATTTTGAGGGTGTTGCGCTGGCCGGTCGTGAGGATTTCCGGCTGAGACCCTACCCTGGCCCAGGTTTGATAGAGGGTGGGGTCTTGGCGGAAGGAGGCCTCGTCCTCAAAGAGGATAGCCGCTCCCTCGCTGTTGGCTTTTTTTCACGTCGGGTGTTCAGCGACAATTAGAACTGCGGGGTGCTGATCCTTGCAACCGCCTGGTCGATAAGCTCTCCATCTATGAAGGGAGGGCGAATGGTCACAGACCGGCAAGTGAGGAGACTGATAATGGAAGTCGGCACCGGCACATCA
>JAICWG010000027.1 GCA_025934915.1 Nitrospira sp.
CGACTCTGCTGGCAACGCGTACGTCGCAGCAAGCACTGCATCGTTGAATTTTCCGGTCGCCGGAACTCCTTTCCAAAGCGTGTCCAATGGATTCAATGCATTTGTGTCAAAAATAAATCCTGCCAGCAGCAGTTTGATTTATTCAACATATCTTGGCGGAATCGGCAATACCAATGCTTTTGGCCTTGATGTCGATGCAACGGGTAATGTCTATTTAACCGGAGCGACCGCTTCACCAAACTTTCCTATTACGCCGGGAAGTTTGCAACCTGTAAAGGCTAGCACAACCGACGATGCTTTTATTACGAAGATCAATGCCAGCGGATCTGGATTGCTATTTTCCACTTTTCTTGGGGGCAATGGTGATGAGGTCGCCACATCGATAACCGTGGATTCAATTGGCAAGGCTTCTGTCGCAGGCTGGACAGTATCAACTAATTTCCCCGGTACTTCTCTCAGTCTATTTCAATCGACACTTGCTGGTGGGCGGGATGCGTTCTGGGCTGTGATCAATCCAGCAGGAAACGGGCTTGTCATGTCTTCTTACTACGGTGGCAGGTTGAACGACGAAGCCAATGGAATTGCTATTGATTCTAATGGAAACCTACACATAACCGGCTATACGTTGTCTCTCAACCTTTTCGGTGTGAATGCGAGCTCTCAGCCGTCTGTGCTTTCCGGAGGAGAGGACGCGTTTGTCGCAAAATTCAATATTGGGGCCGGCACCTTGGTTTATTCAACTTACTTGGGAGGAATTAGCAACGATAGAGGGAGTGACATTACAGTAGATGGAACTGGAAACAGTCTTGTAACGGGTTTTACGAGATCCGCGAACTTTCCCATTGCCAGCAGCCCGGTACAACCCACGTTGGGGGGGGATTCAGATGTATTTGTATCTAAATTGAATACCACCGGTTCCGGTCTCGTTTATTCTACATTCCTTGGCGGTGCAGGCGATGACTTTAGTTCTGGCATCGCAGTCGATTCAGCGGGTAATGCTGTTATTGCAGGGGGCACTCGCTCGTTGGTTTGGCCTGGCGCAGTCGGAAGTACGATTCAGGCAAATAATGCGGGTTTGGCTGACGCGTTTGTCACTAGATTGGATTCAACAGGCACATCTGTGTTGTTCTCAACATTTCTTGGAGGCAGTCTCGACGATAACGCTAGAGGCGTAGCCCTTGATGGCAACGGAAATATCTATGTGGCAGGTGACACCGCTTCATCCAATTTCCACACGCAATCACCGTATCAGACTGGAATCGCTGGGGGTGTCGATGGTTGGGTTGCAAAGATTTCTGACAAACCCCTTGCCAACGCCGGCCCCGATCAATCGAAGCCGGAGGGGACGTTGGTGATGCTGGAGGCACTGGGTCCACCGGCGCCTCCTTAACCTATACTTGGACGCAAGTCGCGGGGCCAACGGTGGCTTTGACCGGTGCGACGACTGGATCTCCTACCTTCATTGCTCCTCATGTGTCTGCGGCTGGCGGGACGACCACATTCGAGTTAGTGGTCTGCGAGGGGACCAGCAGTAATTGCAGCGATCCCAATACGGTCAATGTGCATATCACGAATGTCAATCACCCCCCAGTGGCCGAGGCAGGACCCGATCAAACGGTACAAGAAGGCAGTCCGATCATTCTCGATGGCAGTGCCAGTTACGATCCGGATGTCGAACCTCTCACTTACACTTGGCTCCAGGTCTTTGGGCCGCCGGTGACACTGGCTTATCCAAATAGCGCCACACCTAGCTTCACGGCGCCCCCCGTTGGTGCCAGTGGGGGGCAGGTAGACTTCGAACTCATTGTGACCGATGCCCGTGGACTGAATCACTCCGATTACATCTCCCTCTTCATTTCGAATGTGAACCAGCCGCCAGCCTCCGATGCCGGGCCGGATCAAACGCGAAATGAGAACACGTTGGTGACGTTAGATGGGAGTGCCAGTAGCGATCCTGATCTGGATACCCTCCACTTCAGTTGGAGTCAGACCGGTGGGCCAGTCGTGTCACTGACTGGGGCGAACACTCCGAATCCCACCTTTACGGCACCGACTGTAGGCCCTGGTGGCGCACTATTGACCTTCCAACTTGTGGTCAACGATGGTCAGGCGAGTGGCGGAGCCGATACCGTGCGAGTCGCGATCCAGGATGTGAACGATCCGCCGGTGTGTACCTTAGCTCAGCCCAGTGTATCGGTGCTCTGGCCGCCGAACCACACAATGGTGGCGGTGAGCATCATGGGCGTCACCGATCCCAACAACAGCGATGTTACCATCTCCTATCCCACGGTCACGCAGGACGAGCCGATTAATGGCCTTGGCGATGGTGACACAAGTCCGGATGCAGCAGAGTCGGGAAACAATATCCTGCTACGTGCGGAGCGGGCAGGATCGGGGAACGGGCGTGTCTATGCGGTGCAATTCAGGGCACCGGATCAGGACGGGGCCAGTTGTACCGGCACGGTCAAGGTCTCAGTGCCGAAGAGCATCAAGGACACGGCGGTCGATAGTGGACAGAACTACAATTCCTTTGGGCCATAGGCTTGTCCAATATGAATCCGGGGCCGGCTCACATGAGCTGGCCCATGCGCGAGGAATCCGGTTAGCCTTTCTGGATTGCAGCCGCAACTCTTGCCATTTTATGAGGTGTTCGCAGGAAAAAGCAGGGTCAGTTGACCCTTTTCTCTCGATGGAGAATCCAGCCATCTGACCAGCCAGAAGTTTTGATATCTGGCTTGGTCAACCCCCAAGTGGGCCACCGCTTCCACCGGCTTCGGGCTCGTCCTTTGGGTTAGAGCCGCGTGGCCGTAGACTGAACTTGCCTTGACGGTGCACTGTCAGCTTGCTAAGGTTTGTGCACACTGGGGGAAACCAATGCCGAAAGTTGACCACCCTCATATCACGAACGATCCTGCCATTTGCGGGGGGAGTGCCGTCATCCACGGCACTCGGTTTCCAGTTCGCTCGGTGGCCACCTACGTACTCCAGCATGGGTGTACGCCTGAGGAGCTTGTTGCAAAATTCCCTCACCTCATCCTCGCTCAAATCTACGACGCGCTTGCGTACTATTATGACAATCGAGAAGATATCGACCGTGAGATTGTGGAAAATCATGAAGAGTACGTGCGAAACAACGCCCTTCTTAATCACTAGCCTTCACTATTCTGCCAGTGGTCATCAAGCTCTATCTCGATGAGGATGTCGACCCCTTCCTAGCTCCTGTACTTAGAGAACGCGGGATTGACTGCCTCTCGACGAGAGACGCTCAGAATCTCGGTCACTCAGACGTCCAACAACTCACGTTTGCCACAGGGCAAGGGCGAGTCATGCTGACCTTCAATGTGAAAGATTTTCTTTGCCTGGCTAAAGAATTGGCCGATTCCGATCGGCATCACTCCGGAATCATCGTTTCCGACCATCTCCCCTTCCGTGTGTTGCTCCGACGTGTTCTCGTGCTGGTTCAGCATCAGGCACACACCGACCTCAGCGATACCGTTCTCTGGCTGCAAGACTTTCAGGAAGCAGATTTAGGAGGAGTTTAGGCGGCGTGTTGAGCAGATACTCCAAGACAACGATTACGACGATGGGGCACGGCCATTACTTAAACTGCACCTGTTCATTCACGGCGCCCCTTGCCACAGCATGTCATAGCCGAGTTCTTTGGTCTCCGAGCACATGCTCACCAAGGATGAAAACTTGCTGGTAAATACTTCGTCGGCATGGGACTTCTCGTGCGCCTCAAAGGACTGCCAGTAGGTCACAATGGCGTAATGGTCGTCGGTGGCCTTGTTGGCGGTCAGCGAGCCCTCCTCGGACACGAAGCCGGAGAACTTGAAAACTTGTCCTGCCAAGAAGCCCCCTTTCTCACCGCCGTAGGTTTCCTTGACCACCATGCACATTTCTCCGACGGCCGACTCGACGTCTTCGAAACTGACGCCGGGTTTGAGCTTCACGGTATTGAACAACATCTTGGCTCCAAACGGCAGCGTAATTGGGCCGAACATGTGAACCTCCCATGTAAGATACAGATTGTTCTGGTGATGAGGTTGGCCTGCCCAAATGATCAAAACATAGAACGGATTGATTAACAACCGCTCGGTCTCTTGGTGCTGGGACAGTAATCAGGTAGGTTGGCAGGATTAATCATATCCTCAAGAGGGGCCACATCTTAACCCGTACATGCTCGTCTTCCGCCTCAAGATCTGGCATGGAAAAGTCTCCCGTGAACCCATCCTAATATTTGCGCACCTCCCCCCTGCAGACAAACTTCCAGACCGATTGAGCCAAAGTACCTCGCGGAATCGGCGTCCAATCAGACTCGCCTGACGTCTTATAGAGCGCCTCTCCAGATCCCATATTCCCCGAGAAATATTCCAATGCCAGCAACCGAAAACGTTCTTTAATACAGTCGTGCTCTTCTTGGGCGCGCGTGGACAAGTATTTCCTGAACCCTCGTATCTGAGCAAGCCTCAGATCATCCATGACCCACACACTCACCCATTCACCGTTCCTAGTGACGGTCTTGGGATCGACATAGACCTTCGCTTGGTCGTTGCCATCGACGAACTCCCACTCAGCGAACACAGCGGTCGCACCCCACACCTGAAGAATGATCAGCGCGAGGAGAGTGCGAGAAAATCCGTGGAAAGAGCCATCCGCAGCAGGCATGGAACTCTCGAGAATAGTTTGGAGAAGGCCCAACCGACCTCATTCCGGATATTTCTTGAAATGAGTGCTCTCATGGAAAGACATCCTATGGTTGCTTCTGTTCACCCAACTTCCTGGTTAAGCAGTCGTTGAATGCCATGCGCCGGTGATATGGCGTCCAAAACCAGTTGTACTTCTTCAACATATCCAACTCATCCACATATTCATTACAACGCTTCGTTTCGACCTCCCCAGCTTCCAGAGGGGCAGTCATCACCCACGCCCCAACCCCAATGACACTAAGAAAGAGAATCACGCCGGCAACGAGCATCACGATTCCTTTTGTATTCATGAATCCCTCTATACGTTCGTTCGAGATCGATACACGATCCACCTGGACTGGTGCCGGAGACCGGGATCGAACCGGTACGGGCCTTGTGGACCCGAGGGATTTTAAGTCCCTTGCGTCTGCCTATTCCGCCACTCCGGCGAGAGGCGGATTTTAACATAGCGACTATGGCACACAGCCACTTTTCTCTCAGCCCTTTGCCGGCCCGTTTCTCAGGAAAAAATAACGAGGTTGGCTACAATGCGAGAGAGACAAGGTATCAGTAAGGCGATGCAAGGTGGGGAGGTGACCCACTGCCGAGACACATTTCACGATTTCTAATCGCTATTTTCCTATTCGCACTGGAGACGCCGATTGAAGCAGTGAGTCAAGAGGTGCTCCGGATGCATATAAAGAAATGGTGCTGAAGCGACTTGCGAACCAACCGGCTTTGACCATGCCGATTGTTGAATGGATCGACAGTGGTAGGCTACTCAAAACCATGATGCCGATCGACTATTCGGAGGATTGTTTCACCTGCCACGGGAATCCCAATGGAATCCTGGACATTTCAGGCTATCCAAGAGAGGGTGCTCGAGTAGGAAAACTGGCCGAGGCCATCAATCCCCTCGGACCATCGGTAGCAGACAGCCCGTGCCCGACGGAGGAGAGCGACGGGGTGATCTGCTACCGATGATCTTCGAGAATCTTAGTTCAACACAGCGGTCAGTTGCGGCCGTTCTCCCTCAGAACTCTTCCCTTTTACAGGCTTGCGGTTCAGTACTTCCTCCACCCCCGACTTGACCGCCCGGCCCCATCGGCTGGTCTGCACCTGCGCCTTGCGAGCATAGTGACTGATGCTTCGACGAGTTTCCGCACCGGTCTGTGGAGCGAAGAGGAGCCCGAGTCCCGCTCCGATGACCGCCCCACCGGCGATGAATGCTGCTGCCTTGGCGACCTGATTCCCCTGCTCCGACATGGTGAACCTCCTCATGATGGTGAATGATCCGGAAGACCGTTTAGGAACTCTTCCTATGTCGAGGTATTTGAGCATGCTCTGTGCCAAGATAAGAATGTTCGTAGGAGAGGGGATTCCCGCGAAAAACCGTAGAGGGCGTTTTTTGGTAATTAGGGGTGACTAATTTTTGGTCTCTTTTTCTCAACAGACCGAGACACAGTCGTTTCAGAAAGCCAACACTTTCGATTCATACATGCGGTTGAATCAGCCATGGAAGCCGATTTGCCTGGGTCAAACCTTAACCGTTTCCAACCTTTGTTGCGCTTGCATTGACACATGAGCCCCCGTATGATCCAGCGGCAAGTTTTGCCGCAGGTCGCAAAGGGTACTGCGTATGATTCATGATTCACGATTTATGCTCCCTTCAGGCTATGAGTGCCATCTCGCGAAGAACTAGACTGAAAGCACAGTAATGGGTCCTCCAGCCTCCATCCCTTACCCAAATATCGACCCAGTCCTTGTCGCGTTGGGTCCCATTCAGCTCCGCTGGTATGGGCTGATGTACCTGATCGGCCTGACCACGGCTTACTTCCTTATTCAGCATAACGTTGCGCGTAAAGGGTTAGCGATCAGGAAGGACCAGACCTATGACATGGTCGTCTACGCGGCCTTCGGCGTGTTTCTCGGTGGGCGGATCGGTTACACGCTCTTTTACAACTTTTCCTACTATATCCAGAACCCACTGAAACTCCTTGCGGTCTGGGAAGGAGGCATGTCCTTCCACGGTGGGCTCCTCGGAACAATCCTCGCGCTGATCTGGTTCAGTCGAAGGCAAGAGATTCCTGCCTATACCATCGCAGACCTGGCGGCCTGCGTTACACCGATCGGCTTAGGTTTCGGTCGGATCGGGAACTTCATCAACGGTGAACTCTTTGGTCGGTCAACCGACGTGGCCTGGTGCATGGTCTTTCCAGCGGGAGGCCCTGCTTGCCGCCACCCCTCGCAATTGTATGAGGCCACGCTGGAAGGCCTTGTCCTGTTCACGGCATTATGGTGGATCGATCGACGTCCGACCCCGCCCGGCACGGTCTTTTGGAGTTTCATCACCGGTTACGGCATCAGCCGACTGATCGTTGAACTCTTCCGTGAACCGGATCTGCACTTGGGATTTATCTTGGGACCGATCACCATGGGTCAAATTCTGTCCTTGCCCATGGTGTTGGTTGGAGCCATCATGCTTGTCCTGGGGTACCAACGGGCGAGACTGAAGGCTTCACACTCTCAACCGTGATACGTCTTGAGTGCTGAACAAGAACTTACTTCGATGCTTTCGGTGAGGATGATGAAAAAGCTCTTCCAGCAAGGCCGCAGTGAGTGAAAGGCCGAGGCGTACGCGGTTGGTACGTTGAGGCCTTGAGCGATACGAGAACGCCGCTGAAGAGCCTTTTACTGCATTCTCAGTACGGCATCTCGTCATCGTCCAAGCCCACATGGTGGCCCAGTTCGTGAACGACCGTGTCATAGACTTCCTGCACCACATCCTCCGGACTCTTACACAGTCGGAGGATCGGTCCGCGATAGATGGAAATCCGTGGCGGAGACTCTCCTCCTGGCGTGAAAAACGAATCAGCCGCCAACGACTGGCCCTGATACAGGCCAAGCAAGTCGTCTTCACTGTCGAGATCAAGGTCCTCGAGCACATCTTCCGGCGGTTCTTCCTCCACTACAACGGTGATCGATTCCATCAGCTTGGCGTAGGGAGGCGGCAAATCGGCAATCGCCTGTTGAACCAGCTGTGCAAAGGCTTCAGATGAAATATGGTTTCGCCGTGCCATTTCCATTGTCCTCTACCATCATAATTCAACCATCGCCCCACATCGAAGAAACAGACAGTGAAAACGCGGCTCAATTCTCAGGCTCTGTTTCACAGCCGCCTTATACACTTGGCTTTGCATTTGGTACCGCTCTGCACGAAGCACTGCTTCATCGGCCGAGATCGCATCCGTCTTATAGTCGGCGATCCACAGCTCTTCATCCAGCCGGTAGATCAGGTCGATGACTCCTTCCATGACCTGCCGGTCTTCCCACGGCATGATGAACGGAACTTCGCGGCCAAGGATCTTGGATGACCGGAGGCGTGCGTAGGCTTCCGATCGACTGAACGTCGCAAGGAGATCGTGCACGGACTCAGCGACCTCTGCGGCGTGCGACTGCTCGTCCGGCCCAAGAGTCGCGTGAACGGCCATGGCAACCTGAACAAATAATCCGGAAGGGTCTTGTGAAAAGTCCCATCGCTCGAGCAGACGGTGAGTCGTCACGCCAGCCAACCGACCAATCGCAGCACCCTGTCGAATCGGAGTCCTCTCACGTATGATCGACGCCGTTCGTTTGCCCAGCGTCGTGGGCGTCAGATGATGTGGAGCCTCACGAATCTCGGTCCATCGAGCGGTCCTTATCTTCCACCGCTCGGCAATCTCTTTCGGATCAATCAATGCCGCATTGGCTATTCTGTCCACACGCCGGCGAGGCCGCTTTCGTTCCGGTGCTCTGATCACTCGATGGGGAATCTCGCTGCCGCCGACCTTCAAGGCCTCAGTCGAGGATGTCCCGATCTCCCCCGTACCTATGTTCCGCAGCAGGTCGAAAACCGTTTCACCAACGGAACGGGTGGTGATCCCCCCGGACAATAGCAACAACTCTTTGGCTCTGGTCATCCCCACATAGAGCACACGTCGCCGTTCCGCCTCTTCTCTCAGCCGCAGCTTGTGTCGAACCAGCAGCGAGCCGAGGGACCAATGACGGGCCAGGGAAAGCCCGTAGGTTCCGCTCGACCAATCGTAAGAGACCTGCGGCACCGCCCGCTCCCGTCCGCTCCCCTGATGGAGGCCCGGCAGCACCACAATGGGAAATTCCAACCCTTTGGCCTTATGAATCGTTAAGACATGCACGGCTTCGAGCGACTCCTCGGCGAGAGGACTCTCCGATTCGTCCGGCTGCTCTTCAAGCCGGGTGATCATGAGTTCCACAAATCCGCTCAAGGTCATGTGAGGCCGGTCGGCCAATGACGCGGCCGTCTGTTTCACCTTCATGAGATTCGCCACGGCCTGTTCGCCATGAAGTGATGCAGCAGCCAAGTCCAGAATGGGCAATCGGTCAAACAGCAGCTCGATGGCCTCGGCCAATGGCAGCACAGGGATGGCCCGGTGAAGCCAAGCCAGGTGTTCGTACAGCCGCCGAACAGCAGCGGCACGGACATGGGGCCATCCCTCTAGACGCGCCGCGCGGAGATAGTTGAAATGCCCAGCCTGTTTGAGCTCATAGAGCTCCCGATCTGTCAGCCCTCCCAGTGGTGAACGAAGGAGACCGGTCAAGGCGATCTCGTCATGAGGATGGTCCAATACGCGTAACAGATTGACGAAATCGATGACCTCTTGTCGGCGATAGAAATGCTTTTCTCCTTCGATGACATAGGGAATGTCGTGCCGGCGCAAGGCATCGAGATAGGCATCGGCTTGCGTGAGCTTTCTAAACAGCAGCGCCACGTGGCCCGGCTTCATTGACGGACGATTCAGGACCTCGTCAGTCAGCCAACGAGCCAACACTTCGCTCTCGGCTCTCGTCGCCCCTGCTGCATCGAATGTCTCTTCTTCACCATCCGGGGTCGTCACGCTGAGACGAACGCCCGGTTCGATCGAGGCCGGACGCCGTTGAGGACGCACCTCTAGGCGGACATTGGCCGGCTGGACCAGCGGCTTCCGTTCGAACAGCCGATCGAAGACCTCATTGACCGGCCCCAAAACTGCCGCGTCGCTTCGGAAGTTCGTCGTCAACGTGTGGGCCGTTCCACCATCAGCTATGATTTTCTCCATGACGCGATCAAAGGCCTCGATGTCGGCGCGCCGAAAGGCATAGATCGACTGTTTGGGATCTCCCACGATAAAAAGCTTCCCCGGTTCGAGCATCATCTCGTGCCAGTCGGCCGCCTGGCTTCCCTGCCGCTCCGAGACCGCAAGGATGATTTCGTACTGCACCGGGTCCGTGTCCTGAAATTCATCGACCAGCACGGCTCGATAATCCCGCTTGATCCGTTCACGGACGGACGGATGTTCGAAGAGGAGCGTCCGTGCCCGTGCCAGCAACCCATCAAACGAAAGCCACCCTTGACGAGAAAAGGTTTCGCGAATGTTCCGCACCAACGGGAGGAGCAGGGTCAGGAGATCGTTCAAGAATCCATGATCGACCGACAGGAGCTGTTGCGCCGTTTGGATGAGCGCAGCGGCCTCTTTGAAATCGCCCTTCTCCCATTCACCCACAGCGTTCCCGAGATCCTTATCGAGCCATTCTCGTTCTGCCGTCGTCAAGTCTTGCCGGCCTGGCAACCCTTTTGCCGCCACGAGCCGCATCAAAGACGCCGTCGCGGCGAGCATGTGCTCGACCTTGCGGCGCTTCGGCCGGTCATACGTTTTCATGAGCTGATTCGCCCGGTCTTCCATGTGCTGAATCCAGCTCGAGACAGCCGGAGTCACCGCTGCCGACGCAAGTTGTCGTTGCAGAGCGCGGAGATCGACCAATTCGCTGCACAGGGACCGGCTCAAGGCTCTGACCGCCTCGAGAGTGGTCGACGATAAGACCGATCGCCACAGGTGATGATGTTGTCCGGCTCGGCTCAATTCCTGGTCGAGCCAGCAATCCCATGCAGCGGTGAACTGCTCTTCAAATCGAAGGCCGTCGTCTTCTTTGAAATCAGGATCGACTCCGCTCTCCAACGGATGGAGTCGCAGCAAGTGTGCGGCGAAACTGTGGAGGGTGCCGATCTGGGCTTTTTCAACGTCGTTGAGTGCTGCCTGAGCCCGCGCGACAATCGCGTCGACGCTCAGCCTATAGCGTGCTCGCAGATCGCTGCATGAGACAGCCCCCCCGTCGCTCGATTGCATCGAATCGGCCTCCGGACGGGCGAGAAGGGCAAGTCGCTCGCGCAGCCGCACTTTCATTTCAGTCGCCGCCTTGTTGGTGAACGTCAAGGCCACGACCTGCGTGATGGGCACCGGAGCGGGCTCCTTCATCAAGAGATATACGAGACGATTCACAAGCAAGGTCGTCTTGCCGGTTCCCGCCCCGGCCACCACGACGACGTTGCGATCGAATGTCGTCTCAGCAGACTCTCGAGCCGTGCGATCCGATATCAGCAGATCGTTATTCATCGGCATTCTTCTGCACGCGAAGCATTTTCAGCGTTTTAGGCTCGGTCGCGCGATGCGCTCTCCACCAAGTGGGAGCATGTTCCCGCCGACAGACCATACGAAAGTCACACCCGTCGCAATAGCCGTCTGGAAGAATGAAAAATCGTCCGGCACGTACGCCGTCCACCAAGGTTCTGATCGTGTTCTGGATGCGTGTTCCGGTATCGGATGACCATGACACCGTCTCAAACGTCGAGCGACTGATTGTCGTCGACCACTGAGGGGCGAGAAACAGGAACTGCACCAGGCTCGGTGTGGGTTGTCCGGGGACGCTGAGGCAACTGTAGAGTGGTGGTTGCAGCCGATACCCGCGGACCGCCGACTGAGTCAGATTACGGTCTTCCGGTTTCATGGCTGAGCCGACTTTGAACTTATAATCGAGCACGCGGAGTGCCCCGGAGGTCCGGTTCCGGTCGAGTCGATCGATGCGACCACGGATCTTCAGCAATCCCTCGTCCAGGACGCCGGGAACCGTTCCTTCTCCGTCCACTTCAAATGCGACCGGCGTATACGGATGCTCGGACTGCTCCGTTTCATCCGCCTTCACCGCCGTAATCACCAGTGTCGCAATCAGTTCTTTCGCCAACTCCCACAGCAGATAGTGGCCTGTCCGATGTTGTGACTCCAAGTCTGCCGCCGCCTGTTCCACCGACGCACGGATCGTCTGATCCACCATATTGTCCGCCATTGGTGCGGTCGGCCACCCGGCCTGTACAAGCTGTTCATAGCAACGACGTAACGTCGCGTGGCAGAGCGTACCGACCAACGCTGCATCTGGTTCCTGTTCAATCGCAACTCGGCTCGGTTCGAGTCGCAGCACATCAGCGGCAAAATATTGAAACGGACAACGCGCATACCGTTCGAGCGGCGTCGGAGCAAGACCCCGCTCGATAATCCGCGCCCAATGAGATTCGACCGTCCCTGTGATCCCATCGAAAAGATTCAACAGTGAGCCGTCCTCTTCGATTCGATCGAGCGCCGCTGCCGCATGGCGGAACGTATCCGCATCACGCCCGAGCGCCAGCACGAGATCGGTTGGGTCTTGCCCATTGATCGCCGACCACTGAGTCAGTTCAGCCGGCGACAGGAACAGTTTGATCGTGGGCCGCTGCAAGACCCGATCCGTCAGGCGGCGCGGCACCACATCTATCGGTTGTTCACCGTGGCCGAACCGACGACGGGCCCCTCCGAGATAGGGAGAGACGGCCAGCATGCGCCCCGATTCATCGGCCCGTTGATAGGATAGGTACAGCCGCTGAGAAGCAGCCTGACAGCACAGGTGGAAGAGCAACATCTCTTCTCCATACGCTGTCAACTTCTCGTCGATCTTGAATCCGAGCGTGGCGTCGAGCACCAGCCGATGGCTATCCCGCAGAAACGCATCCTCTCGGATATAACGCGGAAATACTTTTTCGCTCAGACCGAGGACGAACAGGGCCTTGAACGGCACCCCGCGAGCCGCCATGACGTCGAGCACCATCACTCCCTGTGGTGAGCTATCGTGTAGGGGCTTTGTCGTCCGCTCGAAGGTATGCGTCAGCAACTCGACAAATTCGGCCCACGTCATCTCCTCATTGAGCGGCTCCAATTCCATGAGGGTCATCCACATTCGATCGATGGCGTTCCATGTCATCGTTTGCCGAGTAAGTTGAACTTCCTCGGCAGTCGATGCCGCTGCATCGGGCCGGCGCAGACGCCGATCGACGAGTGCTCGACAAGCTGTGACCATGCAGCCGATCGTGCCTCGCGATGGAAGGGCCGAACAGTCTTGCGTGAGTTGTGAGACCACCTGCCAGAGCAGATTGATCACCTCCGGCGCAATGGCCGGATAGCCGACGAGGCTCTCCTCGCCATCGAGGACCAATGAAGCTTGGCTCGCCTGCTCCAACCGTTTCCACTCCTCGATTCCATGCGTGATGTGCAGAGCGTGAACGAGCAGCCTCCACTGTTCGGGCCGGTATGACTCCGACAACTCGTCATACAAATCGGTAATGTAGAGCGGAGACGTCACGACATCGAGGACCGACAGGCGATACCAATCGTTCAATGGAAGGGAGGCCAGCTGCAAGACGAGCTTGCAGATCGGTTCCTGAATCAACGGCTGCGACGCGGTCGTACAAAAGGGGATGCGATGGCGATCGAAGATCGACTGGAGATACAGGCAGTAGGGATCGAGCGTACGGGCGGTGACGCCGATTTCGTCGAATCGATAATCGTTGGTTTCCACCAGATCGAGAATCGTGCGGCAGGTTGTCGCCAATTCTTCTTCCACCCCGATCACACTCCGCACGGTAAGTTGGGCGGAAGGGGTGGCCACCATGGACGATTTCTGTTCCGATCGGATCATTGCCTCGTCCGACATCACCAGCGGCTGGATGTAGCGATCGAAAAAACGCTTGGCGAATCCACAGGCTGGATCATCCTCCAATGGAAAAAACAGTGTCGTCTCCTTTGCTCGGCTGATGGCTTCAAAGAGAGACAGCTGCACCTGCGTCAGGTCATAGAACCCGTAATAAAACACTTCACTCAACGGCTGGAGGAACGAGGCAGTCGGAGCAAAGGGGATGAGCGCCTCGGCCAGATCGTCCGGCATTCCGACCTCGAGCGTCTTGCCCGCTTCTTTCACCGTCGCATAGAGTGAGACGAGCGCGCCGAGCCACTCCCGGTCATCTTCACCAAAATAGCCTTCTCGGAGGCCTTGCAGTGCTTGCACTGGATCGACATCGGCATCCTTCAAGTCGCGAATCGTGGCCCAGAATGCGCCCCACGTCCCAGAGGATTGCCCGATTCGTTGTAATGGAGCCTGACTGGAGAACTTGTTGCGAACAATGTGACGGACCAACTGTTCGAAGAACAGCTCGTCAACGATCCGCGGCAATGGGTGAAGAAGAGATATCTCTCCAGCCAGCCGCAGGGCCAATTGATGGAAGGTCAATATGTGTAGGTTCAGAAGCGACAGCCGACGTTCGACGGCAAGCAGGGTGCGCAGGCGATCGGCTAACGGCTTGGATGGAACGATAATCGCGAATGGCGCGAGCGGATCAGTTGCCTTGATACGCGTGAGACGATCGACGAGCGCGGGTTCAAGATCAGGATGAAAGCGACCGGTCACAACCCGCAACATAGCGGGTCATTGTACGCTACCCGGTCTCCGGCCCCAAGAGCTCCCCGTTGCAATCGACACAGGCCCAATCGCCGTCGATGAACGACATGGGATCGCCGCAGATCGGACAATCTGGAGGAGGACCCTTGTCAAGAAGTGGAAGATCAGGTAGCTCGATATCGTCTTCGTCCATGGACTCCCTACTCTTCCCGTTGTTTATTTTTTAATTGAATGGCCTTTTCCGCGCTCTCGCGACTCGGCACTCCGACAAACGTCAACCGTCCGTCAATGATGGTTGCAGGCACGGCACGGACAGAATGCCGATCGGCCAGTTCCTGACCGTCTTTGGTCGTGATATCAACTTCCCGATAAGAGAAGCTGTATTTAACCCTCAACTGCTTCCACAGGCTCTTCGCGGATGGACAGGCCCCGCAACTGGGTGACACGAGTAACGTAATGTTTGGCATGATGCTCCCGGCAACAGTTTCCGACCGTGTGTGACGTTAGGATCTTAGCACCGGGTAAAAAGCCTGCGCAAGGACGATACCAAGGTCAGCTCCAATCACCGAGTCGCGTCACTGTATTCGAGGTGGAAAGACAGGGGATGAAAGCGTATCGTATATGGTGATGCTGTTGAACCGCGTTTTCTATACCCTGTCGTGGCTGGCCATCATGCTGTTGCTGTTTAATCCGACAGCAAAAGCTGAGGTAGGCCGAGAAGACTCGCCCGCACTACGTGTCCTGACTTACAACCTGCTACACGACGGGGCATGGTCAGGATTCTTCGACAACGGCACCCATCTCGAAGAACGACTCGAGATGGTCATCCGGGAACTGCAGCGTTTGCAGCCCGACGTAATCGCCCTCCAAGAAGCCTCAGACAGCCGCAAGCATGGCAACGTGCCGCAACGGATAGCCGATGCGCTCGGGTATCAGATAGTGTTCGAGCCCGCAACCCAACACATCTTCGGGATCGGTCTCTTGGATCGGTTGATCGTCTCAGCCATAGGCTTCAAAGAGGGGCCGGCCATTTTGAGCCGTTATCCAATCGTCGCCTCGGAAGTCTACGACCTGCCCCGCTGCCAACATCGGCTCGATCCTCGCATCTTATTGCGTGCCGAGATCGATACACCCAACGGGCCGATCCAGGCCTTTTCCGCCCATACCTCAAAAGGGGACGAATGCCAGCTCCAGCGAGTCGGAGAGCTATTCCGTGAACATCGCGGAACAGGACGAGCCATCCTGATGGGCGACTTGAATACCGGTGAACAATCTTCGGTCCTCACCGGGTGGCAGAAAGAACCAGGATTCATCGATGTCTTCCGAGTCGCGAATCCGGGAGTATCGGGTGGTACCGTCTGGCAAAACATCTACGTTGAATGGCCCACCGCCAATCGGCGCGTGGATTTCATTTTCCTGTTCGATGGAAGCAACGTTAAAAGTCCGGTCGTGCGCGCAAGCCATCTGACATTTGACCATCCCGGTCACCTCCCCAACGGTGACGCCCTCTGGCCGTCCGATCATCGCGGCGTGTTGGCAGAAATTGAGTTCGTACCCGCCGACAGACCACGGATGAGCCGGCTCTCCGACACGAGCGCTCGTTAAGAAGGTTCCAAACCCACATTCTCTCGCCATTGCACGATTCAAGATCCGACCCCGATTTCATTTCCGTTCTTACATTTGGATCTTAACATCGGCTAAAAAGTCGGTGCAAAGGAGCGTCTCACCTAGCGACACGCCGATGGATTGGACAATCGAGAGGGAATTTATCTCCCTGCAGGCCGGCCGTCGGACGAATTTTCCGTGCCATTGATGATAAGAGGAGAGTCGGCGGGATTTCCAACTGGATTTCCCGGCGAGGAGACGATATTGCCCGCAGTATTGGGATAATAAGGAGCATGAGATTGCGGGATGGTACGTCCTGTTTTAGAGGTCATAAGTCTTCCCTCATCAGATTTTCCCAATCAGGTCGAGGCCTGGTTTCAGGGTCTTTTCACCGGGCTTCCATCCAGAGGGACAGACTTCAATTCCTCCATTCTCACGAACGAAGACAGCCGCTTGTATCTTGCGTAGCAACTCT
This sequence comes from Nitrospira sp., assembly GCA_025934915.1. Taxonomy (GTDB): domain Bacteria; phylum Nitrospirota; class Nitrospiria; order Nitrospirales; family Nitrospiraceae; genus Nitrospira_D. The sequence goes on from JAICWG010000027.1 coordinate 16,357, forward strand.
TTCATGTTACGTCCGATGGAATTGTTGTGTACTTCATACGCGCAAAGTGTTCCGTCCGGGTCGAATACGAAGCTACCACGCAGAGCCACGCCATCCTGCGGCAGGTACAAGCCAAGCTTCTTTGCCAACTGCCCTCCTGGGTCAGCCGCCAATGGAAAAGGCAGATCCTTAACTGCCGGAGAGGTGTCACGCCACGCTTTATGGACATAGACAGAATCGGTGCTGATGCCCAGCACATCAGCATTCAACTTCTGAAAGTCTGGATACAGCCTCCCTAGATCTTCCAATTCCGTCGGGCAGATGAATGTGAAGTCACCCGGATAGAACACCAGAACCACCCAACGACCGCGATAGCTCTGTAGCGTCACCGATTGAATCTCATTTTGATGATAGGTTTGATATGTCCCTTCCGGAATCGCTTGCCCGATCATCGGCATGCAGTCATGCTCCTCTTCTTTAGCTCCAGTTATTGACTCGGCTGGTATTTCTATCCACGTTGTTCCACAACAAATCAGCCGCTTGTTTCAAAGCCTGTTGTTCAGCTTCCTCGCGCGTGGGGTAGGAAGCTGTACTAAACGATTGTTCAGCGGCATGCTCGTCAACTCCGCATCTCACGGTTCCTCGGACCCTCCATTCTCTCCCTCCAATGGCACGGAAGGCGAGCTGTACACGACAACCAGCCACAACCATGTCCTTGATATCTTCCTTGGCATCGAGAATGAATGATGGACACAGCGATTCCTCGCCGTTATTTTTTCGGCGGTGCGGTTTGTTCAGAGGGAAGTGTCGGATGTCGTTCCTCTTCTGTCTTTGCCTCCGGATCAACGGCCATCTTGGGATCAATCACAGGCGGCGTCACGACAGAATCCGGGTGAGGAACAGTCTCTGGCTGTTTCACCATACCAGGATCACGTGTACTGGGAGGACTGTTCGGAACTGATTTCTCGGTCGACGGATCTTGTGGCGTCATCGACGGAGGCGATTGGGACGGCGGAGTGATATCGGCCCCCAGTACAGGTGAACCACTTAAAGTGAGTAGTATAATGAAGAGCCATCGCCGCATGACTTCACGATATCGGATGACATGCGTTCTGCCTACTCGGAGATACCCCTGATGTCTATGAATAGGTAGGTTCTTCGTGAAACGCTCACTTGTTAGAGCCTATGACCATTTTGCTTGTCCTACAATGCGATCGATCCTCATGTCGTTGTTGGTCATTTGTTTTCTGCTGACCTACCTGACGAATGAACCAGCGGCAGCAGTAACTCAATACCAACCTGCCGCACTCCGTGTCTTGACTTACAACCTGCTACACGACGGGGCATGGTCAGGATTCTTACAAAGGATGGTGGCGTCACATCTTGTCTTGTGCATCGGGCCCGTCGTTCGATATGGTGGCTGTGCATAGCTCAAGATCCGACCCGACTATTTCCTCCTCGCCATCATCCGGCTTATATTCGTTGGTCGAGACACCTCTCGGGCGACGTGGCGCAATTCAATGAGTGACCTGTCCGAAACGGCCGCTGTTAAAGTCGTCGATGGCTTGACGGATTTCCGTCTCGCTGCTCATGACGAATGGGCCGTGGCCGAAAACCGGCTCTTTGATCGGTTCACCCGTCAGCACCAGCACTATGCTGTCGCTATCGGCATGGATTTTAACCTGCGAGCCATCGCGCTCGAAGCGGATGACTTCCGCTTCTCTAGCCTGTTCGCTGCCATTGACCGTCACATGGCCGGACAGCACCGCAATCATCGCAGTATGGCTTTCAGGCAAATCGAGCGTGACGTCGGCGCTTCGGCTGAGCCGTACATCCCAGACATTCACCGGACTAAATGTGCGCGCCGGACCGCTCGTGCCTGCGAAGTTACCCGCAATGACACGCACCCAGCCGGCACCATGACCGAGATCGACAACCGGAATGTCAGCGTTGGTAATCGACTGGTAGCCGGCAGGCGCCATTTTGTCCTTGGCCGGCAGGTTCACCCACAACTGGACCATCCGGAATGGGCCACCGGTCTTGGTGAAGGCCTGGGAATGAAACTCCTCATGAATGATGCCGCCTGCGGCCGTCATCCACTGCACGTCGCCAGGGCCGATCGTACCGCCTGCACCCGTCGAGTCACGATGTGACACTTCACCATCGTACACAATGGTGACAGTCTCAAAACCTCGATGGGGGTGTTGCCCAACACCGCGTGGGCTGTCTGCCGGCTCAAAGACGTGAGGTCCCGCATAATCAAAGAGCAGAAATGGGCTGATAGCCTGCGCATCGCCGCCATAGAAGAAGAGCGAGCGGACAGGGAAACCGTCGCCGACCCAGTGACGGCCATTGGCGCGCATGACCTGTGTGATCTTCTTCATGTGTATACCTCCAATTTTACACAACGAAATGATCCGCGCCGCGAGAGAATTCTCCGACGCGCCTGTGTAAAATACTAAGCACGATACACCCACTTCTCAAGTACGGTCTTCGAGGATACCGTTATGACCAAACAAGTCGGTTGCCCGACTGAAATTACGCTCGACGTGATCTCGGGCCGTTGGAAGGTGATGGTCATTTTCTGGTTGCTCCAAGGTAAACGGCGATTCAATCAGCTCCAACGCGACCTGTCCGGAATCACGCATCGGACGCTGGCCAAGCAACTCAAAGAGATGGAAGCCGACGGCTTGGTGGGACGAGAAGACTTCGGCGAGATCCCTCCCCGCGTCGAGTATCGGCTGACGCCGCTTGGACGGTCGCTGGAGCCGGTGTTAGCGGCTATGCACGAGTGGGCGATACAGCACGGTGCCGAGATGCGTCGTTCGATGAAGGAGTAGCAGAAGAGTCAGCGAGTGAGAGCGGCAGAGACTATGATCGTCAAGATAGCGAAGCCTGACCCCATACCCGACTTAACCTGATAAACAGCTATCTCCACGCCGGAAAAATTAAGCCTTGACGTAGAGCGCGTGATTTCGTATTGTAACCATAGGATACATTATGAGATCTGTCATTTAATTTCGATCAATACAACGACATATTGGGCATTAGTCTATTGACGACCACCAAATGCTGCGTTAGACTCCCGCCCGCAATGCCTACCGTTTCCCAATCAACCAAACCAAAAGCCATGTTTCGAGACCCGGCGTTTATGGGAAACCGTAGGGTGCCGATACATAGATGGGTGCCATGGATCGCTGGGTTTAGTGGACAATTCATTCAGGATGCTTTCCGAGAATTCCTCCCGAGACAAAGCAAACTACGCCGCCCTTTAGTTCTCGATCCGTTTGCCGGTGTGGGCACAACTCTCGTCGAAGCTCTTCTTCATGGGCATGACGCCATCGGCTTCGAAATAAACCCCTACGCATCGCTTGCAGCGCGTGTAAAACTCTCTGTTACTGAAATCGCTCCCGCTAAAATCGCCGAGCTGATACAGGTCATTCGGCAAGAGTCTAAGCCATGGAGGGATCATCATCAGCTGAACCTGAAGCGATATCGACCAAGCGAATTCGTTTCACGAATCCCTTTCTTTTCTGAACGAATAGAGCCGCAAATTCTGAATATCCTTCGGCTACTCGATACGTACTCTCCCAGAGAGGTAGCCGACCTTGGCAGAGTTGCGCTTGGTGCAGTGCTTGTTGGAGTTTCAAACTATAGTTACGAACCAAGCCTATCCTCGCGGCCGGGGGCAGGCAAGCCCCTATTAGAGGACGCTGATGTTGCGTCCATAGTTATCGCAAAATTGGAAGAGATCCTAGCTGATGTGCGGTGGTTACATGTACATCAAAAGGACATCGGTAACGAGAGACGAGAAGTGTACACAAAGAATTTTCTTGCGGTCAATGGAGAACTGCCCAGTGGATCGGTAGATTTAATGATTACCTCTCCGCCGTACATGAACAATTACCACTATATTCGGAACACGAGGCCCCATTTGTTTTGGCTCTCCTTAGTAACATCACCCAGAGAGCTTCATCGTCTTGAAGAAGATAATTTCGGCAAGTTCTGGCAGACAGTGCGCAATGCCGATCCTATTTCACTCACTTGCGAGCACCATGGTCTGAAAACTCTCGTCGCAGAACTTCGAGAGATTCGAACCGATGCCGGAGCATATGGTGGAGAGGGGTGGGCTAACTATGTCACCACATATTTTAATGACTGCAATCGGTTCGCGCAGATCCTTAGAAGAGTACTAAGAAGAGGCGGCGCTGGAGTCGTCGTGATCGGCAATTCTATTATCCAGGGACTCAACATCGCCACGGATCGGATTCTTGCCGATATTGCAGAGACAAATGGGTTACGTCTTGAACGTATTGTCCCGCTCCGAAAAAAACGCGTAGGAGCAAGCATTACGAAGTCGTCGGTGAGACGTGGCCTGCAGAGCTTGGGATCACTCTATGAAAGTGCGGTCATCCTCAGGAAACGTTAGGCTTGCGCAACGGAAAGTCCTTATCCCACTTGCTCATTCTAATACCGGGCCGACCTTTCCCTGGTACGTGACTCCCGAAACCGCTTAAGTTCCATAATGGTTTATAGTTGGTTATCAGCGCATCCTCGGCAGCTCTCACAAACCAATCACTATCTATCGTCAAAAATCTACAGGTAATCTCATCTAGAGATACGTTGTCCCTGCCGGCTATTTTTCTTGCATGTTCCGCCAGACGCCTCCTGAGCGTAGTGTGCAAAGCTTTCCCGGCATAGACCAGCTGCCCTTTCCGGTAAAGGGCATACACTCCTTTGAGCTGCGGAGCTACGCTTTCAGTCAGTTCCAACTCAGGCGATGCTTCCAGCTTTTCCACAACTTGCGTGCGGATGGCGCGATCAATCTCAAAAAAGAAGTGGTGAGGATCGTGTGGCACGTGTGGGTTTTAACATCACGTCATCTTGACGTCAACTTACACGTGCATTTAAAAAGTCATGGTCTCCTTCAAGGATCGCCAACACGGACGCCAAAAACTAGGGCTCTTGCCGAACCGATCCAGGCGCTGTTGAGTCGCAGGCTCCTTGCGCAAACATTCGGCAAATCGCGTCAGCCCAGTTGCAAAGCTTGTTCGACAAGTACACAGGCAGACACTGACCCTCATCTATCTTAAACCTGGGCGCTTCTTACATCATGAAAACGGAAAGCCACGCAGGGCGGGAGCGGTCTCAATAACGCTTTCTCTCACCCTTGCTGCGATGTTTTACTCTGGAAAGGGTAAAAAGAGTAAGATGGTATCTCATTGCAGGCTTTGATAGCCATCGAATCTACCAAGGAGGTTGGCATGCGCACGCAAAGAGAACGGTGGACAGGCGCTCTCGGGCTCGCCTTCATGCTATTAATCGTGATGACTCCCTTGTTTCCTATCCTGCCGCCATCCTCGGTGGCTTATGCAGCCGATAAAGAGGAGCTGATCGACATTAACAGCGCCACCGCCGATCAACTCAAGACGTTAAAAGGCGTCGGAGACGCCATCTCGGAGAAGATCATCAAGGGGCGTCCGTATGCCAAGAAGGACGAGTTGGTCCAGAGGCAGATCATGCCCCGCGCGGCCTACGAGCAGATCAAATACAAGATCATCGCGAAGCAGAAATAACTCGACGAACTCATAGGCAGCTCGTCAGCCTCTTGCGCTCACTGAATGCGCACGCGAGGTTGATCAGATGTTTAAATCATGGGCGGCGCCCATTTGATGGGCGCATGTTTGAGGTTATTCGGGCCACCTCTTTGAGAAGCCGAGCACAAAACTAGTGATCAAACCAATAGGAAACCACCGCTGCGAGGAAATAATACTGGGATCTGATCCTTTTGTTTTCAGAAATGGACGATGCAGCACGATGCCGAAATCCGTCGTTCGATGAACGAGTAGCTTGCAGGCGTGCCTCGCACATTCGCGGATCAATTGAAAACCGTATGCTCGCCATCTTGCCGCTGCGCGTTGATTAAGAACCTTATCTCCTGATAGGTTCACAACCATTGTCATACCCTATGGGCCGTCACGCAAGCGCCAGTGACACCTAAGCGCGGAGACATTCTCAGGGTCAGCATGTGCTCGTGCGTGCTGCCCCGATAATCTCGTGAGATTGGAAAAGAAGCGCGACATGATCGGGGTCTTTGTCACTATTCGTTACGGAGAGAACTTTGATGAGAGAACGGTGCAGAAGATCCAGAAGATCGCCGAGTCGGCGCGGGCACTGTTTGAGGGGATGCCAGGGCTGTGGTTGAAAGCCTTCACGTTCAATCCCGAAGCGCGTGAAGCGACCAACTTCTATGTTTGGGACTCCGAGGAGGCAGCTAAGGCATTCTTCACCGATGAGCTCATCGAGAGAGTAACCGGTCTCTACGGGGTACGCCCGAGCGTCAACTTCGTGCAAATAGCCACACTGGTGGACAACCATCGCCAGTGAAACTCCCTTGCTTGGCCACTCGCCTCTCCACCTCGACTCGGGGTCACTATAGAAGACCATAGCCATAGGGATCTTTTCTATCCTAAGGGGCATGCCAAGCCGATCAAGGCGCCGTTGGATGGTGCATTTGGGAGCGGATCTTGAATCGTGCATGACGCAGAAGCGGAGATTGGGGTCGGATCTTGTACCGTGCGTGATCCAGGAGACAAGATTCGATCACCCAATACCCAAACAAACGTCATATTCGCCGGCCATTATTCACTTCGGTTCGCCGCACCTTGGGTAGATGTCGATGTGGCGCTTCGGCAATCGCACGCCATAATACATAATAAATAGGTACCCTATCTCGAAGGCTCTGCTCAAGAGAGAAGCCGTCGCCTGCTCCCCCATGTCCGCCCAAGGTCGTGCTCTGCGGGGAAGCCTTCCCCACAACCCACCATCATTGAGAACAGCGTAGCTGTCTTGGCCGCTCCAGATACACCTGGTAATCGAATGCCGTCCGAAATGTCACTTGTCGATGGTTCCCCCGAACAATGACATAATAGAGCACAGGCAGGGCCAACACCGTGGACGGTGCGCCTTGCGCAGGCGGCATAGCGGGAGAGACTATGAGAGTCCAGACATCAAAGCCTGACTCTCTCTTCTTGAAGATGGGCTAGTGAACGAGAAGAAGGAATGCTATGGTGACACACGATCGATCGATTGCGCATAGATCAAGGGTGTTCCTTTTGGATTGTTCTGATCGGCCATCACCACCCCACGGACACGGAGATGTTCGTCCGGCACAACCAGTTTCGTCACGTGCGGCTGACATGCGCCGGTCGTACTAATTCCGATAGCGCCCGACTTATCCTGAAGCGCAAACATTTGGCTGTTGTAGACGTTGGCCCCTCCACAGCTTCGGGTACCACGATGAACCGGTAGGGTGCTCACGGCCCTTGCACGTCCTTCGACTGTCACGACCTTGGCCTGATAGTCGGCAGGACGCTTTAAAATCTTGCTGATGAGCAGGCCATCGCCGGCTGACGCTACCGACACCAGTCCTGCCCCAAGACACAAACACAGCACGCTGTGAAGCAAGGGACGTATCACGCAATCTCTCTCCAGAAACTCGTAGAGTTTACCTGGGATGAGACAATCAAAGCTAGTCCGAAGTCGACGGCCAGACAAGGATTCCGATGATGTCTCGACTCTTTCGACGGACTTCTCACCTGATCTCGCAGGCTGAGAATTTTTTCGGAAGCGCTGTTCAAGAATGATGTCGTGATAGTTGTTCCCGCTGAGAGAGGCTTACGGTAGCGGTCGTTTAGCATAAGGAGTCAGTCACAAAGAAGTCAACCTTTTATATCCTAATGGCCTTGCCAAGCCGATACGCCATTGAATCACAGGCTCTTTGCGCAAACGGGTAGCCACGCGCCCCAGCAAGACGGTCATTTTCGCACATGATCGCCTTGTGCCGACCATAGCCGGTCGCGCCAGATACACCTGGTAACCGGATGCCGTCCGAGATGTCAAGTGCCGACGGGTTCCCCTGGACCATGACAGGTTGGAGCACATGCGGGGTCAACACCCGTGGACGTCGCGCCATACGCAGGCAGCATAACGGGAGAGACTTTGAGTATAATGGTTCCCTGGTCGAATTTGCCTTTATCGACAGAACCATCAGAAGTGACGACACTGATTGATCACTGGTGAAATAGAGGGGATTGAGGGTTCTTCGGGAGATCATAGCGAGACGATGGGACCGTGGGCTCAGATCATGCTCGTGATCATTCTGATCTATCTGACTGCTGGCACACCGGTCTGGGCGGCCTTAGGTCAAGCAAAGGCATCCGTTGAAAAGGACCGCGCTGCCATGGGCGGACAGGTGCAAAGCAAACTTGCTCCGGGGTACTCAGTTGAAACCATCACGGTCGCCGGGATGAGTATCAAGGAGTACGTCTCATCGGACGGTACCATCTTCGCGGTCGCGTGGAGAGGGACTGGGGCTCCGAATCTCCGTCTCCTCCTCGGCGCATATTTCGATGAGTATTTGGATGCGCTCACGGAGTTGCAGAATAAGAAACCTCGAATCCGAAGGCCCCTCATGTTGAAAACCGAAAATTTGGTCGTTGAACGAAGCGGACACGCGCGAAATATGTGGGGACGGGCCTTTATTCCATCTCATTTACCGGCTATGGTTTCGCCGAAGGACATTCAATAATGCCGTATCGTGCGGTCGTCATCGCCTGCCTGTGGCTTGTGAGCGCATGTGGCTCTGGTGGCGGCGGAAACGAAGGCGCCGGTTCGCATTCACCCAATGTTCTGACGGTAACCGGTGGTGCTTCAGGCGTCTGTGCGAATGTTAATCAACTATGTACTCAAGTAACCATCTGTCAACCAGGCACCTCCGCTTGTCAAACAATCTCCGACATCTTGGTTGATACAGGGTCCATCGGGGTTCGTATCTTTGGTTCTGTACTTTCCATCCCGCTACAACAAGAAGTCGAGTCACCAGGACAGATCATCGGCGAGTGCGTGTCGTTTGCCGATGGCAGCGCCCTTTGGGGCGCAGTTCAACTCGCGGACGTGGTGCTGGCAGGCGAGCCTGCCGTCACCGTCCCCATTCATGTTATTGCCCCCACCTTTGCCGGCCAGTCCATATCTCACAATCCGTGTAACAGCGTGGTCGACTCCGATCCGCGCAAGGCGGGTTTTAACGGCATTCTCGGTATCGGCTTGTTCACCCACGATTGCGGCATTACCTGCGAACTCAACGACAACAATACTTTCTATTTTTCCTGCGCCGCTTCTACATGCGGAAGTATCGCGGCGCCCCTGTCCACTCAAGTGCAGAACCCGGTGTGGCTGCTTCCATCCGATAAGAATGGCGTGATCCTGACCCTGCCGAACGTGCCTGCGACTGGCGCTCCAGTGCTCTCCGGTTCCGTCACTCTCGGGATCGGCACAGCGCCGAATAATTCCCCGCCGCCCGGCATCTCAACCTTTACAACTGATCCAAGCGGATCCCTCACTACCGTCTACAAGGGTACAACCGCGCAGAGCGTCATTGACACAGGGTCGAATGGCTATTTCTTCCCTGATTCGACCCTTCCGCTTTGCCCCATGCCGGATCAAGATTTTTACTGTCCCTTGGCTACTGCCAACTTGTCGGCCACACTTTTCGGCGTCAACGCTCGTCAAGCGACCGTCCCCTTTCAGGTTGCTAATGCGGCTAACCTCCTAACGGGCAACGCGGTCTTCAATAATTTGGGCGGACCATCTCCATTTTTATCTTCATCTCCTACCTTCGACTGGGGACTGCCTTTCTTTCTTGGGCGTGTCGTTTTTGTCGGGATCGAAGGGCAGCCCTCAACCCTTGGAACGGGTCCCTTTTATGCTTTTTGACCGAGTTGAAATATCTTAATTGAGAATTCGCCCCAGAATGGGATCGAGTTTGGTCATGGCGGTGATGTCAGCTGCGTGCCCTCGGGCTGAGATGTCAAGACGAGCGGACTCTGCATGGGCGTCGCTAACTGTATCACCATCGGAAGCCTCGCCTGGTCGTGCTCAATGATGGCCTGGAGATCCCGCTCCGCGAGATCCCGCTGGTCGAACACCTGCCGCGCCATCGACCCTGAGAAAAACTCGGTCTGCATCTGTAGCTCCCATGTCCCCAAATAAGTACATTCTTGTGGTTGAACACTGAACGTGGCTGGGAGGGATGTCTGCCAGGCGCCCTGCGAGCTATTGAGGGTGACAACCGTCAGGCGATAGGTGGCGGCCGGCAAATCCAACACGAAGGCGCCATCGACCGGAACCTGATCAATCACTACCTGAGCCCCTGATTTCTCTTTCGTAATCCGCAATCCGACATGGAGTGGGAACCGCGCGTCTGCCCGTTGTTCCCTTCCGTTCCACACGAGATGCACCCGTCCAAGCACCAATCCATGATCCGACTTCATCATGGAAGACTGGTAGCCCGGTCGCAAGGGAGTTACAACAATGGCACATCCAAGCATCAATACCCCAGTCAAAAGGAGGAGTAGCCCACAGAGGAACGTTCCTCGCCGGTTGTTATCTGCAATTGTTTCGGCTCCCCTCGCATGCGCTTGACGAGGGTAATGACAGCGATCCCAGAGGGTGTTGAATATGCCTTCAGTAGGTTGCTTAGTCTGATCAGCAGCGCGGAGCCGACTTGGCCATGTAGACAGGACGGATACGGGAAAGAGCGATAGCGACCACCCTTTAAAAGCGCCCCTTATACTTATGACACCTCCTTCTGCTTTTACAGTAGCCCCCAAAGTGACGACATTCACCCTCTAGACACAACCTTTCGGTTCATCACTTCAACCTTCGGTACCGATCGAAGACAGTAGCATAAGATAGTAGCATGAAGCACCTACCCTTACAGACGTACCGATGCCATAGGGGGTTCCTGCTCCTCATGCAGTCTGAGCCCACTTGAGCGTATTCCGGTCTCGTGCTTAACCTGAAAACAGGGACGTGCTGTATCTTCTTGACCGAAGCCTTCGAGATAGGCAACCTCCTTTAGATTTCACTACGGGCCGCCTGGCAGAGAGACGTCAATGACGCAATGGTCTACGTACAGTTTTCTACCTGTGTGATTTCCCCATAGTCAGATAACGCTTCCTTGTGGTAACGTGACGGACAAAATATTAAGGTACAAATACTTACCCGAGATATCGTCAGTACCTTAAATCAAAGGATTGTTGGACCCAAAGGCGGATAACGTCGAGCTAACAATCACCCAACAGTTACCGATCTTCCTTGCGAGATGATAAAAGCGAAAGACATCCCGGCTCAAAGCGACGGTATGCTCAAGAAGGAAGAACGTTAACGGCCGTTGATTAGTTCGGAGCAGCGGTCTCGTCAAGGATTCTCTGAGGGGAGGAGGCGGAGCATAGGAGTCAGAATACATGAACCAGCTTGTCCTCATCGCTCTGCGCAGACCGTACACCTTCGTCGTGATGTCGATCTTGATGGTGCTGCTTGGCGGTCGCACAGTGCTCAAACTGCCGACCGACGTCTTCCCTAATATCACCATTCCCGTCACCTCCGTCGTCTGGACCTACGCCGGGCTGCTGCCGCAGCAGGTGGAAGGGCGCATCACGTATATGTTCGAACGCTTTTTGACCTCGACAGTGGAGGGCATCAAGTACATCCATAGCCATTCATACTTCGGCAGCAGCATCATCAACATTTCTCTCCAAGACGGAGTCGACGTAGGCAGAGCCGAAGCGGACATCGTGGGCATTGCGCAAAATGTCGTCAAGGCTCTGCCACCCGATATTTCTCCGCCCATGATCATGCGCCTGTCGCCGTCCTCAATCCCCGTAGCTATGCTCGAAATCAGTTCCGACGATATGACGCCCGCGGAGCTCTATAATCTCACCTACATGCGAATCCGCCCCTTGATGGTCACGGTACCGGGGATCGTCCTCCCGCATCCATACGGGGGGCAGGACATGCAGGTCATGGTCAACTTCGATCAGCAGAAATTGCTCGCTCGTCACCTCACCCCGACGGACATTCACGATGTTCTCATGAAGCAATATCTCGTGCTGCCGTCCGGCGACATCAAAATCAAGCCGACCGACTGGATCGTCATGACAAACGCATCCCCGTTGAAAATTGAAGATTTCGCCGATATGCCGATCAAGCGGGACGGCAATGCGTTCGTCTATCTGCGCGACGTGGCCACGGTGCAGCTCATGGGCCGGGTCCAACAGAACGTCGTGCTGAAGATGGGCAAACAGATCGTCATCCTCGTTGCAATGAAGAGCACGGAGGCCTCGACTCTCGACGTGGTCGATGGGATCAAGAAAATGATCCCGCTCGCCGAGCAAGTCTCCCCGAAAGGCGTGAAGATCCGACTCCTCGACGACGCCTCGACCTTCGTCAAGGATTCGATTTCCGACGTCGTGCATGAAATGGCGGTCGCCGGTGTGCTGGTCGGCCTCATCGTGCTGTTGTTGCTCGGCTCCTGGCGGGCCACCGTCATCGTGTGGACCTCGATCCCGCTGTCCATCCTGACCGCGATCATCGGTCTGCATTGGCTCGGAGAGACGATCAATGTCATGACCTTGGCGGGTTGGCGCTGGCCGTCGGCATTCTGGTTGATGACGCGACTGTAATGATCGAGAACATCGACCGCCATCTCGAAATGGGCAAAGAACTGGAGCAGGCCATCATCGACGCCGCTAATCAGATCGTCGTCCCGACGCTCGTCGCCACCCTCTGCATTGCGATCGTCTGGTTTCCGCTCTTCATGCTCAGCGGCGTGTCGGGTTATCTGTTCAGGCCTATGGCAGAAGCGGTCATCATCGCGATGCTCGCCTCCTTCATCCTGTCGCGCACACTGGTGCCGACCATGGCGAAATATATGATGAAGAGTCACCATGGTCAACCACATGAACACCAACAGCACGGACAGCCCGGCACGGAGCCGTCGCGGAATGTCTTCGTTCGCTTTCAACAGGCATTCCAGCAACGCTTCGATCGGCTTCTCGACCGATACGGTGCGCTTCTAGAACAGTCGATCGCCCATCGTCGCGCCGTTATCACTCTCTCCCTGGTGATCGCGGTGTGTTCGATGGGCCTCTATTTTTCCCTCGGGCGCGATTATTTCCCTGAAATCCGGTCCGGCGCCATTCAAATGCATTTGCGAGCGCCACTCGGCACGCGCATCGAGATGTCCGCACGTATTGCCACACTGGTCTCCAACAGCATCGAGCAGTTACTGCCCGATCAAGTGGAAAACATCGTCAGTAATTGCGGCCTGCCGGTCGGGCCGCATAACCTCGCCTTCATTCCAACGCCGACGATCGGCCCTCAGGATTGCGACCTGACGATCCTCTTGAAGAATGAAAAATCCCCGGTCTGGGACTACCGACGCATTTTGCGCAAGGGGTTGAATGATCGCTATCCAGGAACTCAATTCACGTTCCAGCCTTCCGATCTGACCGCCAAAATCCTCAACTTTGGGGCGCCCGCGCCCATTGACGTGCAGGTTAAGGGTCCCGACATGTACCCAAACTATGAATTCACCCGCAAGTTGGCGGACAAGTTGAGCCAGGTCCCCGGTGCTACGGATGTGGTCATACAGCAGACGATGGCGACGCCGACCATGATGGTCGAGGGCAACCGTACGTTCGGGTTCGGGGTCAACAGGACCCTGAAGGATGTGGTGGACAATCTGCTCATGACGACTGCGGGCAGTCAACAGATCGACCAAATCTATTGGCTCGATCCCAGTACCGGCATGTCGTATTTGATCAACGTCTATACGCCGCAGCCGCAGATCAACATTGTCAACAGTCTCATGACCATCCCGGTAGGTGACTCCTCAAACAATAGTTCGAAGAGTGATGTGCAGCTCCTCGGTAACTTGGCCAACCTATCAGCGAAGGGAACGCCGGGCGTCGTGACACATGGGAACATTATGCCGTTGTTCGACATCTATGTCTCCGTCGAAGACTCCGACCTTGGCGGCGTGCTGGCGGATGTGGAGAAGATTGTGCATGGCATGGAGCGCGAGAAACCGCACAGTGCCACTCTCGAAATTCATGGCCAAGCGGCGCTGATGAACGATGCCTATGTCGAGCTGATCCTCGGACTTCTGACTTCAATCGTTCTTGTCTATCTGTTGATTGTCGTCAATTTCCAATCCTGGCTCGATCTCTTCATCATCATCACGGCCTTGCCCGGCGCGCTGGCGGGCATCGCGTGGTCTCTGTTCCTGACTCATACGCACCTTTCGGAGCCCGCGCTGACGGGCGCTATCATGACCATGGGAACCGAGACTGCCAATTCGATCCTCGTGGTGTCCTACGCACGCGAGCGGCTCCAAGAGCATGGCGATGCGTTGCGGGCCGCGATCGAGGCCGGAAAGACTCGTTTCCGTCCGGTCCTCATGACCGCCTCCGCCATGATTTTCGGGATGATCCCCATGGCGACCGGCTATTCGCAGAACGCGCCGCTGGGGCGTGCCGTCATCGGCGGCTTACTCATGGCCACGCTCTTCACCCTGCTTTTCGTGCCCTGCGTGTATGCCATCATGTATACCCGGCGTACGGCTCAGCAACCGAAGGAGATCTCATGATCTCGACACTTGTTCGATCACGCATCGCCATTGTTGCCGTCATTCTGTGTGGACTCTATCTCGGCTATCGGGTGCACGAGGCCAAAAGCGACGCCGCCTTGCTGCACGACAAGACGATCGAAGAGGCCGTCCCCACCGTCGCGGTCGTTGCTCCCAAGCCGCTTCCGGCGACCGAGACCATTACGCTCCCCGGCAATATCGTGGGCTGGTACGAAGCGCCGATC
>JAICWG010000280.1 GCA_025934915.1 Nitrospira sp.
GAACGGTATGTGCAGCGGCAAGGGCAGCCTCACGACGATCTCCGGCAGCTCCGAATGTTTTAGTTCTGTGATACCCCGCAGCTTGCTGCGGGGAGCTTCATTGGTTTGACCCTCTGAGAGGGGACTGCTAAAATGCCGCCCTTGCTGTGGTGGTGTGAGCAGGTGTATAGGGAGGTATCGTACGCGACATGCTGCGTATCCTAGTCCTTCACGGTCCCAATCTGAACCTGTTGGGCCATCGAGAGGAATCCGTTTATGGGACAGCGACCCTTGATGCGATCGATGAGTCGCTGATAAAGCTGGGTGGCGAACTTGGAGCTGAACTTGTTATTCGTCAGTCGAATCTTGAGGGGGAATTGGTGAACTGGATTCAAGAAGCGCGACGAAACTATCACGGCATTATCATCAATCCAGCGGCCTATACTCACACCAGCATCGCGATACGCGATGCCCTGGCCGCCGTTGATTTGCCCACCATCGAGGTCCATCTGTCAAACATCTATCGGCGTGAAGAATTCAGGCGGCATTCTTATGTGTCGGGGGTTGCGCTGGCACAGATTGCCGGGTTCGGTGCAATCGGGTATCTGTTGGCCTTGCGAGGACTGTGCGAACAAATATCCGTCACCGGATCGAAGCGTTCTTCTGGGGGGAGTGCCTCGGTAAGCGGAACAAAGACAGGCGCACATTGAGGGTATCACCATGCCGGTTGGTTTCTAAAAAATAGAAGGGAGTTGCGAGTGATTTCCACGGTGGATTTTCGTAGCGGGGTACGCTTGATGGTCGAAGGCGAGCCCTTTTATATCGTCGACTTTCAGCACGTAAAGCCCGGCAAGGGCGGTGCCTTCGTACGCACGAAATTGAAAAGCTATCTCTCTGGAAATGTGTTGGACCGAACGTTTCGCTCAGGGGAACGGTTCGAAGAGCCCGATTTGGAAGAGCGCGACATGCAGTTCCTTTACGCATCTGGTGATTCTTATACTCTGATGGACACTGAGACGTACGAGCAATTGACGTTTGAGCGGAGTCAGTTGGGAGAGAACGCCGATTTATTGAAAGAAAATATGATCGCCAAGATCCTCATCTATGAGCATCGCCCGATTGCCGTTGAGTTGCCGAACTTCATCGAACTCAAGGTCGTCGATGCGGAGCCCGGTGTGCGGGGAGACACTGCGTCCGGAGGAACCAAGCCGGCGGTCGTGGAAACGGGAGCGACGATCAAAGTTCCGCTTTATTTGGAGGTGGGCACCGTCATCCGGATCGATACTCGAACTAGATCCTATGTGGAGCGTGTTCGGTGAACCGTCGTCGATCTGTTCATTCCAAGACCAAGATTCGTCGGATCGTGTTGCCAGAGACTGCGAACGAGACGAGTCATGAAGTCTCACTCACAGGGGGATCCACCAAGCAAATCCAAGAACTCATCGATCTGCTTCGGCGTAATAATTTGACCGAGCTTGAGTTTGAACGACAAGGTATCCGCATCCGTGTCCGTCATGAACTCGTCGTCAGACCTCTTGCGATTTCAGCGCAGGAGTCCGTCCCAACCTCGCCTCAACAACCGATGCATTCCGCTTCAGCCACGACATCAGTGTCGGACGCGAGTACGGGTTTTGTGACGGTCACTTCTCCCATCGTCGGCACGTTTTACCGATCTCCCTCACCGGACGCCGATCCGTACGTTGAAGAAGGGGAGTCTGTGAAGAAGGGACAAGTGCTGTGCATCGTCGAAGCGATGAAACTCATGAACGAAATTGAGTCGGAAGTGGACGGTCGTCTTGTCAAGATCTTGGTGGAAAGCACAAAGTCAGTAGAATATGGTCAGGCACTGTTTCTTATCGACCCCAAAGCCGCTTCATAGGTCATTCTAAAGGCTGCGCTCGCCATCGTATCGGAGCCGAGACGTGTTTAAGAAAGTTCTGATTGCCAATCGCGGAGAAATCGCGTTGCGAGTGATCCGCGCTTGTAAGGAACTCGGCATCAAGACCGTGGCCATTCATTCTGAAGCGGATGCGCTTGCACTGCACGTTCGAGCGGCCGACGAAAAGGTGTGTGTCGGGCCGGCCGAATCGGCATTGAGTTACCGAAATATTCCCAACGTCTTGAGTGCCGCAGAGATTACGGGAGTCGATGCCATCCATCCGGGGTATGGATTTCTGTCGGAGAACGCCCATTTTGCAGAAGTCTGCGAGTCGATCGGCATTAAGTTTATCGGACCGAGCTCAGAAAATATCGCCATGATGGGGGATAAAGCGAAGGCGCGTGAGATCGTGGCGAAGCGAGGACTTCCGGTCACCCCCGGGAGTCCAGGCGAATTGCGCAGCGAGGAGGATGCGTTGCAAGCGGCGCAGAAGATCGGCTTTCCCGTCATCATCAAAGCGACGGCTGGAGGGGGAGGGCGAGGCATGCGTGTCGTCAATAAGGCCGAAGACCTGGGCCGAGCCTTTCAGGCTGCTCAGGCTGAAGCGAAATCGACCTTCGGCAATGACGGTGTGTACCTCGAACGGTACTTTCTGGAACCGCGCCATATTGAGGTGCAGATTTTGGCTGATCAATACGGTCGGGTGGTCCACCTTGGAGAACGAGACTGTTCAATTCAACGGCGGCATCAAAAACTGGTCGAGGAAACTCCTTCCCCCGCAGTTGATGACAAATTGCGTAGGGAAATCGGTCGAGTAGCTGTGGAGGCGGTGAAGGCAGCGCATTACCGAAATGTGGGCACCGTAGAATTTCTACTCGACAAAGATCGCCAGTTTTATTTTATGGAAGTCAATACCCGTATCCAGGTGGAACACCCAATCACCGAAATGGTGACGGGCGTAGATCTGATAAAGGAACAGATCCGTTTGGCCGCCGGTCATCCGCTTTCTATTCGGCAACAAGATGTGATCCTCACCGGACACAGCCTGGAGTGTCGTATTAATGCCGAAGATCCGGAGAAATTTACGCCGTCCCCAGGAACGATCACCAAATACAGTCAGCCGGGAGGGTTCGGAATTAGGGTCGATTCCGCCATGGAGTCAGGTTCGGTCGTCGTTCCTTACTATGATTCGATGATTGCAAAGCTGATCACCCATGGCCGTGATCGACAGGAGTCAGCGGCTCGTATGAAACGCGCGCTCGGCGAGTTTATTATCGAGGGAATCAAGACCACCATCCCGCTTCACCGGCGAATCCTCGACGATCCCGATTTTCAAAAAGGCCACGTATCAACGACGTTCTTGGAACGATTTTGGGCAAGCTAAGCCGGCGAGCTCTCCCTTCAGAAGAACAGTCTTTTCGGTGGTTTTTCCACCGAGTGAGCTCCTTCCTTGGTAAGTATAGGGTCTCATGGTAAGCTCAACAGAGTGTTTTCCGCTTCGAGCGAGGAGAGTGGTTGACCTTCCCCTGATTTCACAGACACCTCCAGAAGGAGGAGAATGATGAAATCGGAGGACGGAATGATCACCAAGACACGACGGCGGTACACGGAGGAATTTAAAGACGAAGCAGTCCGGTTGGTACGAGACTCGGCGC
>JAICWG010000135.1 GCA_025934915.1 Nitrospira sp.
CCTCCGTGTACCGCCGTCGTGTCTTGGTGATCATTCCGTCCTCCGATTTCATCATTCTCCTCCTTCTGGAGGTGTCTGTGAAATCAGGGGAAGGTCACTGGGTCGCGGATTCATCAACGTAGGAAAGACTTGAGTCAATGCGAGAAACAAGACCATCGATGCGCTGCGCTGAGAGTAGCAATCCTTTTGCCTTGGTCTTCGGATCATTTTCAGTCAACGTCTTTTCTAGCTCGTCTAGGCGATCCGTTTCTGATTTTGTGAGAGTTGCCAGTTTTTTAACCAGCTCACTATTTGTAGTGGCGCTCAGAGATGCGATTACCTTCCCAACTGATGTGTCTCCGATTAGATCAGCAAAAGGGGTAACATCCGTGTTTGTCGATTCGATTTCGCTGTTCAATCGGCGCAGTAGCTCAGGCAAAACCTTTTGGCCGAGATTTTCTACGATGTCGAGACCGTAGGGAACGTAGGCAACATCCTGCTCGTCAAGGTATTCACGAGCACATCGTCCATCAAACACAGCTATCGTTGAAAGCTCTTCAGGAGCTGGGCTATCACGTTTCCAGCTAAGTGATTTCTGGACTGTGCCGACCGTAACATCAAAGCGTGCTTCCGGGACTTTTCCGCTGGACTGTGGATCGTTAGCATCGGCATGAACAGTTTCTAAGACATCACGCGCTCGACAAGCACGCTTTAGCACACGAGAGTAACCAGACTTTCCTGAACCGTTACCACCATAGATTATTGTGATTCCTTTGGGTCCGAAGGTGAGTTTCTCGCCATCTGCAATTCTATTAACGTTCTTCAATTCTCGGATACCGTTAAGAACCACAACGTCGGAACCAGCAGACTGTACAGGAAGATGCTCTGCTGCGAGTGGGATTGGCTGACGATGTTGAGGATCAGACAATCCTCGAGCCGACTTAAGCATCGCATATAGGTCATCGAAGTCTTGAGACTGGCATTCTTGACACTGAAACAATCGCCGAAGAGCGTCGCGCTGCCAAAGCAGAAGGTTCGCACTAGACCAGACAAGGATATCGGTCAGCAGAGACACAATCGCCCTCTATGGCTGATCGCCAACTCAATTATCTGCATTGGTCTCACGAGAAGCAGGTGGATTCAAGGCTCGCAATTCAAGTCCCTCTATCTCTTGAACTTGACATTCCCCGTAGCTCGCTACGGGGTTGGCCTCTCCTTCCGAGAAGTCTTCGGAATTGAGTTCTGTGATACCCCGCAGCTTGCTGCGGGGAGCTTCATTCGTTTTCCCCGCTATCCCTTGCAGGTCCCCATACATCCTCGCCGTCGCCTGCATCACTCGATCAATCTGTTCTTCCCTTTTCGCCCATTGTTTGATGATCGCCTTCTTCTCCTTATCGAGATCCTCCTGCATGGTGGAGAAGGCTTCGACGATCGCTTCGACTCGATGACGGAAACGTGGGCCGGTCAAATATTGATAGATCATCTCCGTCTTGGTCTGTTGCCCCTCGGACGCTTGTCGGGCTGAAGCGACTTCGATCAGCGTGTGGCGGAGCGTGACGGCCAGTGGGAGTATCGTCTTGGGATGAGTCACCCAGACTCCCTCGACAACACCAAAGGTTTCTACGTCTTTGGGAAGGGATTGGCTGACGATGACGGCGATCTCCGCTTTGGCGGCCCGTTGGTCTTCGCGCAACTTCGCGAGCCAGCCATCACTCCAGTTTTTGGTGCGTTTCGATTCCCAGATAATTGTCCCACAGGGCTGACCGTTCGGCCCCACGACACGCTGAAGCGCATCTCCACCATGTTCCCCTTTGGGAACAGGCTCGATTGTGTCCCGTGGAAATTTCGTCCGGAGCAGCGCTTCCAACTCCAATTCCTGAACCTCTCCCTGGAGCTACTGCGATCCCTGCTCAGCCTTGCGCTTCAACTCCTCAATTTGCTTCTGCATCGACACGATGGTCTGCTCCGCCTCCATAACCTTGAGCTTCATACCTTCTTCCGCGTCTTTCTTGGCCTGCTCCCTTGTCACAGCGAGCCCTTCCTGAACTCGCTTTTCAACCGTCAATTCCAGTTCACGTTTAGCATCGTCCAGTTCTCGTTGTTTGCGAAGCAGATCGGCTTGGGCCTTCTGCGCTTCAGCAAGCTTAGCTTCGCGCTCCTTCATCAGCTCGGTGAGAGACTCAAGCTCCTTGGCCTTCTCTTCTAGGTCTCTTTGTACGGCCAACTTCGCTTTCTTCGCTTCCTCCGCTGTAATTCTGTTACGTTCGGAGCGAACTTTTTCCGCTACCTGCTCGCCGAGCTGTTCTTTTTCTTTCGTAATGGCCTCTTCACGTACGCGAATCTCCGTCTCCCGTTTCGCCGTATCCGCGTCCTTTTGAGCGAGACGCTTTTCGTAATCGCGGCGTGTGGATTCGATCAAGGGAGCAGCAAGCGACTCGGTCAGCTTGATCTCTGCCTTGCAGCTTGGACAAATGATAGTTGGTTCACTCATTCCGATTTCGTCCTATCGTATCTACAAACGGCCC
Source organism: Nitrospira sp. (assembly GCA_025934915.1). Taxonomy (GTDB): domain Bacteria; phylum Nitrospirota; class Nitrospiria; order Nitrospirales; family Nitrospiraceae; genus Nitrospira_D. Next base: position 2,505 of record JAICWG010000135.1, read on the forward strand.
AGCAATAGCGGCAGCGACGCGAATCTTGCGCGAAGTACCCGTCGTGAAAGAAAGTGCGCATGCCCAACGTTTTTCCAAAACCAATTAATCGGTCTAAACCTAGCGAAAGTGCTTACCGCTTTTCATCGGAGAAAGCAATCATTCCGACGTCAACACAGCTAAATCAAGTAAGAATTCGGTGTCAGGAAGGGTCTGTGAACCAAAGGATGTATCAGAACGCTCAGGGCACGTGTTGGCTAGACCGGACATTCTACAGGGTGGGAGGCCTGCGCCATCTCGGATGATGAAGGTCCGGAGACGGGAAACAACGGATGTCGGGTCGGATAATCTTGCGAGAGCACCAACTGCTTTCCGAGTTTGGTCTTGTGGCTGACGACCAGCGGCCCTCGTAAATTGGCGGTAATGCGACCAGGATCATCCGAGGGAATGGTCAAGATCACCACCAGCGCCAGATCTTCTCCCTCCTTCACTCCAATTTCACCCAAAGCATCGGCGGGAATGTCGATCTGATAGCCTGGGTGAAACAGGGCTGGATCCAGAATCACAAATGCCAGCGCCGGTTCTTCAACCGATTGAAGCCACTTGAAGGGGGCCTCGGTGTCATGATCCAGAATGACATATCGCTGCTGCTCCGGGAAACCGAGCAGTCCTGAAGAGAACGTCAAGATGCTTTCGTCGCGGACTTCGAATGATCCAAAACGAGTCGCAGTGCACTTCACAATTGTGTCCTCACGAAGCAATCCTGGTTTTTATAGGGATCAAGCAACGCAATGCATCGATGGGTACCACGTGAGTCTTTGCAGCCAACCGGTTTTCCTCTTGAATCCTTACGTAGACTTCTTCCCGATGGACCGCAACCGCCTGCGGCGCTTCGATTCCCAGGCGGACTTGACCGCTTTTCACCCCAAGCACGACCACACGGATGTCGGGACCGATCGTGACACCTTCTCCACTTCGACGTGTAAGGACTAACATGACGACCTTCCCCAGAAAGATTGATGCCCTCCAGCTCTATCGGCCCCGAGCGGAACGAATTTGAGTTCGACTCAGTTCTGAGGCAGATATTTCAAAAGCGACTCGTCGAAGATGCGGCCTAAAGTTTCGCCCGCCGCTTGAACTGCGTATTGCTGCAACGTCAAGCTGGAAATTGTCTTCGCCAAATCAATATCTTCGAATGACGAGAGCGTATTGGTCGCCGTGGTTTGGGCATCCTTTAGGGTTGAAGACATGGATTCCAAGCGGTTCTCAATAGAACCGATCGTCCCCTCAGCAGCGGATACTTGATTGATCGCGCCGTCCAAGCCGCCCAAGCTCTGAGTAATGCCGGCTTTGTAGTTTCCTCGCAAGGCTGTGAGCAGATTCTGGACCACGTCGAACAGATTGGTGGAAGGGCCGGTGAATACCTGATCGCCAGGCACATTGGTCGACACGACCTCCCCGTCTGCAACTTCGATCTGCTGACGTCCTGAATCGCCGACATACTGAGTACGACTCACGACCTGAAACAAATCCCCTGTAGCAGGCGCCGCTGTCCCGTTGCTAATGCGTAGTTGAATTCCGTCAAAAACGATTGGAGATCCTGACGTGTATGACTGATTGGCAAGTACCGTCCTCGGGACAACGGCGACCGTAAATCGATCTCCAGTGACGGGCCCACCCTGTTGCCCGTTTGAAAACACCACATGAAGCCCGTCGAAGTCGATGGCACCGCCGGACACATACGAGTTTCCGGTTGAAAGAATCGCACCTGTAGTCGTGTTCCGAACAGAATATTGAGATGAGGATGTAAATTGTATTTCGTAGGTGTCGAGCGTAACCTGTTGAGGATCGACGATTCCGGCATCGGTCGTACCAACGTGGCCAGCATTGGCGGAATTGGGAGCGACGGTGACCGGTGCTGAAATATTGAGGACATCGAAAGCCCCAGAGCCGGTAAATCTCACAACATAATTGTCAAAGGACGTCGCACTCGCATTAATGATCTGTCCCTGCGAGACCAACGCTCCACCACTGTTTGTAATACCCGCTTTCGTCTCCACCGTCGCCGCGAACGTCGATCCACCGGAACCTGCACTCCCGCCGTTGAAACCGAGTGGGGTTTGAGCCGAGCCGCCCAGCACTTCCACTGTCGACATCGGACCATTAGAATTGGAAGCGATAACCAGCCTCCCGTCAGTATACGTGACAGAAACGCTTTTCCCTGCAGCGACCAGCGTTGAATCGGTATTGATGCGACTTTGCAGCCGAGCCGCCAAATCCTGGCCGCTGAGACTTTCGACCCCTGAGGTCAGATCGATAGTTCCCGAGGTGATGCCATCAACCTTGACGGACAACGTATCGGTGCTTCCATTCGTCAGGGTGATCGGCGTCGTCAGCGCCAGGCCTGTTGCGAATCCATGACGGCTGTTCCCACCAAATACCGGTTGATTCCCCTCCCCTTCAGTATCGGCCAGTTGCAGGAGATGTTGGAGCAAGCCTTCGACCTCTTGTGCTCCGTTGCTCCGGTCCGAAGCCCCATAGGTATCAGAAGCAAACTGAACGGCCAGTTCATGGATGCGAGTGATGGTGTTGGTGGCGTCCTGAAGAGAAGTATCCGCGAGGTTGACCTGCGTCAAGCCGGTCTGGATGTTCCTCAGATGCTGGTCTAGTGTGGACAGTGTCTCGTTTTCTCCCACGATCCGGTTGAAAAGACCCGGATCATCCGACGGCTGCGAAATCTGCTTGCCGGTAGCCAGTTGTTCCTGAAGCTGAAGGGTCTTCAAACGAGCCTGTTGATAGCTATTCACAAGGGAGCCATAGATTTGTTGGTCCGTGACTCGCATAGACAGATTCCACTCCTTATTGTTTGAGCGCGATCAAGGTCTGCATCATTTCATCGGCCGTTGTGATCAAGCGAGAAGCAGCTTCGAATGCCCGCTGGTACGTAAGTAGATTGGCCAATTCTTCATCAATGGAGACACCGGACACCTGCGATTGATAAGTTTGCAGCTGTTGGAGTTGCGCTTGCTGCGCATTAAAGCTTTGCCCTGCCTGTTGTGAGGCCACACCAAGGCTCGTCGCCGTGTTGCTATAGGCGTCTGAGAACGTCTGGTCTCCTAATCCCCCGATCGTCTTAGACTGAAGGGCTACCAGAGCCAATCCGTTCTGATTATTTCCCGGCACACCTGCGCGGGTCGATGATAGGGCAATCTTGGACGGGTCGGATAGTGCAACAGACAAATCGCGGGCGGCATTCTCTCGGGAGTTAAAGCTGAAGAGATCGTTCGCAGCCGGCGCGCCCAAAACAGTCACCGCAATGCCATCCACCTGGAACGTTTGAGGAGCGCTGTAGGTTCCGGTCGCCGCCGTGCTGATGCCGCCGGAGAGCCCGAGACTCCCCCTCGCCGTTCCACCGGTCACATCGACGGAACTGGTACCGCCGATGGAATTGGATCGCAGCACCAGTCGGTTCGTCGTGTTATCGAATATCACCGCTACCTGTCGGCCGGCCGCGACAAGTGTCGAATCAGCATTGATTTTGCTCTGAAGTTCGGCTGCCAGGTCATCATCTGATGTATACGGCTGTCCCGGTGATGCGGCTCCGTTCAGTGTAATAGTGCCCGAAGTCGTTCCATCGACCGACACAACCAAGGTGTCGTTCACTCCGGTGACGATACTCAAGGGAGCATCCACCGTCGGTGGAGTGAGTGCTGTTCCGGTGTAGTTGCCCCTGATACCAGTTCCTGTCGTTGCATCGACGATCGAATAATTGCTAGATCCATTAAATCTGATTTCATAGTCATGGAAGGTCAGTAGACTGGGTGCGGTCACTACGCCATTGCCGATCGAGCCGGATCCGACGTTTGTGCTCGAATCTTTGGTCGTGACCGACAATCCGGAAAAGAAATCTTGTCCCGTGGAACCGTCGAGGCCGTACCCCGTTCGGTGAATTTGGTTGACCTCCGTCAAGAGGGATCCTGCCAGGGAGTCGATTCCCTGCTGAACCGAAGGGATGGTCTGATCCCGAACATCCAACAATCCACGGAGCCGACCACTGGTGATTAAGCCATTGATGCTGACTGGTCGAGTCCCCCCCATGTCGTATCCAACATCGAGAAAGCCATGGTTGTCGGAGGATTCAACTCCCACCAGATTGCGCGTCGTTTCTTGATCAACCAGCACTAGTCCACGGGCGGCATAGACTGAAACAGTGCCGTCAGGCCGGTCTATCGTCGTCACATCGATCCTTGTAGCAAGATTATTGATGGCCAAATCACGCTGATCTTGAAGATCGTTGGCGTTCTGACCACTGGCCTGGGCAGATTTAATCTGCGTATTGAGTTGAGCGATCTGTTTAGTGAATCCATTGATCTCACTGATTGTAACACCGATTTGCGTATCGATCGCATGACTCGTGTCGGTCAGATTCGCCGTGATTTGATGGAAGGTTCCGGAGAGCATCGACGCATTTTGGAGCACGACCGAACGCGGTGATACCTCAGAGGGAGTCGTCGTGGCATCCTGGAGGCTCTGAAAAAACTGGTTCAGCTGCGCTGCCAGTCCTTGGTCTTGTGTATCCCCAAAATTGCCTTCCAGCCTTTGAAGTTCGTCCTGCATGATTGTGAACCGACCCAGATCTTCCTGGGAGGCGGTGATTTCCCGATTGAGAAATACATCGACCGCTCTTCGGATTTGCTCGATTTGGACTCCAGTACCGACTTGGCCAGGGCTGCCGTCGACTGGTGGATTTTCGGTCAGGGTGATTTCCTGTCGGGAAAAACCAGGAGTGTTGACGTTGCTGATATTATGCCCAGTAACCGTCAACGCCTGTTGAGCAGTGAAGAGAGCCGTCTTTGCGACATCGAGTAGGCCGTTCAGTCCCATCGCATCATCCCCGCCGTCTAATCAACGCAGCCGACGTTCCCATCTTGCTTCGACAACCAGACACAGTATACAGATCCTCCCCTTTAGGCGACGGACGGTGCGCTTCCATTGCCCGTAAGAGAAACGACTGTATGTTCTTAATCAACAACTGATTGACCGAAATATCCTGTTTCACTGCCCGAACCTTTTCTGCAAATCGCTCATACTGCTGCAGGATCACCCCAGCCTGTGAGCTTTGAACCCGATGCAGGATTTCTGTTAACGTTCGATCGGCTTCCGGCATATGATACGCAGAGCCGAACTCTCGCACGAAAGCATCTAATCCTCCCTTCACACTGGCGAGGCCCTCGAGGATTTCGATCCTTGCCCGATTGATCGAAACGAACTCGGAGAGCGCCATGCGCTTGATCACGTCACGCTCTTGCACGATGTTCTGCGCGAGAAGATCACACTGAATAGATTCGCGGGTGAGGATCTGACTCAACTGATCAAGAGAGTTTGTAGCATTCACAATCGGCAACCTGCCCATCCATAGGCCAGAGCGGAGGCCCGTACGTTGCTGTCGTCCCTAAGCGGGAGAGAAAAAACTTAGATTATGGCGTCGGTCAGAACCTGCTTCATGAGGGCGTCTCCAACCGCACGGCCACTGACATCGTACGTGCCACTGTCAAGAGCGCGCCCGATGTGCTCCACATGTTCAGTCCGCTCGGGATCAGGTTGATTGGCCAGCTCCCGAATCCGTTGAAGCTCCTTCGCTTGGGCGGAAATCTGGACCTCATCCTTACCGACCTGAGGGCGGGCAGCCGCTTGTCGCCCCCCTGAACTCTCGGTTTCCTGAACCCCAAGCAACAACTTTGCAAGATGATCTCCCTTCCCATGACCTGAAATCTGCATGTTGCCGCTCCTTCGTCCGGCTTTGTTCTCCCAGCGACCATTCTGAGAGGGTTATAGACTTTGCCCCGGTCGAACCTCTTATCGGTTTCTACCCTGAAGAACTTGAGTGTTCCAGGGGAGATGACGCAAAATATTGTTGCGCATATTCCTGGACCATCTTCGAGATGCCTATTCCCCCGGATTCGGCCGCCCGCTTTCCGATCTCTTCATCATAAAATGAGTAAAAATACGCCCCGTGCTTATTGGCGAGGGCGCCTTCAGGAACCGTTTCCCTCATCACCTTCAGTAAATACGAAATAAAATAGGTCTCGAACTGCCGCCCAGCTTGAACCATCTGTTGACGTGCCTCGGCAGCGTTCTGCGATTGTGAGGGATTTACATGAGGACCAGGATGACTAGAACGTGTGATCAAACCAGGGTCCATATGTAACGGAATGGATAACTCAGAATGGCTTCCAGCTTGTTTTATATTTACCATATCTATCAATAGTGTATTTAAATTATTTCAAGATTAGCCTGAAGGGCTCCTGCAGATTTGAGGGCAGAGAGTATTGCGACAAGGTCACGCGGCGTCACTCCCACTGCATTGAGAGCCCGCACCACCTCCCCCAATGTCACTGTTTCATCCACCACTATGAGCCGCGATTCCTGTTCCTTGACCTCCGTCTGCACATCCGGTGTGACGGTAGTCTGTCCGGCGGAAGAGCCGATGAGCGGCGCCGGCGGCTGCGACACGTTCAACGTGTTTTTTATCGAGATCGTGAGGTTGCCGTGAGAGATCGCGCATGTTGAAATCCGGACATGTTCTCCCAACACCACTGTTCCAGTCCGTTCATTGACAACGACTTTGGCTACAGAATCGACGGTCACATCGAGCCCTTCGATGGATGCGATATATTCGACGACGCGGCCCTGAAAAGCTTGAGGAATAGTGGCCTTGACGGATCCGGCATTCACGGCCATTGCGTTGCCTTTCCCGAAAGCACTCTCAATCGCCTCGGCCGTCCTGATGGCGGTCGTGAAATCAGGTTGCCGTAGAAGTACGGAAACCGTTTCCCACGAGTCGATGTTGACCGTCAGCTCTTTCTCGATGATGGCTCCGCCGGGAACCAGACCGGCCGCCTGATGATTCTTGACCACCGTGGCCCCTCCTGGGCCGCCCGTGCCGCCGAGAAAACCGCCGATTGAGATTGGTCCCTGCGCGACTGCAAACACTTGCTGATTCGCTGCCTTCAAAGGCGTGAGCAAGAGCGTCCCGCCTTGCAGACTTTTAGCGTTCGCCATCGATGACACAACGGCGTCCAGCGTCATCCCCGGTCTCGAGAATGGAGGAAGTTTGGCTGTGACCATCACCGAGGCGATATTTCTGGTCAGCAACTGAATGGGATTGATCACCAGATTCACGCCCATTTTGTTCAACATGGATATCATCGCCTGAATCGTGAACTGTCCACCGATCACTCGATCGCCGGTGTTGTCCAGGCCGACCACCAATCCGTATCCGATCAGCTGGTTTTCTCGCATCCCTTCAATCACGCCGATATCCTTGATCCTCACCGCATCGGCGTTTGAAGGAGCCAAGAGACAGCCGGTCAATATCAGTGCGCTGAGGATCGTGACAAGCCGTGTGATCATGCGTGGGGTACCTATCCTCGCTACGAACGTTTGGAAACGGACACCTGCGATCTACGGCCAAGTAGAAAGCGCGCCAGCCATCCCTGCTCAGAAACCATTTCTTTCACCGAGTCATGATCACCATCATCAAGCACGTGGAATCGCGTCCTGCTTCCGAAAGAGGGTGGATCAAAATCAGCCCGTCGCACAACTCCACTCTGCAGCAGCATCATCTGCAAAGTTCGGACATTCAACGGGCGCCGCTTGGGAATGACCCTCGTAGTTGTTTTGCGCCTCAGCGGAGCCGTCATAGATCGCTCCTCCTCAGAACGGATAGACCCAATCGAGAATGCGGATGAACCAGCCTGGTCGTTGCACATCGTCGAGCACACCGAGACCGGAATATTCGATTCTGGCGTCGGCGACGGCGGACGACAGCACAGTATTCTTGGTGTCGACGTCCACTCGACGCACGATACCGCCGATGCTCATCAGCTGCTTTTCGCTGTTTACCGTCACTTCACGGCGGCCTTCGATACGAAGATCGCCGTTGGGAAGCACTTCGGTCACGATCACAGAGATTGTGCCGGTTAATGTCCCCGTTCGGTTGGTGGCCCCTTTCCCATCGAATTTATTACTGGCACTCGCATTAATTCCCATTTGACGTTTCGTTTCATCGCTGAAACGAAGTCCCGGCATCCCGATATACCCTGCGCCGCTCCCGGCAAGACTATTGTTAATCGTCGAATCTCGCTGGACAGCCGTTTCGGCTGATTTCGACCCCTTATGGTCTTCGACGATCTTCACGGTAAGGATATCGCCGATGCGCATCGCACGGAGGTCCTCATAGAGATACGCCCGCCCGTTTTCTTCTTGCCACAGCGAGCCTACCGTCTTCGGCGGCGGCAATGGAGGCACGACGACCTTGCTCGAGACATTCGGCGGACTCGAACATGCTTGAAGAAGCAGCATGACGGCAGCACAGCAACAACCGACTGAGGTTCCTAGAATGGTCCGGCCTACACGATGCTCAAAAAGGCCGTCCAGCAAGGCCGCAGCGAGCGAAGAGGTGAGACGTACGCTTCGGTACGTTGAGTCTCTGAGCGATGCGAGAACGCCGCTGGCGGACTTTTTCAGCATCGTGTTAGAATTCCACCTGAACGAGATTGGGAGCAACCACTTTGGCTCTCAGCTCCCTGCCGGAATCCAGATTGGCGACCATGACGGTCTGCCCGAGCTGTCCGTTCGATTTCGTCACCCCATAGACTCGAATCGACAGTCCCCCACGTCTCGCTTCGATGAGGACTCGATCACCTTTTTTGATCAGCAACGGAAGCTTCAGGAATGCGGAGCGCAGCGGAATATCTGGCGGAAGAGGCCGCGAGGCGCTCTTTCCTATGACCTCGCCCTGGTCTGTAATGAAGGGATGGTTCACCTGCTGAACCCGCAATCCGACAGTCTTGAGATCTCCCATATCGATTAGTTCCTCGGTCTTTAGAAAACGGGTAGATACGACCGCATCGATCATCGCCGCAATATCGGCCACCACCTGGATCGACTTTCGAGATTTCCTATTCGCCACCGCCTCCACGTGAAATACACGCCGTCCTAGGCCTTCTTCCGTGGGATTGGGAATGACCTCCAACTCCACCGTCCCACCGGGGATCGTCACCAGATCAGCAGGTTCCAGGACCGTCACATGCACCGTCTTGACCTTGCGTCCCCATTCGCTCTCCAAATGTTTCTGAATGGCCTTCCGAATCAGATCAGGAGTGACCTCGCTGACGGCTACGCGGTC
>JAICWG010000127.1 GCA_025934915.1 Nitrospira sp.
AAATGCGCGAGAGATGGGACAGCCGACGTTGCTATGAACGTCACCTTTTCACCCTATAGGCCGCTACCATCACTGTCAATGCCTCAGAGAAGAGCTGGCCATGTAATGCAATGATTCTATAGGGCTATATTTATTTTTCAGACGATGACAATTAATTGGTCAAAGGAGGCGTCCAGACTTAGTGTTTGTGTTCCAGCACGTGGAGCAGCACACCGGTTGCCATAGCCCGGCTTCATTATATTTTGTCGCGATCTTGCCGCGTAGGGTTTTCTCAACGGGAAACAGGTTCTCGTCCGCTGAAAAGAGAATGACTCCTGCCTGAGGCTTTCGACCTATGCCGGGGCCATCTTAACATTCACCCTCTAGAAGGTTTATGAGATAATCCTTCCATGATTCTGAAACGCTGGCTTGTGGGAGATCCGCTGAAGACCGCCCAAGCGAGGCATGAACGGCTTTCAAAAACGATCGCCCTTGCCATCTTCTCATCGAATGCCATTTCGTCCGTCGCGTACGGGACGGAAGAAATCCTCCTGGTGCTGATCCTAGCCGGCACGGCGGCAGTAGCCTGGTCGATTCCGGTCAGCTTAGCCATCCTCTTTCTCGTGCTGGTCTTGACGATTTCCTACCGCCAGATCATTTACGAATATCCTGAAGGAGGTGGAGCCTACGTCGTCGCGCGGGCGAACCTTGGTGATCGACCGGCTCTGGTAGCGGCTGCGGCGCTGATGATCGACTATGTCTTGACCGTGGCCGTCAGCGTTGCGGCAGGCATTGCGGCGCTTACCTCGGCCATCCCAAGCTTGTTCGTTCACCGCGAAGCTCTGGGGCTTGTCGCCATTCTTTTCATGATCGTGATGAACCTCCGTGGGGTTCGCGAATCAGGCAAGTTTTTCGCCATTCCAACTTATTTTGCCATCATAGCCCTAGGGCTTCTGGTTATAGCTGGAACCCTTCGATCTTTCTCCAGCCCCGGAGCCATTCTTCCTCCGACAAACCCTGGAGAGACAGAAGCGTTGACTCTGTTCCTGGTGCTCCGCGCCTTTGCTGCCGGCTGTTCGGCCGTCACCGGCATGGAGGTTATTTCTAATGGGGTGAAAGCCTTTCGCCCGCCTGAGTCAAAGAATGCCGCCATCACCATGATATGGATGTCGACCATTCTTGCGTCCCTGTTCATGGGCATCAGTTGGATGGCCTATCACAACAGTATCCTGGCCAAGATCGATGAAACGGTGATCTCGCAACTGGCTCGCTTGACGTTCGGCACCGGCCCCATCTACTACGCCGTACAGATCGGCACCATGGCGTTGTTGGTATTGGCTGCCAACAGCGCCTTTGCAGGTTTCCCTCACCTGGCGTCGATCTTGGCGCGCGACGGATTCATGCCCCATCAGATGGCCACGTTCGGCGATCGCCTGGTCTTTTCGAACGGCATCATCATCCTTGGATTTCTCGCTTGCCTTCTGCTTGCCGTGTTCGAAGGAGATACCCATGCGCTGATTCCCTTGTATGCCATCGGCGTGTTTGCGTCATTCACACTCTCTCAGGCCGGCATGGTGAAGCGTTGGCTTGTGAAAAAAGGGCCGCATTGGCAGACCAAACTGATCGTGAACGGGGTCGGCGCCGTGACGACCGGCATCGCAACGATCATCATCGCCAGCACCAAATTCATGCAGGGCGCTTGGATCGTATTTGTGCTTGTCACCATCCTGCTCCTCATGTTTCAAGGGATTCGCTCTCACTATAAGGCGGTCAAGGAACAGATTGCGCTGGACCGTCGGGGTGAACGGCCTCCATTGCCTCGTCGCAATATCGTGATCATCCCGATCAGCGGGTTGAATCGCGCCGTGGTTCGTGCACTGGACTATGCGAGAAGCCGACCTGGTGAAATCCGCGCCGTGTACGTGGATCTTGACCCCGAAGAAAGCGCCAAAGTCAAAATTCAATGGGCTCAATGGGGAGGTGGTGTCAACTTGATTGCTCTCTCCTCACCCTATCGCTCAGTCCTAGGATCGTTATTGAACTACGTTGAAGAAGTGCTCGAGAAGGACTCAAACACCTGGATCACCGTCGTGATCCCGGAGATTCTTCCGGCGAGGTGGTGGCAGAACATTTTGCATAACCAACGGGCCCTGATGCTCAAGACCGCGCTGCTCTTCAAGGATCGGGTGATTCTCATCGATGTTCCGTATCACCTAACGAGGTGACCGTGAATCGTCACACGTCACCCGTCCATCGTCACCCGTGTCTTCCAGCTTCTGTCTTTTTCATTTGTGTCTTTTGCCTTTGCTTACCGCCGCACGCACTGGCATTCAAGATCACCGAACCGGCTGCTGGAGCGACACTTTCCTCTGGAAGCACCGTGACCGCGCGTGTGGATGTCGGGAAGGATACTGGGATCGTCAAGGTCCGTTACTATTGGTACGGCGAACAGGACGAGGTGTTGGTCGAACAGGATGATTCAACAGCCATAGGCTCCATCGTGGCGCCGGTCGCAATGGTGAGATCGGCAGAACGGGAGCCAGCCTTTGGCGGCCCACTGAAAGTGCCGCAGGACGGCATTGGGCCAATGCGGCTATTGGCAGTAGCCGAAATCTCCCGTGGACGATTAGGGGCTGGATCTGTCTTCGATGAAGTCATCGTGAAGGTTGAACCTTCAGCCGCCCTCGCAACGATCGATTTTGAAACAGAGAAGCCTTTGCACCTAGGCAGAGCAGGACAGTCCTCCGCCTTCGGCCATGTGGACTCGATGGGTAAGATTTTCGAACTCCCGGTCGTCGCCGACTTTGCCGACGACGTCACCCGACGCATCAGCAACCCGGCCAGCGGGACAAGTTATACATCTTCGAATGATCAGGTTATCAAGGTCGTGGCGGATGGTTTGCTTCAAATCGTCGGGAACGGGAAGACCACCATCACCGTAAGCAATGGCGGTAAGCAAGCCTCTCTCGATGTGGACGTGAAGGTGAACGACGAGCCGAACGATCCGCCGATCGCTGACGCCGGCATGAACAAATCCGTCAAGGCCGGCTCTCGAGTAAAACTGAGCGGGCTGAAGAGTCGTGATCCGGAAGGGGAAGCACTCTACTACAGTTGGAGCCAAGTGCGTGGCAGAAAAATTTCGCTGCTCGACGCCAATAACTCAGAGACTTCTTTCCTCGCACCAACCGTCTCGGAACCTCGAACATATCGCTTCAAATTACGCGTGACGGACAAAAAAGGAGCCGACAGTTTACCGGCGTTTGTGGATGTAACGGTGGAACCGTAGCCACAACACGCGCTCGATTGAAGGGAGAAGCTCTCTACTAGCTCTTACTTAACCACCACTTTCCAGCCTCGTATTGGTGAAACAAAAACGGGAACACGTCTAATGACAATGAAGCTCCCCGCAGCAAGCTGCGGGGTATCACAGAACTCACTTCCGAAGACTTCTCGGAAGGAGAGGCCAACCCCGTAGCGAGCTACGGGGAATGTCAAGTTCAAGCGGGTCAGCCCTACTGATCGAGAAAATACCATGGTTGCATCGTCAACTACTTTCTCAAGCATTCCGAGAGACAGGTAATAAAATAACGCGGTACAGAGTCCAACGGTTGCGCTGATTATATGAAGTGCCGCTGCGTCCACCAAAACAAGTGCAGCGTACAAGACTACAATGCCTCCCAATCCCCAAACAACCTGCCACCCTGCATAAGGTTCACCGGTAATGGCTTTGGGAAGGTAAATGAACACAATCCATAAAAGAATTCCGCCAACAATCATTGGCCTCAATACAGGGATACCACCTGTCAGACCCAAAAGTAGAGCCGGAGCAATTTTCCAGCCTCTACCAGTAGCCGGTTCACAAAATAAATCCCCCGTCTCGGGATTAAACACCCTGTATAACCTCCGAGACCTACTTGTTACGAGTACGACCTCCTGGCCTTCCTTCACCCTCTGAGAGAGCGCTCTTCCAGATAACTGCAATGTTTCTCCGCTACCTTCTTTCAGGTATACATTGCTACCCTGCACTTGCTTTACAGATACCTTCAAAAACTTGAATGCGCGAGTTATAGTTGATTTATCTTGCACAGACAAACTCTATAGATTGTCGACAACAAAGGCGGTCTAGCCTTACTTTATCTTTCGAAGATGTGCAGTCAAGCCAACTCGAATTGCCGCAGCACGATTGCTGCTGATTCCAAACAGCAACATGCCTAAAACTCACGCTTTACCCAGTCGCACCGATTCATAGGTTTGAGGGGCTTGCCGGAGCTTTCTGCAGCGGAAGCGGCCGGACCAGTTAAGCACGCCTGTATCGTTTGCCCTTCCCAGGTCTTTCCAATATACTGAAATGAGCTATAGATTCCCACGTATTATAAGGAGTCAAGTATCATGACTACGATAACAGTATCCCTCTCCGATGAAGAAATGCGCCGACTGGAAGAGCTGAGCAAGCGCGAGGGCTTGACCGTTGAACAGATGGTCCGACTCGGCATCAACGACTTCATTGGCCAACCGGACGACTCCTTTCGTGCTGCAGCGAGGCGTGTCATGGAAAAGAACGCCGAGCTCTATCGTCGTCTCTCGTGATCCGCTATCTTTCCCTAGCCGAGGTTCTCGAACTCCACCGGTCGGTGATCGATCGCTGGGGTGGTGCTGCCGGGATTCGAGATCTCGGTGCTCTGGAATCCGCTTTGGCCCAACCACGCCAGAGTTTTGCCGGACAAGATCTCTATCCCGATATTACGAGTAAGGCAGCAGCCCTGTGCTTTTCGCTGGTCCTCAACCATCCTTTTGTCGATGGGAACAAGAGAATCGGACATGCGGCGATGGAAACCTTCCTCATTGTCAATGGGTATGAGGTTCGTGCGACTGTCGACGAACAAGAACGGATCATGCTAGATCTAGCAGCTGGAAATCTCTCGCGAGATATATTTGCGGAATGGGTAAAACAACACATCGGCCCGATCGCAAAATAGTCGCCCTCCCGACTATCTGTCGCTAATCAATGTGCTTCACTGAACTCGGATGGCGATTCTTCTCGCAGACTGGAGTCGAGCCTACAGTGACGGGCTTGTTACCGCTATGCCCCCTGTTTCCCCTTGCCTCTCGCGACCACTGCGATCACCTGAAACAGCTTCTCGACTCGAGCCTTGTATTGGTTCATGAATTGAGCCGTCCACATCTTGTTATATTCGATGGCAGCACTCTTCTTCATTCCCGCATCCTTTTCACCGACCGGAGAGGAATAGTGGGCAATGAGACGATCAAGCTCGTCTTCACCAAAACTCTTCGAATACGCATGCTTTAAATGGTCATGGAGGGTCTCGACCTGTCCGATCGATTTTCTGATGTCCTGCAAGAATGCGTCGAGAAGCCGTTCGATTTCTTTCTTTTTTTCACCAGTCAGATTGGGGTAGGTGCTCGCGACTGATTTTCTTATTTGTTGCTCGTATTCGCCAATATATTTGTGCGTCAGCGAGTCATATTCCGACTCCAGCTCCGAGACACGGATAAGAGTCAGCAGTTTCTCAACCTTTATGGCTTTTGCGTTCTCAATCGTTGCCGCTTCCACAGCAGCCGCACCAGAAATCAGCGTCACACAACAGAGCCAACCTAGTAGAGCAGCAAACGCAATTCTTACCTGATGCATCCTCTCCAATCCGTGCATAATTCTCACCTCATGCGACCGAGTCTACACCGTATGAACCGATCGTCAAGGAATATGGAATCTTCTATCATCAGATCTTGCTCAAGCAGACAACGCTACACCTCCCCTAACCGAATCGGCCCGTAGGTTTGGCGGGCTAGCCGAAGTTCTTTAACGTGCTTCCGCAGGGCCTGGCCAAAGGCGGAACGTTCTACTTCTCGTTTAAATCGCTCACTCTCACATTCAACTTGTTCGATCGCTTCGGTCAGCAGTCCGACCAAGCGACGGCCTGAACCGGTGAGCCACCCGAGATGGTGATCGGCATAGTACAGGTCTTGCAGCGAGTAACGGACGGACTCAACTTCTTCTAAACAACGAAAGCGGGCCCGGTACAAATCTGGCTGTGTAAGACCGGCCTTCTTCCATCTTGCCGCCCCGGCTCGCCCCGAAGCCCAGGACGAAAGCCGCTGAAATAAGAGTGCACCCATGGTGAATGTGAAGGTCGCGTGAAGAATGCCGCGCAACGGCCGGCGGCTCCGCCGCCAAGGCGAGTAGAAGATCTGCTGGTTATGGTCCCCTTGATACAGGACATATTTTCGCAGCAGGAGATTCAAGTGGTGATGGCTGTTCTCATGAATAAGGTCGTCAATCAGATCGAGATTGCCACGATCGAAACAGTTGATGAACGACAGTCCGGGTCGATGCTGGTAGCTGAAGCTGACCACGCCCTTCGCCTGCAGCGGGACAATACGAGAGGTCAGCAGCATCAACACATCATGGCCTTCAGGCCAAGCGTGCTGGATGGTCTGCCAAGCACGAGCGATCCGTGCAACCTGTCGTTGTTCTGTAGGTTTTATGGTTCTCGGTTGGCGATTCTTCCCATAAACAAGAGTCGGGCCGATGGTGACAGGATCATCGCCGCTATGGACTGCGGCGATTGGTGGATGGTACGCCCACTGCCATTGGCTCGCTCCTCCTACACCCGACCAGATTGGGGAAACCATCTTACCGACCTTCATCGTTATGCTGGTCGGCCCCACTCGAAACACCACGCGCCCTGATGCGTGAAGCAACGCCTGTCGAACCTCTTTCGGCGCTTGGCACCACGCTCCGGTTATATCGACCGCGATCGTTCCCGCTATTTCACTGCGCTCACAATTGGCAGTCAGAGTTCCAGGCACATCCCAGTGCCCGACCTTGCTCTGACGATTCCATTTGACCGTCAATGCCGGATCAAACCAGAGAGACTCCAGAGTCAATTCTTGCGCCAATCGTCGACATAGCGCCGACAACCGTTTTTCTAATCCCCTTGCGTGAGGTTGGCCCGTCGGAAAGAGATCATCCAGGTAACCATGTTCAAAAAACTTCTCCTGACACTCGTCCAACAATTGTTCTGCAAACTCAGGCCGATTCAGTTCACTCTTGAGCTGCCGGACCACATCCAAGAGATACACGAGATCATTCAGCGTCTCAATCCATCCGACAACTTTCCAGTTGGAATGGACATCTAGCTTGAGGCTTGAGTGGAGACTGTCAAAGAAGCCGGTCGGGAGCCCTAATTCTCGGGCCAGATCAGCGTGGTCGGCATGCACTTCTCGGCACAGGTCGACAAACAGCCGCCGCATCGAGAGACGAAACTCATCCCGTAATTGCGTAAGTTGCTGCAAATCGAGAAGGAGCATGGCGGAACGGCTACGCGTGAAATGCCGGGAGAACTCTAGCGTAGCGAGAGGGTGGGCGCAAGCGAGAAGCACTCTTGCGGGTTTTTACGACAGATCGTACAGTGCTGCGGAAGAACCGCGCGAGTCGCGTGACCGGATTGTTCTCATGAGATCAAATTGAAACACAGATTGAGCCTTCTGGTCTCCGGTGGGATTGCCTCATTATGTTGACCGCGTCGGATGTGACAGAGGTACTGACGGAGATTTTCCCTCTCCTGCGCGGCGGTTGGATTCAGAAGATCCAGCAGCCCATGGACCATACCTTGGTACTGGATGTGCGCGTGCCGGGACAGACACATCGGCTGCTGATCTCCTGCCGACCGGATCTGGCTCGTTTGCACATCACCACCCGATCGCTAGCCAATCCTCCAACGCCTCCACCGTTCTGCCAGTTTCTCAGAGCCCATTTCCAGGGAGCGCGGATCGACGATATTCGTCAGATTGGGAAGGACCGTATCGTGGAATTGCAGATCACCGGAAGAGAGGGATCCCACACAATCCTGTGCGAATTGACCGGCAACAAGGCAAACATCCTGGTCCTCGATGCCGAACGCCGAGTACTGAGAGATCTCACCCGTCAATACCGTCTCGCTGGACAGACATATGCCCCACCTTCTCAACGCAACACCAACCATGAAACAGCGTCCAGCCGTTTCGCAGGTAGGGTCGGCGGCATGCTTCCTGTTTCAGAGGCGATCGATGCGCATTACCGTGAACAGGAGACCACACACACCATCGACCGGATAAAAGCAGACCGTCTGCGTATCCTTAAGAAAACACTCAAAAAAGAGCAGCGGCTGATTGAGGCTTGGCGGCACGATCTATCACGAGCAACCGCCTATCGAGGCTATGCCCGGTATGGAGAATTGATCAAGGCCCATCTCAGCGCGATCACGAAGGGAATCGATCATGTTGAGATAACGGATTATTTCGATGACAGGCTTCCCAACATCACGATTCTGCTCGACCCTATGAAATCAGCCCAGGGCAACATGGACGACTACTTTCGAAAGCATCGAAAATTTCTTGCCGCCGAACGTGAACTTAAGCCGCGTATCGAGCGAGCCGAGCATGGCATAGAGCGGCTACGCCAAGAGATCCAGCAAATTGAGCAGGGAACCTGGACTCTTCCCGCCATACCTCCTGCCCACCGGAACGCCGCTGCCATCGTTCGAGCAACCACCAGCAAGGGCCATCTCACCGCGGATCAGCGACGTGGTCCATTCCGTCGATTTACCTCGACAGATGGGCTGCCGATCTTTGTCGGACGCAATGCCCGAGAGAATGAAGAGCTGACGTTCGCCCTCGCCAAGAGCGACGATCTCTGGCTGCACGCTCGCGGGACGCCAGGTTCCCATGTCGTCGTGAGGTTGGACAAAGGTGCAGATCCTCCGCCCGAAACTCTCCGCGACGCCGCAACCCTGGCGCTTCTCTATAGTGATCTGAAGAAGAGTGGAAAAGGCGATGTGATCTACACCCGCCGCAAGTGGGTCAAGAAAGCGAAGGGGCAGGCGGCTGGCGCCGTGACCGTCACCCAGGAGAAATCCATCTTCGTGTCATTGGATCGCCACCGGCTGGATCAATTAAAGGCACGATCCTAGGCCGATCACCGTGGCAACGGTCAACTGCGGCTACGCAGGGTGTCCACTCATCAATGCTTGACAACAGCATTCATACCTAGTAGCACCCCCCTCAGCTCTTGTTGGTTTATTCCAGTATATTTTTGCACAAGATTTCTTTGCAGTCAGTTTCGACCGTTGGCACGTTCGCTGCCCATTCCGCCGTAGCGGGTCGGTGTCCGTGCAACGTCGTGAATGATGAAGACGCTAAGCCAAGCTATCTAGTCATAACTGAGAGGAGGACTCATGAGTAAGGTTTTGACAGCCGTTATTGTGTCGATGTTGCTTAGTACGGGATGCCAATCTCAAAAGGCATGGGTGTATGCGCCGAATCAGTTTCAGGACAAGCAGGCACTGAGTAGCAAGAAAGCCATCGTGCAGCAGTTCGAGGATCTGAGAGAAAACGATAATTCCAACTACATTGGGTTTTACGTGGTTCCCTTGTTTCCATTCGGTTGGCAAGATTTCAAGGTCCCGGAAGGTTCTTCAGGACACGTCTTCTCCCACCTATGGATTAATTATAAGCCAACCGAGGACTTTCCCAAGGCTCTTGCGTCGGAACTTCAAAACGCTCGGGTTTTCAAGGAAGCGCACTTCGATTTCGGACGAGGAGATGCTGAGGTTATTGTAAGTGGAAAGATTCTCAATACTGACTATTCCGGAAAGTTAATCACATATGGTTTAAGCGTGTATGGTCCCGTACTTTGGCTCATAGGCCTACCGGCTGGAACAGTCTCCAATGATCCATCCGTTGAAATACACTGTATAGATGCGAACTCAAACCGCCAGTTATTCGCAAAAACATATACGGTTCCGACTTACAGCAGATGGGGATGGATCTACTCAATGCCAAACGATTTCAACTACCCGGATATGCTCAAATATATCTACATGCAGTTCGTCAGCGATCTAAGCGCGAGCTCCGCCCTGTCGCCATAGAGGTAAATGGTGAATGGATTCAGCATCTTTGCGACGATAGCGGAACCGTACCGCCCTTGAGCAAGTGCTCACAGGAGGTGTTGTCATGACAGGCCAAGTAGAAGCAAGTGAAGGAGCTGTCTCGACTACCAATGCCGTTGACCCGAAACTCATCGGTATCCGAGGATGGCTCATCCTTCCCGCCATTGAGTTAGTGGTCTGTCCTATTCTCAGTGTCGTGATTCTAATCGCGACCTTCGTCATGTTCTCAGATTACCTGCGAGATATTGACGGCAACACACCCCTTGTTTTCCAACTGGCTGTAGGGGTTGGGCTGACTCTTTTTTCAATCTATACCGCGATTCAATTTTTCAAGAAGAAGCGCAATGTGCCCTCGATTCTTATCACGCTGATGCTCTTGGGTATCGGTGTGTCCATTCTGACGTATGTAGTTGAGACTCACTCAGGAAAACGGGACGAAGCACTAGTGCGACTGGCAATTCAAGGCCTCAGCACTGCCATTTGGATTCCGTATTTTATGATTTCGAAGCGCGTCAAGGCGACCTCCGTTAACTGATTAGTTTGCTCTACCCCTGGAGGAACTATGCGACTTGAACGATTTCGTGTGATTGTTGTCTGTATTCTCACTGCTGTGGTGGTTGCCTGTAGCAGCGATGGGGGGAGTAGTGGCAGCCCCGGGACGCCTCCGGCGGCAACTCCGCTCACCGGCATCTTTCTCGATAGCCCGGTTCAGGGGCTTGGTTACAGCACGACTCCATCCGGATTGTCTGGTATTACCGATGCGAACGGGCAGTTCACTTACAATCCAAACAATACCGTCACATTTAGTCTGTATGGGCGGACTATTGGAACGCCTGTGCCGGCTGCTCCGGTTGTGACGGTGCTCTCGGTCTTCAACGCAACGAGCTTGACTGATTCTCGCGTGCTTAATCTGTCGCAGCTCTTGCTGACGTTGGGAGGGATGCCTTCCGGATCAAATCCATTGCCCTACCCGCAACACCCCCGGCAAACTTTCCATCGACGCTGGATTTCTCAGCTTCAAACTTTGACACATCGTTCCCTGGACTCACACTCGCTTCAGAGGTTGATGCGACGGCGCACTTGCAGGAAAATTTTGCCACCCTATCGGTCACACTGGCCGGCAGCGGCAGCGGAGGTGCCGGCGGGCATCAATTGCGGTACCGTTTGTACGGCAGCCTATATCAAGGGAAGTTCCATCACATTGACCGCTATGGGCGTTGGATTTACAGGCTGGAGCGGCGGAGGCTGGAGCGGCGCCGGGGCCTGCGTGGTCACTCTGAATGCAAACACGACCATCACGGCGACATTCGGCACGTCGTTACCGACGATGACGATTCCCCGCGCCGCTCATGCAGCGGTGCGTCTCACCAATGGACAGGTGATTTTGACAGGAGGGATCAGTGAGTCAGTCTTCCCAAATCCTGCAATCAATACGGCAGAATTGTTCGATCCGACAACAAAAACCTTTACCGCGCTAAATGCGAGCCTGCAGTCCCCTCGTATAAATCATACGGCCACGTTGCTGCCTGATGGCAAGGTTCTCCTGACTGGTGGGCAAATTGATAACCTTAATGGGAGCGGAAACGACAGCGCGGAGTTGTACGACCCGGCCACACAGACCTTCACGGCCATTTCTGCCAAGATGACATCCAGTCGTAGTGACAGCCCCGCCAGCGACTTGCTTCCCAATGGTAAGGTCCTCATAGCCGGTGGACAGAGGAGCAGCAACGGGGGTGTCATATTGAACAACGCGGAGCTCTACGATCCCACAACTCAAACCTTCGAGGCGTTGACATCCACAATGACATCGATTCGTGCGGGGCACACGGCAACCCTGCTCTCTACCGGCAAAGTGCTCTTGACTGGCGGGTATGACTTTCTAAGCTCAACAAAGCCACCGACCGCCAACACGTTGAACTCCATGGAACTGTACGATCCTACAGCTCAAACCTTCACGGCGATCACAGCTACGATGGAAACACCTCGTACCTTTCATGAAGCCACCGCGCTCGCGGATGGTACGGTCCTCTTGACCGGTGGGATAACCGCAGTCCCCAGCAAGCCGTATGTTGTGCTCAATACGGTTGAGACTTACAGACCATAAGAGGTGCAAGTTGTGATTTCAGAGTGATGACATCTGCGGGGAAGCCAGTGAAGTCAGCACCAGGGCCAGCCACTGGCGATGATCAGTCCACACATCAGTGTGCAGAAATGGAAGTTTTTCTCGCCCTGTACAGGCTTCGGCCTTATGATTGGGCGGGAGAACTTCCATGCACGGTCAGCAAGGTATCCCATCTCCAGAAGCTTCGGCGACTATCCTCGTTGTCGACGACGAACTCCTGATCATCAAACTCTGCAAAACTCTTCTGGAAGAGGCAGGATTCACCGTACTCAAGGCCGACGGCAGTTCCGAAGCTCTCAAGATCTGCACGCAGCATCAAGAACCGATCGATCTATTGC
>JAICWG010000082.1 GCA_025934915.1 Nitrospira sp.
GAGGTGCCTTTACAGGGGCGCTGACGATGAGAGAGGGGTTGTTGAAACAGGCGAACGGCGGAACGATCTTCTTCGACGAGATCGGCGATATGAGTTTGTACGCGCAAGCAAAGGTGTTGCGGGCCATTGAGACCAAGGTCGTATGCCCGCTCGGTGGAAACCGAAGCGCCGCCGTGGATATCAGGATCATTGCGGCCACGAATCAAGATCTGAAGCGGTTGATGAAAGAAGGGAAGTTCCGCCAGGACCTGTACTTCAGGCTCAACGTGACGACGCTTCACCTCCTTCCCTTGCGCCAACGAAAAGAGGATATCCCGCTGCTGCTCACACACTATCTCCAAGAATTGAATCGTCGGTTCGGGAGCAAGGTGGAAGGGTTCACCGCACAGGCCCTGACCTGTTTGATTCGGTATGAATGGCCCGGCAACGTGCGGGAACTGAAAAATCTTGTCGAAGCCATTATGGTCAACCATCCTTCAAGATGGATCGACGTCGAGGATTTTCCCGAGCCGTTGAGTCCTGAACCTCAGGAGGAGGTGCCTCGGCAAACCGAGCGCGATCGTCTGATCGCCGTTCTGTTCGCGACGAATTGGAATAAGAGCAAGGCCGCTCACCAGCTGCACTGGTCGCGGATGACCCTGTATCGCAAGATCGAGAAGTACCACCTCGCTTCATCGCCTCCAATCATCACCTCAAAGAAGACCATTTAACAAGTCCACTTATTCCCTAAAGACATCTGTAACTTTCCTGTCAACATCTGTTACACAGGGTGTGACACATGCTCATGAAACCCCACATCTAGCGTTTTTCCCAATTTTCCTGCCATGTTCCACAAGCCAGTGTGTTGCGATCAACTTAATGAAGTGTCACATCTCCTGTGACAGTGCTCCGATTCCTGCCGATATTGAAATAGTCGACCCGTTGCGAACCGCTTGAACTCACGTTAGTTCTTCCGGGCGGTGGTTAAGGTTGCAGCGGGCATTGGTTTTGATAGTAGCTGCTACAAGCGAGAGAGAAATCGTGTTTGGTGTCGAATTATTCTTGCACGAGTACCAGTACGATGACGCCTGAAGACCGTGATTTAGTGAATGCCGTCGAACCAGAGGGGCGGTATGCGAACTACTTCGAGATCGGCCACAACGCCTTCGAGTTTCTGCTCGACTTTGGGCAGGCATACGAGGAAGGCGAGAAGGCGCAGATCCACACGAGGGTTATCACGAGCCCGAAGTATGCCCAGACACTGCGTGATCTTATAGGAGAATCAATCGATCAGTACGAACGGACCTTCGGGAACATCCCGAAAGACTGAAAAGGCCGGAACGAGCAGATAATGAAGGCGAAAGGAAGATTCCTTCGCGGCCAAAGAAGAAAGAGATCTGGGAGTGTGCTCACTCTTAAAGGAGGATTCCGATGCCCGTCACACCAACCTACCCAGGTGTATACATTGAGGAATTGGTAAGTCCAGTCCATCCGATCACCGGTGTGGCAACCTCGATTGCCGCCTTCGTGGGCTACACGGCACACGGCATCGACAATCGTGCGGAGCATATCTTCAGTTTTGCCGACTATGAACGGCTGTTTGGCGGGCTCGCGTCCGATAGCGAGTTGAGTTACGCAGTCCAGCAATTCTTTGGAAACGGCGGCACGGAAGCCTACGTCGTCCGAACTCCACGGACAAGCGCCAAGGGCGCGCAGGTTGTCTTTGGCAACATGGCCTTCACGGCTTTGAGCAGCGGCACGTGGGCAAATGGCGAGCTGCTGATTGATGTGGATTATAACGGGCTTGCGCAGCCGCTGCCGGGTACTGTCGCTTTGACCAATGGCTCGTCAACCGTTACGGGGACGGGCACAACCTTCACAACCACCCTGAAAGTAGACCAATATCTGGTGTTCGCTTCGGACCCCACCCAGACGCTTTATCAGATAAACGCGATTAACAGCGACACAAGCCTAACCTTAAGCCCGAACTTCGCTGGCACGACTACGACCTCGACAACAGCGGCGCTGATTGTTGACCCAACAGCATTCAACTTGACGGTCATTAATCTTGTAGGTGGCACCTCCGAGTCATTTCCCCATCTGTCTTTGAATAGCAGCCTGAAGAACTACATCGCGGCCGTGGTGAATGATGCCGATAACGGCTCGCAGCTCGTAAATGTGCAAGTAATGGGTGCACCCTCTACGGCGCCGTCGGTAACAGGTGTGGTCGGGACTGCTTTGACGATCTCAAACGTCACGAATACATTAGGTGGTTCGACGGCACTCTCGGGTACGGTAGCTCTGACGAATGGCTCTGCGACTGTGACCGGGACTGGCACCACCTTTACAACTGCGCTGAAGGTCGGTCAGTGGCTGGTGTTCGCCTCCGATCCGACCCAAACACTCTATCAGGTTAGCGCGATTAGGACTGACACCAACCTGACTGTAGCTTCCAAATTTGCAGGTTCGACCACGGCATCGACTACGGCTACACTATCCAACACCACTGCGGCGAACGATTGTGGTGTCCAGTTAAATGTCTCGTTGCCTTCCGCTCTGCCCCCGCTGCCGATTACCGTAAAAGTCTTTTCGAAGAATGCTCCGCTCTCATTAAGTGTTTCTGGACTCGCTTCACAGCTCCAAAAAGCGCTCACCGCCGCGCTCAGCGTGCAGATGCCAGGGGCTTCGGTGCAGTGCTCCGTATCCGGCATTGGCAGCGGTCAGGTGATCAGAGTGAATGCCATGCTGCCACAAGTCCCCGATGCAGTGATAACAATCGGCGTACCGCCCGGTGTGAGCGGGCTAGCTGACGCTTCGGCCGCTCTGGGCTTTAGTGCGTCTGTCAACGAGAATGTTGCCCATTACGCACTCGGAACAAATCACGCCTGGAAGCAGCAAACGAGTTCCGACCTCGGCTCCGACGGCACGGGCCTTCCAGGTACAAGCGACCTGATTGGCGATCCTGCTGCCTTCACTGGGCTCTACGCTTTGGAGAAGGTAGACCTGTTTAATCTATTGAGCATCCCGGAGGCCACGCGGCCGAGTGCCGGCGATCCGTCTTCATTGGACAGCACTGTGGACCCTAATGCGATTTATAGTGCCGCGATTGCGATGTGCGACAGCCGACGAGCTTTCCTATTGGTCGATGCGCCACCCAACGTCAATACTGTCTCCTCAGCAGTTGACTGGAAAACCACCACGCTTGGCGTGCATGACGCAAACGGCGCGGCTTTCTTCCCTCGCCTACGTTTGCCTGATCCGCTGAACGGCTTTCAGCTTCGCACCTTCGCTCCTTCCGGCGTCGTTGCGGGACTCTATGCCAGGATCGATTCGGCACGAGGCGTCTACAAGGCCCCGGCGGGAACGGAAGCCACGCTGTCCGGCGTTCAGGGCTTGGTCTACAAACTGACCGACGCCGAAAACGGAGCGCTGAATCCGCTTGGCTTGAACTGCTTCCGCACCTTCCCAATCTATGGGACGGTCCTGTGGGGAGCGCGGACGCTTGTAGGAGCCGATGCAGAAGCGAACCAGTGGAAGTACATTCCAGTGCGTCGCGTGGCTTTATTCCTAGAGGAGAGCCTCTATCGCGGAACACAGTGGGTGGTCTTCGAGCCGAATGATGAGCCGCTGTGGTCGGCGATCCGGCTCAACGTCGGCGCCTTTATGCAAGATCTCTTTCGGAAGGGCTATTTCCAGGGCAAGACGCCCACAGAGGCGTACTTCGTCAAATGCGACAGTGAGACGACGACTCAGAACGATATCAATCTCGGAATCGTCAATATCCTGGTGGGGTTTGCCCCGCTCAAGCCGGCCGAGTTCGTGATTATTCAAATCCAGCAAATGGCCGGACAAGCCGCGTAAGGAGGGAGGGATGAATGGCAGAGTTTACGGTCAATACGAAGCGCTTCGACCCTTACAAGAATTTTAAATTTCGCGTGAAGTGGGACGGCAAGTATGTGGCGGGTATCAGCAAGGTCACCGGGCTGAAACGGACTACGGAGGTCGTCAAGCACCGCGACGGGGGTGATCCGTCGACCAGCCGCAAGTCGCCCGGCCGTAATGAATTCGACGCGATCACGCTCGAACGCGGAGTGACCCACGATAGAGAGTTCGAGCAATGGGCGGGGAAGGTATGGCAACTGGGCGCGGGACTTGGAGCCGAAGTGTCGCTCCAGGACTTCCGCAAAGACCTCA
Source organism: Nitrospira sp. (assembly GCA_025934915.1). Lineage (GTDB taxonomy): Bacteria > Nitrospirota > Nitrospiria > Nitrospirales > Nitrospiraceae > Nitrospira_D. Next base: position 4,174 of record JAICWG010000082.1, read on the forward strand.
TCATCGAAGTGTACAACGAGGCGGGTCAGAAAGCACTTGCCTATAACGTGCACCGCTGCTGGGTCTCTGAGTACCAAGCTCTGCCGGATTTCGATGCCAATGCGAATGCCGTCGCCATTCAGCACATCAAGCTGGAGAACGAGGGATGGGAGCGGGATATTGCCGTCACCGAACCGACGGAGCCTTCCTTTACTGTCCCCACAGGATAGGCACAGGCTATGTTATCGGCTGCAGAATTGTTAGAGGTATGGGAACGAGGCCTCCCGCTCATGCCGGTTCAGCGTGCATGTGCGCTCCTTGCGTCAGGGTGCACCGATACGCCTGAAGAAGTGTTAGGTGCTCTGAACATTGGCCGGCGTGATGCGGAATTGCTGAAACTGCGAGAGTCGCTCTTCGGCTTAGAGATGATGGGGGTCGTGAACTGCCCGCGTTGCTGCGAAAGTCTTGAGCTGACATTCCTCACAACGGAGATGCATTCAGTGCAGCCCCCTGAAGAACAACTCGAAACACTATCGTTGTCCGCCGAGGGCTATGAAATCGAGTTCCGACTTCCTACGAGCCAGGACGCCATCCAAGCAGCAGGAGAGAAGGACCCACTTGCAGCGAGTTATGCCATCTTGCGACGGTGCTTGGTCTCTATTAAACGAGGCGGGCAGGCGGTACCGCCCGAGGATCTGCCGTTCGAAGTGGCCGACGCTGTGGTGCATCGTATGGAAGAAATCGACGCGCTGGCCGATGTGCGCCTGAGCATTGCTTGTCCCAACTGTGCGCATCAGTGGCAGTCGACTTTTGACATTGTGTCGTTCCTGTGGGGGGAGATCGACGCATGGGCACGGCGGATGCTGAGTGATGTGCATGTCCTGGCATCGGCCTATGGCTGGAACGAACGAGACATTGTGACTCTGAGTCCTGTGCGACGCCAATTTTATCTGCAAGCGGTGGGCGGATGAGCGATTTTCTAACGAATCTCGCACTTCGAAGCATGGGACTGGCCGAGACGATCCGGCCGCGTGTGCCATCGGTGTTTGAGCTGTATCGTATAGGCAGTAAGTTGACCGTTGCGTCTGGTTTCTTTGCTGATGATCGTGATGAGGAAGTATTCCAACAAGGTGCTTCAGCGAGCGGGGCCCAGGCATCGACAGATCATCAGCGTCGCGAACGACGACCCTCGGTTTCCGATCTTCCTTCTCGAGATTTCGGTAAACCTGAGACTATCAAGGCAGGGGCGGGCAATCAGACAGGAGGAATAACAGTCAGTAGCCCATCGGAATCGTTATTTCATCGGACGTTGTTGCGTTCACACAGTCCTCTCCATGAACGGCATACTCCCATCTCGCAGCCGAAATCATCACTCATCCCTGAATTCTCGGGTGCGCAATCACTTCCGCGATTGAGCAACCTGCAGCGAAATACGATCGGTTCCACAATAATCCCAAGTGGCAGCGAGAGCAAATCCACGGACGGTATGAAGGGCCTTAGGAGGGATCAGCATTCGCTACCATTGGAAAGAAAGCCCACTTTTTCACATTCGCAACCAAATTCACAGCGCCCCCCAACTTCGCAGACAGTACTTCCGACCGCTTCAATCACTCACCCCGCATCTAAGGTCAGCCGGACAATTGAACCGCCCCCCGGTCTTAGCCAGCCGGTCACCGGTTTCGCTGCCGCTCCACGTTCGAATTCAACCGAGCCGGTCATCCGCGTGACGATTGGCAGGGTCGATGTACGAGCCGTTTTTTCCAACGCACCGGTCCGCCACGCGCAGCCGGCGCAGTCGAGAAGAGCTATCACGCTGGACGAGTATCTCAAACGTCCCAGCCGAGGGCGGCGATGAGCAACTACTTGGCCATCGCGACCGTCACTGCGGCCTTGCAGCAGGTCTTGCAGGGACCTGTAACGAATGCGGTCAGTGGGGCCACCGTCGGGTTCAATCGCCCCAACGGCACGGGTGGCGGGTCAGGGAGTGCACTGGTCAATGCATACCTCTATCAAGTTACTCCCAACGCTGCCTATCGCAACGCAGACCTGCCCACTCGCCGCTCGGATGGAACCGTGGTTCAAAAACCGCAGGTGGCGCTCGATCTTCACTATTTATTTACGTTTCATGGCGACGAGAAGCAACTCGAACCACAACGCATGCTGGGAGCGGTCGCCGGCACCCTGCACGCTCAACCGCTCCTTTCGACCAAGAACATTCAAGCCGCAGCCGTTCAATATGGCTTTCTGGCAGGCTCCGGATTGGATAGTCAGGTGGAGCGGGTGAAATTTATTCCGACGGCGCTGTCACTGGAAGAGTTCTCCAAACTGTGGTCAGCATTTTTCCAAGTGGAATACAGCTTGTCCGTGGCTTATCAGGCCTCGGTCGTCCTGATCGAAAGCGACGACACACCGCAGGAAGCGCTCCCCGTGCAGGTTCGTAACGTCTACGTGACACCGTTCCGCTACCCGGCGATTATACGTGTAATTGCCAAGGAAGGTGCGGATAAGTCGATCCTCCCTACAAGCACGCTTGTTGTGCAAGGCAGTCAGTTGCTCAGCGACGTGACGTTGGTTCGGATTGGAAGTCTGGTGGTGACGCCGCCCACCGTGACCGACATGGCGATTGTCTTGCCGATCCCCTCTGGCGTGCCGGCAGGTGTGCAAGGCCTGCAAGTCATCCAACAAATCCAGATGGGGACACCGCCGCAACCCCATTCCGGCTTCGAGTCTAATGTGGCGCCGTTTGTGTTGCATCCTGTCATTACTCCACAAACCGCTACGTCGACGCAAATAGCCGTGACTATCGCTCCGACGGTGCAGCAGGGGCAGCGGGCAACGCTTCTGCTCAACGAGGCCACAAGTCCGCCTCCTCAGACGCCTGCGTCGTACACCTTCTTGCTTCCTCCGGTGTTGGCAAATTCGAATACGTTGACTTTTAAAAACCTGACTAACATCAAAGGCGGTAATACGAAATACTTCATCCGGGTCATGATCGACGGCGCGGAAAGCCCGCTGGATCTAGACCCTAGTAGCTCGACATTCGGCCCAACGGTCACGATCCCATGAATCAGACGTCCACCTACAATTGGGAAGAGGCCAACCAAATTTACTTAATGGGGGCACTCTCCGACATGCGCGCAAGCCTCACGAGGTTTCTCCTGCCAGAGCAACCTCCGGTGACGGACAAGGATGCTGTTGCCACCGCCGTGGTCTCGTCTGAGGCGGTTCGTGCCGCCATGCAGGCCCCACCGGCACTTGACATGCTTTGTTCGCTCTTTGGTCTTTCAAACTTCGAGCGGAAGATCCTGCTGATGTGCGCCGGTATTGACCTTGATTCTCGCTTCGTAGGCCTCTATCGCGAAGCGTCAAAAGATATTGGCCATTCACTCCCAACATTCAGCTTGGCGCTGGCGGCGTTCGACGATGCGCACTGGAGCGCTCTCTTGCCGGCGCGGCCATTACGCTATTGGCGACTCGTGGAGGTGATATCCGGCGACACGTTGACTACGAGCCCGCTCCGAATAGACGAACGTATCCTCCACTTTCTTGCAGGCGTCTCATCGCTAGACGAACGTGTGCGGGGTCTCACGAAGGAGGTGAGCTCCACCGGCGTCTTACCGAAGTCAGAACGTGAGCTGGCGGATCTGATTGCGGTCAGTTGGCCTCAGCACGGGCAATCAGTTTGGCCAGTGATCCAGTTATGCGGCATCGATCCCGGATCGAGGCGAGCTGTCGCAGCTGCGGCATGTGAGAGGCTCAAACTAACCATGCGGAGGATCTCCACCAATAACGTGCCTCGTACCACATCTGACCTCGACCTGTTTCTGCGGCTGTGGGAGCGCGAGGCAGTGCTGATGCCCACCGCCTTGCTGCTCGAACAGGATGACGCGGAACCGCCGGATCCACCGGCGGAAGCGACGATCCGTCGTTTTCTGGAGACGATTCGAACGCCTCTCCTGCTTTCCGGGCGCGATCGCTCTAAACCGATCGACCGTGCAGCCCTTACCTTCGACGTCCCGAAGCCCGGCTCAGCGGAGCAGGTTCAGCTGTGGAACGACGCACTCGGGCCACAGGCCTCCACGTTCAATGGGAAGGTGGAGGCAGTGGCGTCTCACTTCAGCCTCAGTGCGTCGAAGATCTATGCCGCTGCGGCCCAAGCACTCAGCCTGAGCAATGATCTGGAGGAACCTGAATCAGGCGCTTCTCAAACACCAGATGCCGACAGAGAGGTGAGTGTTTCATTGTGGAACGCCTGTCGGTTGCAGGCTCAGCCTCGCTTAGAAGGGCTCGCGCAATGGGTTGAGCCCGCCGCGACGTGGGATGATCTGGTGTTACCTGAAAAGCAAAGGCACATTCTACGGCAGATCGCCATCCATGTCCGCCATCGAGCGAAGGTCTACGAGACCTGGGGCTTCGCATCCAAAAGCTCCAGGGGCGTCGGCATCAGCGCGCTCTTTGCCGGTCCGAGCGGAACAGGGAAAACAATGGCCGGCGAAGTGCTCGCGAACGAGTTGCACCTGGACCTGTACCGCATCGATCTGAGCCAAGTGGTGAACAAGTACATCGGCGAAACGGAGAAAAATCTGCGCCGCGTATTCGACGCGGCGGAAGAGGGTGGGGTCATCCTGCTGTTCGACGAAGCGGATGCCTTGTTCGGGAAACGCAGTGACGTGAAAGACAGCCATGATCGCTATGCCAATATTGAAGTGAGTTACCTGCTGCAACGGATGGAGGACTACCGCGGCCTCGCGATCTTGACGACGAACCGGAGGGATGCTCTCGATCCCGCATTCCTGCGTCGCCTTCGATTTGTCGTGGAATTCCCGTTTCCCGAAGCGGCGCAGCGGGCCGACATCTGGCGCCGGATCTTTCCCCAGCAGACGCCGACGGAGGGACTGCGGATCGATCGCCTGGCTCGCTTGAACGCCGCCGGGGGACACATCCGCAACATTGCGCTGGGCGCAGCCTTCCTCGCGGCGGATGCCGGTGAGCCGGTTCGCATGTCGCATGTGCTGTCCGCCACGCATAGTGAATTCGCCAAACTCGAGAAGCCGCTGGCGGAGTCGGAGATCGCCGGGTGGGTATAAAAAGAAAGTATGGAGCATAACGAGGAACTGAACTGATGAAGAGACCACAGCAGGCTGGAGACAGACAGGAAGCGCCGGATCTGCCAAATATAAATCGGTCGTCGGTCGCAGTTCACATTGAGGAACTCGTACTGCACGGATTCTCGTCTGAGGATAGGCGACGGATTGGAGCCGCGGTAGAGCAAGAACTGGCGCGGTTGATGAATGAGAAAGGCATACCAGGGTCGCTGAAGAAGAATCTTGCGGTCGAACAGGTTTCCGGCGGAGCGTTTAACGCTAAAGGGCAGCTAAAGCCTCAGGCCACCGGAATGTTGATAGCCAAGACCGTTTACGAAAGCTTGCATCACGAACCATCAGCCCACACAGCGAGTGCCGTGTCACCGAGGGATGCTCAACGCCCATGAGCATGCGAGCTCACATACCAATGAAATCGAGCGGTATACCCACACCGTCTCTCATGCCTGTGCCTTTTGGAACGCTGCAACGGAAGTGTGCCTGCGGCGGCTCATTGGCAACAGGCGGATGTGCCGAGTGCAACAAAAAGCCAATGGCTCTGCAGCGACAATCAACTAACCTCGCCGACCCCGCCGAAGTACCGCCCATCGTGTACGACGTGCTTCGCTCTCCAGGTCAGCCGCTGGATGCCCAGACGCGCGCCTTTTTCGGACCACGGTTCGGTCACGATTTTAGCCGAGTGCATATTCATACCAGCGGGTTGCAAGCGCAACAAACCGGTCTGGCAATCAATGAGCCGCACGATGCAGCCGAAGCAGAAGCAGAGCGGACGGCGAATTCCATACTGGAGGATGCGCATGCCGAGCAAACGGCGGTTCCAGGCTTCGACCTCAGCCAGGTGCGTATTCACACTGATGAGCGGGCAGCCGCCTCAGCACGGGCCGTGAACGCATTGGCCTTTACCGTGGGGCGGGATGTGGTCTTTGGTGAGGGGCAGTATGCACCCGGCACCCTGAGTGGCAAGCGGCTGCTCGCTCATGAGCTGACGCATGTAGTTCAGCAGGAGGGTGTACCGCAACTGGTGATGCAACGCAAAATCGGAATGACTGCACGCTCTGGCTGTTCGGTTGTTCTGGAGATGGATCTCGGCATCTATGGCTCCCAAGCCACGCCCGTGTTGGCCGCAAAATGGCAAGGCTGGCTCAACAGCCTTTGGAAAGGAACGACGTCATGTTTTGGAAACAGTGTGGGTACTTGCACAACGAAGGTCGCGGCGTCGGTTACGGCCCATCCAGATATCAACTGGTGGTGGAAAGTGCCGGAAGCAAACAGCGCCTATGTCAGGGAGCCGGGATATCGATCGCAGACTAACACGGCTATTGATAGTGGGGACTGGGCTCAGGATGAGGATGATCGGTCAATTGCCCATGAAGTTGGACATCTCATGGGCCAGGGAGACAAATACTGGGATATCCCCTTCACTCGGAGAAAAAGCAAATCAGGTTTCGTGAACGACATCATGGCTAATTACTACGTCGATCCCGGTCCAACAGAATACGGGCCGGCACTCACTCGCATCTTGGAGGATAAAGGTGTTGATTGCTTCTGTTGCATCAAGTATCCGCCATGCACGGAAAACAACTGTGCTCTTAGTCCCGGCTTGCCCTGCTCAGTAGTGGGGGAACGGCGTCACTGTGAGTGGATCGTGGCCAACAACAGGCCGGAGGCTGTGGCCAAGTACGGCAAGGATTGTTCTACGTTGACGCATTAAGGGCGGCAGGCCAGCGGGAGATTACGATCAGAACCCAAGTTCAAACGAATGCCGGATCACAGCGCGGTTCAGTTGTCTCGCCGCAGTCCGGCGATCTCATCCAACGGAAGTGTGCCTGCGGTGGCTCATTGCGGACAGGCCAATGCGCGGAATGCAATAAGAAGCCAATGGCTCTGCAGCGGCGTGCGGCTGGCCCAACCGGGTCTTCCACCGTTCCGCCGATCGTCCATGACGTGCTGCGTTCACCTGGCCAGCCGTTAGACGAGGAGACGCGCGACTTCTTCGAGCCGCGCTTTGGTCACGATTTCAGTCGAGTGAGGGTGCACACCGACGCGAAGGCCGCTAAATCGGCAAGGGCGGTGGATGCACGGGCATTTACGATTGGGCCAAACATCGTGTTTGGAGCAGAGGAGTACTCACCTCAGACAAACCAAGGCAGGCGACTCCTGGCACATGAGCTGACCCACGTGGTGCAACAAGCTCATGTGCAATTGGATGAGCGGCCGAACATGAGCCATGCCGATGATCTCCGAGAGTTCGAAGCTAATCGTATTGCTAATGCCGTTGTGTCGCGATCAAACTCACATGGCAGGGATCAGTTGGACACCGTGTACCCGGGAGATAGGCTGGTACTCCACACGGGTACTGCCCCAGCGGGGTTACAACGAAACGGGAATAGCGGAGAGAGATCGAGACAATCTAAACCGAAAAACGCACCGCCGGGCACACGGCCAATTGACCAATCCGGCCTGGACAAGGAGAAAATACATCAAATAAAAGATGGAGTGGGCGCCGGCCCTAAAGACTGGGTTGGTATTTCTCCTCAGGGAGAAGTAATCACCAGTGATGGTGAGGGGAACGCCGAGAATCATGGCCCCTTTACCGACTACCTGCCCAGAGAGGCGCTCCCTGCCTGGGTTTGGGCTCTAATTGCGGCTGGTGCTGCCATTGGAGTCATTCTTCTCCTTCTGACGGGAGGAGGAGCAGGGGTGCTTGTTTTTGCATGAAGGCCAACGCTACCCGGCCGGAACCGGAGGCTTCCAACATGAATCCGTTCGAATACAAAGTTTCTCTTCGTCTGGAACACCCCAGCATTGACCCTGAGCAAATTTCAGAGAAACTGTCGATGCCTCCTGATATTAGCTGGAAGGCAGGGTCTAGAAGAATCTCTCCCAAAGGGAAACCCCTGGAGGGCGTATACGAGAAGACCTACTGGTCTTGTGCCCTCGAACACCCAGCTGGGCTCGGGCTCGCCGACTTTCTGGCGAACTTTACTGCAGGGCTCGCAACCCACAAACCATTTTTCAAATGGATAAGGACCGGTGGTGGCAGGTCAGAATATTTCGTGGGATGGTTTTCTAACGGTAACTCTGGCGAGATGCTCAGCTTCGATTTGTTGGGGAAGCTCTCGGATTTGTGTATTGATCTTTCCCTGGATGTCTACGCCTCAACAGATCGGGTCAACACCACGCCCGAGGTTCACAATTGCTGACCTCGTGAGCATCGAAGGAGCATGAAATGCCTGTTTCTCCTCGACTCTTAAAAGGCGCGATTGTCTCGCTCGACCCGAACCTTGGCATTCCGTTGGGCACGATTGCCTTTCAGTACAACCCGGACGAGGTGACGCGGTCGCTCAAGCCGCAGAGCGTGGGGGAGGAGCCGGATAGGAGCGAGGTGCTGCGACTGAAAGGGCCGCCGATTGAGACGATCAAGTGCGCTATCGAGATCGATGCGACTGATCAGCTCGCGACCGGCGATTCCAATACGATCAACTTCGGCATCCAACCACAGCTGGCGGCGCTGGAGCTGCTGGTCTATCCATCGAGCGCAGAGCTGATCGCGAATGAGGTGCTGTCGTTTGTGGGTACGATTGAGATTCTACCCATGGAGTCGGCGCTCACACTTTTTGTCTGGAGCAAAACTCGGATTACACCGGTGCGCATCACCGATCTCGATATCACGGAAGAGGCCTTCGATCCTCAGTTAAATCCGATTCGTGCGAAGGTCTCGTTGGGCATGCGGGTGCTGAACGTCAATGATGTAGGATTTCTCAATCCTGTCGGTGCGCTCTATATGGTCTATCAGCTTCAAAAGGAAGCGCTGGCTTTGCTTACGCGCTGAGGAAAGGTTCGGCCTATGGACAAGGCGCTTCAATCGATGGTGCTGGGCGCGGCGGGCACCGGCGGACCGACAAATCTCAGCAGTCGGTACTATGGCTTTGCCGCGAAGACTTTCACACGTGCGGATGGCCTGCAGATCGCTTATCTAGAGCGCCGCATCATTCCACAGCCAGATATCTACACGTCCTTGCGGAACCATGTGGTCGTCGATAGCGACCGGCTGGACAATCTGGCGGCTACCTTCCTGGGCGATCCGATTCTGTTTTGGATCATTTGCGACGCGAACGGCGCGATGGATCCCGATGCGCTCACCGCGCAGGACCAGGTGGGTCGAACGATTCAGATTCCGCTTGCCTTGGGTATTCCCTCGGGAGTGCGACATGGGTAGTCCACTCTACTTGACGCTGCTGGTCGGCCCGATGGAGCCGGTCCCCGCGCCGAAACCACTGATGGATGCGCTGACGTCCGTGGAAGCCCATGTGTCGGCGACCGGTGACAGTGGATTTCAGCTCGACTTCACACTCTCCAACCGATCGCCGCTTCAATCGTTCTTCCTGCTGTTGGCCGGCTCGCCGGTCCCGACCATCCGAGTGGTGCTGATGGCCACCTTCGGTGCATTCCCACAGGTGCTCATTGACGGTGTCGTCACGCATCACGAAGTAGTGCCGGACGCCATGCAAGGCTCTTCCAAGCTGGTGGTCACCGGCAAGGACCTCTCCGCCATGATGGATTTGATCGACTTCTCGGGGCTCCCGTATCCGGGATTAACTCCCGATCTGCGCGTACTCACGATCCTCGCGAAGTACGCCATGTTCGGCATTGTCCCGGAAGTGATTCCGGTGATCACTCCGGACATTGAACTCCCCATTGATAAAATCCCCACTCAGAAGGGCACCGATCTGAAGTACATCAAACAGTTGGCTCATGAGGCCGGATATGTGTTCTACATCGAGCCCGGGCCATTACCGGGGACCAGTCAGGCCTATTGGGGGCCACAAATTAAGATTGGCATTCCGCAACCTGCACTGAACGTGAATATGGACGCATGGACCAACGTGGAAAGCCTCAATTTTCGCTACGAGCCTCAAAATTCCATTCTGCCGCTGATCTTTATTCAAGAGCCGACGACCAAGATGGTGCTGCCCTTGCCAATCCCTCCCGTCAATCCGCTCGATCCACCCCTGGGCGCCTTTGTGCCAGTGCCGCAGAAAATTGAGGAGATGGAAGATACCGCGAAGCTCTCTCCGGCCCAGGCCGTCATGCGCGGCATGGCGAGAGCGTCGGAAGCGGCCGATGTCGTCAGTGCGGACGGCACGCTCGATGTGCTGCGCTACGGCGGCTTGCTCAAAGCGCGTCAGCTTGTCGGTCTACGAGGGGCGGGGGTGGGATTCGACGGGCTCTATTACGTTGACACCGTCAAACATCGAATGAAGCTTGGCGAGCACAAGCAGGACTTCACGCTCAAGCGGAACGCCATCATCTCCAATGTGCCGGCCGTTCCGACGATGCCGTTCTGAGCATAGGGATAAGACGGACGTGAAACAATTTCTCGGCAAATATCGAGGCACGGTGATCGACAACGTCGATCCGTTACAGATGGGCCGTCTCATGGTGCAGGTGCCGGATGTGTCGAACATACTGCCCTCTACGTGGGCCATGCCCTGTGTGCCGTTTGCTGGGATTCAGTCCGGTTTCTTTGCCGTTCCGCCTGTTGGATCCGGCGTGTGGATCGAGTTTGAGCAAGGGAACAGCGACTATCCCATCTGGACGGGATGCTTCTGGGGATCGGCAACAGAGGTGCCGGCGCTGGCGCTGGCGGCGCCGCCGGGAGTCCAGCAGATCGTGATCCAGTCGACCACGCAAAACACTGTGATGATCAGCGATGTGCCCGGTCCGACCGGCGGCTTGCTCCTGAAATCGGCGACCGGGGCCATGATCATGGTCAACGATACAGGAATTACCATCACCAACGGACAAGGGGCCACGATCCTTCTCACAGGTCCGAGCGTGACGGTCAATGAAGGGGCTTTACAAATCATCTAGCCGGGAGGTGGGTCAATGGCCGGATTTCTTTTGCATCAGGGCGCGACGGTCATGTGCAGCCATGGAGGACAAGCCTTGCCGACAGCACCCAATCCGCGAGTGTTGCTCAGCGGTCAGCCGACCGCGCTGCTTTCCATTCCGTGGACGGTGGCCGGGTGTCCTTTGGTGCCGCCACCGCTTCCTCCCTGTGTCACGGGGCAATGGATCGTGGGAACCCTGCGCGTGATGTCGAACGGGCAGCCGCTGGTCGTTCAAACCGGCCAGGCGATTTGCATTCCCACGGGCACGCCGCTCGTCCCAATTGCCATGCAGACACGGGTGATCGCGACGTGAGGACCGTATGAACGTGCAGTTCCCGTATGGCTTCGATAACACCGCTCACACGGCGCAGACCGATCTCGCCGGGCACGTTCGCGACATGATCGAGCAGATTTTGTTGACCTCACCCGGTGAACGCGTCAATCGTCCGACATTCGGCACCGGTACTGCTCAACTCGTGTTCTCACCGCTGAGCGATGCGCTGGCGGCCACGCAACAGCAAGTCATCAAAGCCTCCTTGCAACAGTGGCTTTCGGACGTGATCCGCGTGGCTTCGGTCGATGTTGAGGTGCAGGAATCGACGCTGCTGATTACGGTCCGCTACATGATCATTCAGACCGCCCAGCAGCAGACGCAACAATTTGTGTACGGCTCGGCGACGACATGATGTATTTCTGCTCACAGAAGAACCGCCGTGCGTTGGTGTTGCAACACCGGACGCTCAACGGTATCGACTATCTAGAGGTCGAGACCGATACGGACAATTGCGGCAAGCGGTTGCTGATCACGCTGCTCAAAGATGGTCGGAATCTGACGCTGAGCCCATCCCAGGTGCGCATTACGGGTGGCGCTTCAAACGCCCAGGTGACGGCCCTTTCCGTTTCTCCAGCCACTGATGCCGCACCCCGCTTACTGACCATAGACCTCAATCAGTCCGGCGATTTCTCGGCCTATACCTTGTCGCTCGTCGCCGATCCTTCCACCTCGGACCCTCCCGACGGGTTCGACCCACAGCTTTCTACTGTGAGCTTTTCGTTTAAGGCGGGGTGCCCCACGGTCGGGGACTGTGTGCCAAGCATCTGTTGTCCGCCGAATAGAACTCCGGAGCCGGACATCAATTATCTGGCCAAGGACTACGACAGCTTTCGGCAAGCGATGCTGGATCGGATGGCGGTATTGACACCGGCGTGGAAGGAGTTGCACCCGTCCGATATCGGGATCGCGCTGATTGAGGCCCTAGCGTATGCCGCGGATCATCTGAGTTATCAGCAGGATGCAGTCGGGACGGAAGCGTATATCGGCACCGCGCGAAGTCGCATTTCTCTGAGGCGCCACGCCAAGCTGGTCGATTACAAGATCGATGAAGGCAGCAATGCGAGAGTGTGGGTGTACATGAACGTTAAGAACGTTTCGCCGGATGGAGTCGTCATCCCATCCGGAACGCTGGTTTTTCCTCGCGTTTCCGGTCTCCCGACTACAGTGCAGCCGGATTCGGCGCAAGACGCCGAGCTTTTGAACAGCAGCACGGTCGTGTTCGCGACCATGCAGGACTCGACACTTTATGAGGAACAAAATGAAATCCAGTTCTATACCTGGGGCGACTCCGACTGCTGTCTTGCGAACGGGGCTACTGAAGCCACGCTGCTCGGGAATCTCACTACTCTGCAGCCTGGCGGAGTTCTGATATTTGAAGAAGTCATGGGCCCTCTGACAGGCGCAGCGGAAGATGCAGACCCGAATAAGCGGTGGGCCGTACGTCTGACGAAAGTCCAAACTACTGATCGTCTGAACCGACCGCTGGTTGATCCAGTCAATGTCGTCAATGGACAAGCCCAAGCCATCACCAGAATCTGGTGGGCCACTGACGATGCTCTCCCGTTTCCTCTATGCATCTCCTCCACCACCAATGCCGAACCCGGATCGAAGCCACTGTCCGGCGTCAGCGTCGCGCGCGGCAACATC
>JAICWG010000276.1 GCA_025934915.1 Nitrospira sp.
ACCTAGTTGGATTAATCTTGAGAGTCTGTCTCTCACGAGGATCTTTTCCATAAGTCTTATTAGCAATGCCCTCATAAAGGATTCCCTCAGCACAGATACATAGCCACGCCCACCATACTTATGGTCAATGCTTACTGAAAAAGGCGCGATACCACATAACGAAGACTAGGAGAGCCCATATTTGAGTTTCATAATTTCTTATGCCGAGTTCATGTTTCTTGAGCATCTGCTCAACGGTCTGCACATTGAAGATTCCAATGTCATACAATGTGCGGGGAGAAAGATTTGCCTCTACTAGGGCTCGAAGTGGATCTCGCAACCATGCTCCAAGTGGGATCGAAAAGCCCTGCTTTCGACGGTTCAGGATCGAATTGGGCAGAATTCCCTTTAAGCATTGGATCAGGATATGCTTCTTTTCCCACCCCTTCAGCTTCAGATGGGATGGGATCGTCGCGACGAACTCGACGAGCTTATGGTCCAAAAACGGTACTCGGACTTCAAGTGAATGCCACATGCTGAGGCGATCCGCCTTGCGCAATTCGTCATCCGGAAGGTACGTTTCCATGTCCGTGAGCAAAATTCGCTCAAGTGGATCAGAACAGGGCTCAACCCGGTTCATCGCCGGTTCAGTCACTCCACCTCCGCTCTTGAAAAGTTGCGCAATGAAGTCGGAGCTGAAGAGAGATGTCTTCTCCGATTCCGTAAAGGCGCAGAGATACCGCTGATATCGTTCGGGCAACGGCAAGCCCGCCCCTTCCACGAATCGCTGAATCCGGTCAACCCAGAGTCCTCCATATCGGCCATGCGGCAATGCACAGGCTGCCGCACTAATCCCATCCGACAGAAATCTTGGCAGTCGTTGAAACGAATCGGCGGCAAGCGCACCGCGATACCGTTCATACCCTGCGAAGAGCTCATCACCTCCGATCCCGGACAGCGCCACAGTGACCCATTGACGGGCGGCTTGGCAGATAAGATAGTTGGGTATCATCGAAGAGTCGGCAAACGGCTCATCGAACGCCTCGATCATGGAGGGTAAAATTGACTCGACCTGGCGTTGAGGATTGTCATACAGACATTCAGAATGATCGGTTTTAAACAGTTGCGCGATAGCGCTGGCGTAGGGTCGTTCATCCGCACCCGGTTGGCCCTCGCCGAACCCGACCGTGAAGGTCTTGACGTTGCCCGGGCAGATTTTTGACATGAGCGCCACGATCGCGCTGGAATCGAGTCCTCCACTCAAGAAAGATCCAAGAGGAACCTCGCTGACAAGATGCAGCCGAACGGCTTCTTCTAGGTGATGGAGAAGCCCCTCTCGATAGTAATCCGGGGACTTGGTTCGATCCGGGGAAAATTTGAGTTGCCAGTACCTCCTTGTCGCGAGCTTGCCTTGCTTCCATACCGCGATGTGGCCTGGTGGCAGTTCAGCGATGTCTTGATAAATAGTCTTAGGCCCGGGGACATATTTGTACGTGAAGAAGTCCCACGCCGCCTGAGGATCGAGTCGTCGATCGTATCGATCTACCGCCAACAGACACTTCAATTCCGACCCGAAATAGAGATTAGAACCGTCCTGCCAATAATAAAGCGGCTTAATGCCGAACCGGTCCCGTGCGAGGAGCAGTTTCTGTTGCCTGATATCCCACACGGCAATTGCGAACATCCCTCGCAATCGGGCAACAAAGTCTTCGTCAAAATCCTCATACAGATGCGCAATACATTCCGTATCGGAATGCGTGACCAGGCGATGACCGCGTTTTAGAAGTTCTTCGCGCAATTCACGATAATTGTAGATTTCTCCATTGAAGACCACAGCCACCGTCCGGTCTTCGTTGTAAATCGGCTGTCTGCCGCTATTCACGTCAATGATGGCCAGACGCCGCATGCCGAGCCCTACATGCGGATCAAAATGGAACCCCTCGTCATCAGGTCCTCGGCGGCGAATCAGCGCGCACATTTTACGAACCAGAGACGGATCAACGCGGCCTGATTCTTCGTGCACTGCACCCACTATCCCGCACATGAGAAAACCTCAACGATTGATGTGATGCGAAGAGGCCGCTCTCGACATCCGGCCCCAATGCCCTCGCCCATACCCCAGAAGTCCCAATATTTCTATGCCGAGACGCCAGGGCAAGAACACAGGGACAAGGAGAAGTCCGGCAAGAGCTTTCGCCGGGGCATCCGTGGAGAACACGCCCAGCATGAAGTAGCCGCCGATTCCGGCCAAGAGAGCCGCAGCCCAAAGGAAACAGTATTCCCAGCCTGGATGGCCGAGCGTGAACAAACCTCCGAACACAGTGAGCAACGCCAGCGATGCCTGAGTGGAATAATTCGGGGCCACCAGCGTGACCGCTGAATCGATCAAGGAAAAGGAGCGACGCCGAATCCCCTCTCGGATCAATTCCCGGACTTTGCTCCCCATGACGGCGTAGCGGCCGCTCGCCCATCTCAGCCGTTGGTGCGAAGCCTGTTGAAGGTTTTGCGACTCTTTGGCAAAAGTCTTTGCCACAGGGTTGAAATAGATGTGCTGCCCGCTCAAGAGAAGCGCGACAGAAAACTCCCAATCTTCTCCTACCGAAAAGGCCGTCCAGCCCTGCCGGTTCAGCACCTCAGCACCGAGACACATCCCAGTTCCCGTCAACATCCCAGGCAGGCCAAGCACCGTTTTCCCGGCATAGTACCGTCCATTTCGCAGGACGCCGGTCACCGCGATGATTCTCGTGAAGGGACTGGCCCAAGGATTGGAAATGTAGTTATAGCCTTGCTGCACCAGGCGACCGGCCTGAAATTCCATGTCGAAGGCCGAGAGGAGCGATCGATCCACCAGCGTGTCGGCATCGATGATCACGACGGCGTCAAACTCGATCCCAGCTTTGTTCGCTTCCTCTATTCCCCATGCCAACGCTGATCCCTTTCCTGGTCTCCCATCGAAACGCTCGAGGCATTCGACATCCATCCTCCTGGCGGCAGCGGCCGTGCCGTCAGTACAGCGATCGGCAACGACGAGAATCTTGTATCGATCCGGTGGATAATCCAACCGTTGAAAACTTGTCAGCGTGCCGGCAATTCCCGATTCCTCATTGTGAGCGGGAATTATGAAGAGGAAACGGGTTGGCGGCCTTTCGGCTCGGCGCGACGGCTGACTGTAGAAGAATGAGCAGAGCGCGAGGAACCACTGGTACAGGACCAGTAGGGTCAGCGGCACGAGGATCAGCAGGAGACATGATCCGACGAAGATCGTCATGAGAAGGAAGAGGGGCTATCAATGCGTTGAGAAAGTATTGCGATGGCTGAGGTGTCATACGGCAGGACACTGAACACTTTGGCGACGTTGACCGACGGTTTGCGAGGTCTTAGCAACTTTTGCAGCACCAGGGCCGTCCATGAGAGGGACACGAGGAGGAATCTCGGCAGCCAGAGAACCGTGAGGTCTGGATTGGTTTGGCGTAGGCGTTGAAGCAATTCTCGCTTCGTGGGCAACGATGGATCGAGCAGGTTCAGCGGGCTCGGCACTTCATCCCATGCATCGACCATCCATGCCAAGCAACAGCCTGCAAATGCCACATCGACGACCCCAAGCTTGTCGGCGGGTGACTCGACTGCGACAAAAATGTTCCCGAGTCGCTTGCCAAGGCGGCCCGGTGGATCAAAATCTCGATAATCGACCAAGGCTCCGGGGCGAATCACTTTGACCGACATGCCAAGTTCCTGTCCCAGATCAACGGCCCGCCGCTCCGATTCCAATTTACCCCATACATACGGTCCAGACCCCTTGCTGTTCGGCTCCAACGGATGATGATCACCGATCGGCTCCCCGCTTGACTGAGCCAACACTGCAAGACTGCTCACGTGTAGGAAATGCCGGATACCGGCCGCTGCCGACTCGCTGACCATGTTGATCGTCGCATCGAT
>JAICWG010000203.1 GCA_025934915.1 Nitrospira sp.
AGATCGCGAATTCGCGGAAATCTGCCCCGTTCGGATCTTCGATCATCGCTTCCCAGCCGCTCGCCATCGGCTTGCCGTCGAAGGGGCTCAAGTACCGGGAGCCGCGCGGTTCCACGACGAGCATGCCGATCAAGCCCTGATTGAACTGCTCGCGCGAGGCGTGGGAGCGGAAGAACCGCGCCCCTTCCTGCGTGTCGGGCTTGATGTACCAATGAAGCTCCCCGCAGCAAGCTGCGGGGTATCACAGAACTCAATTCCGAAGACTTCTCGGAAGGAGAGGCCAACCCCGTAGCGAGCTACGGGGAATGTCAAGTTCAAAACTTTGCGCCTTGCCGGATGCCACCGTCGTGTCCGAGTTAGACGGGGTAGCCGGCTTGCCGGTCGACGACACGACCATCGACGACCCATTGATGACGAGATTCGTCGCTTCGTCGGCGATGTCGTTGTGGAGAGTGAGTTTAAGGCAATCGCCCTGGTTCGCTCGGATCACGAGCGGTTGGATGGCATCACCTTGCAAGCCGTTCGACACGGCGCCGGGATCGTTCTCCTTTTCGCGAGCCGCCTTGTTGGTCGCTTCTTCTGCACGGACTTTCTCGACATTCTCAGTCAGCGCGTACATGTAACCGGGAAAGTAGTCGAGAAACCGGCTCAACGTGATCTCGATGTTGAGCGCCGAGACGTGATACTCCTTGACCGGCACGTTCGCCGGGCAGCGCGCTCCGTCGGCGACGGCTACCTTGGATGGATCCTCCGCAACCAGGAGCACGCCTTGTTGGAGCATGTGACTGTTAGCCCCGCTCGTATAGCCGCCCTTCTCTCGGATGAATTCCTGCTGTCGCTTGATCTCGTCCATCATGCGATCGTGCAGGATCGACCCGCCTTCACGATAGATGACCTTTTGTGCCGACCTCTCTCCCGTATCTCCTTGATGACTGTGCCGCTCTGCCGCGAATCCTATCGGCGCGAAGGCAAGACTACTCGCCAACGCCAGGCTTTGGAATCGCAGCATCACGCCGACTCTCCTCTGTCTCCAACTGTATTCACACTGAGTGGATCTCATATCTCGGCCTCCTCTCCCTGGTGTACTCGCCTCATCCGGCGGTTTGTTGATGTCTGCCCATTGATGATCACGTCTCCCATCCTCTCTTCATCATTGCTGTTGGGTAGGACCCGGCCTCCGAACAACTTCCGGCCTCGCATCTCAGGTTGGTTAAGAGCTGGTGAAGGGTTCCTTCTTGCGAAGGAATGGGTCATTCGGAGGCCGGTCCAAAATCACCCAAACCCTCACCAGCACTCCTTTAGTAGGGCAATCGTCGTGCCGTTCCACGACATCAATGCCGATCCGCGCTGATTCTTTCGTTGCAGCGCGACGTTACAGAATCTTGAGCTGTGAAGAAGGAATCATTTCAATGTGAGGAATTCTTCTACGGAATGAGACAACAACGGAGATCTCAACGTGTCGAGCGAATAAAATCACCAAGTTACACTGTCTAATTTCTTGGACTGCGTCTATTGGGAAACTGAGGCGTGACGGGGCAATGTCGAAGCGCTACGTTGGAGGAATAGCTTCCGCCCTCGACTTTTCATGGATGGACTGCCTGTTCCGCTGAGAGAGACAGCGGAGCCACTGAGGGTTTGCCACAGTGAGCTTCTCTGCCGCATCGACAGCACCATGCGGCCGAGCTCGGCCGCATGGTGAATAATGAATTCCGTATCTGCTCATCGCTCAATCAATAGACACCATGACCGCAAGCGTCTCATCTGGCCTGCTCACACATTCATCTTCGGGATGCGCAGGTTTGGACACCAGTCCACTTCCGCGTGGCGTGCCAGTTCCATAAGCTGAATCTGAACCGAACCGGCTTGTCGATCGCGTGATACTCCCACACATCGTGAACAAATAAACTGACAGTGGGACACACAGGATCGATCAGGACACCCTCCGTCAGCACCCACTTTGGCCGACTGCTGAAGGCAATAGACTACCGGGTCCGTGGCATCGAGACTCCGGCGATAGCAGAGGAGGGCGACATAGAAGTTTATGCGACTCCTGACGGATCTACCGTCGAGCGTGATCCGGACATCGTGCAGGTCCCAGGCTTCCTCGATCAGCCGTGCAACGGGCTCGACCGATTTTGGAAAGTCCTCGAAAATGGCAACGTACAACGCCCCCTGTTCATCGGCCTCTACGTCGCAAGCCGGCGCCATTCTGACCAGCCTTAGTAAAGCCGGTGCTTCGACCGCTTGCGCCTCAGGAATGGCGATTGAGAGACGCACCGCCGGCTCCTGCGAGGAATTGTAATGTTGGATGATCGGTCATCGCATCGAACTACGACGTCGTAGAGCCGCCGATCGATGCCCGCCCTGCCTTAGCCTGATGTATCAAGGCAGCCGGCCCGAAGTAGGCGAAGGCATCCTTCATATTCGAGAATGTGCGCTGAAACGGCCCCATTTCCTGATCGGTCACATATTGCAACGTGAGCACGATCCGTTCTTCTCGGGGCCCGAGCGGGGTGACGGCATGCCATAACTTGTCGCCGTTAAAAATCACGAGCGACCCAGGATCAAGCGGAATGGCCTGCTCCTGTACGTCCTCCGTTGTTCCGGGCTTGCGGCATGTGGGCCACCAGTCGGCATTGTTCGGATCGCTCGATCAAGCCCATCAGGACCGTGTACCGCTTGCCCTTGTAGTACGAGGTATCGTAATGGAATCCGATGTGGTCTCCCGGCCGCGTGTAGTAGTACAGCGCGCAGGAATGGGGATCGTTTTCCGGGCAGAGGAACAACTTCTCGTTGACGATGTCGCTTAGAAATCGGCGCAATGCGGGCGAGCGATAGAGAGGAATAATGGCGGATGATTCATGCAACTCATTCCAAATCGCATAATAGCTGACGCTGCCTCCCTGCTTGTGGCCCGGCACGTAATTGCGATAGATGTTCTTCCGGAGCAGCTCGACCTCGGTGAGACAAGGATTGACGATCTTTTTCGGGATGAAGCGATCGAGAATGAGGCATTCATTCTGTTCCCAGTAGGTCCGGCCTGATTGTGCAAAATCCATCTCTGCCAACACACGATTCATGGTTTCTTCCACATCCTTCATCGTCTGGCACTGCATGGAATCTCCTCTCTCGTTAGATCGATCTGATCGACCGACCCACACATCAGTGAGCATCCATGTGGGACAGTCACCAACCCAACCTGCATAGAAAATGAGGGGGTTACTCTCACCTGTGACCCTCTCACCGCTGACCGGTGGCGGTCGGGACAACCGCTCACTTTCTGGCGAACGGCGCTGGATTGTGACAGGGCGAATCACGACCCAGTACCTACAGAGCCGGACCTCTCTGCATACGTGCGCCATTTCCGCAACGTTCGTGCCATGCTTGTTCGTAGTCTCTAGATCGAATCGTTCGCGCACCAGCAGCGATGAACAGAGTGTCACATCAAGTAGCAATGCCTAATGTTATCTTTCACCTGAATCCATCGGCTTAGACAGTCACCACAGAGGTCTCGCTCGATTGTTCAGATATCAGTCATTTATGCTGTCCACACTGATAGACGTTCATCCGTTCAGCGAAAGACAAAAAGGGGCACAGAAGAGACCTCTTGACTATCCAGCTCTGTACGTGTGGACAGCACAAGCCGAATGTAGGCGCGTTCTCTGTAGAGGGATGTGAAGTCCGCATTCATCGATGCGGGAGGAAATCAGAGCGGTGAGGATAATTCGTCGATTGCTTCAGTGAAGAATGCGTCGAAGGAAAGTTATCCGACAGGTGCGAGATTCGATGAAACATTATTTGGCCCGGTACTCCGATGATGGAGTACCGGGCCTCATCAGACCAATGGCGGCTCTGGCCTGACACGACGACTGATGATCCGTACTTTCAGTATCCGGTCTTGGCTCTCGTCCCGACCTGGCTGGAAAACGGATCCAAGATGCTCTTCGGAGCGCCATTCCAGATCACGTCCGCCAGATTCGACATTCGGCTCACGATCTGCGCCGCCACCCCGCCCGCGGCCCCGAACAACCCGCACCACCCCAACGTCACGAAGCCCCAGTGCAACGGCGCCGAGAACAGCTCATCTACAAACCAGAACGCATGGCCCCACTCGTTCAACCCCACGTTCGGCAGAATCATCATCGGCCCCACCACCGCCGCCACCAATGGGAACGACGTCGCCTGGCCGTACAGCGGCAATCGCGTCTGCGCATACAGATAACTGGATACACCACACGTGATGTACTAAGGGGAAGCTCCCATAGAACGCTACGATGTGGCTCGCCGTGAAGCTCGTGTCTCGGATGATCACCTGGTGCCACGCCGCATCCTGTTCCAATGTGTAGCTGCCCGCGTAGTACACGCCCCAGATATAACACACCAGCCAACTAAGCCAGTAGAAATACCGCCTTAACTCCAGCTTGGGATCCAAGTTGGCCAGATTCCGATCCCTGGTCATCCAGATCCAGCCGACCGAGACGACGAAGAAGATGGCATTGCCGATGATGTTAAATCGCCACAACCCCATCCACACCGAGTCAAACTCCGGTGTCATGGAATCTAACCCGTGTGAGTACCCGAAGGTACGTTGGTACATGACCCAGAACACGCCGATCGCCAGCATGCCAAACCAGCCGGCTTTGAGGGGAGTCGTGTTATACGCAAAATGCGTCTATTTTTTCGGACCGTTCAGAAGCCATGCTTTCTACCTCCTTCTGTCATACAGTGATAATGAAACCTACTTACGATCCAACCCTTGCAAATTTTAGAGGATATACCTGGTTCATGGTCAGACAGTTCAACGATTGCTGCGTGGGTTGAGCAAGCTTCGTGCGCGGGATCAGGATCGAGCGTTTACATTGACTGAAGCGGTGATCGTGAACTTTTCAGGCAGTCAGTCGCGTTTCTGCAGACCAGAAAATCTCAGCAAATGGACAGTCCGGCATACAGATTGGCCTTTGCTCAAGATTTCAATAGGTTGGACTATCTAGCTGCCTGGACAATTACGACCGAGGAAGAGGTGAAAAAGGGCAAACTAACGCTATTCGATGCTATAGGCACGAAGCTTGTTGTAGAGGCTCGCTCGGCTGATTTTGAGCAACTTGGCCGCTTTCAATCGGTTTCCTGCTGTCTTCTGCAAAGCGTCCACGATCCGAGTGCGCTCCGTCTGAGCCACAGCCCCACGCGACGCTGACCGTAAACTCTCGTCTTCGATCACGATGCCATCTGAAACCATGTCATCACAAACAAGCCATGCCCCGGTGGTCGTCACTACGGCCCGTTCGATGTAATGCTGCAATTGTCGGACATTGCCGGGCCAAGGAGCATCGCGCAACGCCTTCATCGTTTTGTCCGCAACCTGTCGCACCGCTTGGCGGTGTCGAACGCACGAAGCTGCGACGAAGTTTTGGACCAACAGTGGGATGTCTTCTCGCCGTTCCCGAAGCGCCGGTAAATACAGAGGCAACACGGCTAGTCGATAGTAAAGATCCTGCCGAAATGTCTTGGCCTTCACCAGTTCGACCAGTTCCTTGTTCGAGGCAGAGATGACCCGCGCATGGATCTTCAGCGACCTGGTTCCACCCACGGGCTTGATCTCGCCCTCTTGCAGGACACGGAGCAACTTCGCTTGAAAGGTCGGCGTGGTATCGGCGATCTCGTCGAGAAAGATGGTGCCTCCGTCTGCCTCTTCGAATAGTCCTCGCTTATTGGCGACCGCCCCGGTGAAGGCTCCTTTGACATGCCCGAATAGTTCGCTTTCAAGCAGTGTTTCGGGCAGTGAGCCGCAATCGACGACGACGAACGGTCGATCCCTCCGGTTGCTGAGCGCATGAATCGTTTTCGCCAGGAGTTCTTTTCCCGTTCCGCTCTCACCTTGAATGAGGACGGTCGCCGAACTGTCCGCCACCAGGCTGGTCATGTCGAAAAGCTGCTGCATGGCCGGGCTCCGACCAATCAGATCGCCCAGCGATTCTCGCACTGCAGATGGTGGATGCTCCGCCTCCGCCGGCTTCACATCCGGCATCATCGGAACCTGCTCTCTCTTAAACAGAACCAGCATCGAGCCGACCTCGCCCCGACTCGAAGTTAAGGGAAAAGCCTGCTGCATCCCGCAGGCTGTGCCGTCTCCTCCACTCGAACAAGACACGCACTCCACCCCTGGTGCCTCAAACACCTTGATGGCCGGACAGGTCCCGCAAGGGTCCGTCCGGTGCGCAAACGCTTCGTAGCACTTGGCGTGAGATCGGTTAGTTTTTGCAGTCTGGTCCACTGCCCACGCCGCTTCGTTCGCGTACACGACGTTGAACGATTGGTCCATAACCGCCACCCGATCGGACAGCCCCTGTGCCAACTGTTTGATCGCTTCGATTCGCGCGGTAATGATGGGGTCCGTCGGCGCCGGTTTGTTGAGGCGTTCTGAGTCAGATAAAGCGATCTCGTTCCTCTGGGATGAGAGCAATCTAACGCACGGAAATGAAGGCGGTGCAGCGAAAGAACTGCGCTTCTATACTCATTCAAACAGTCAGGCGCGATCAGCTCCCACCGATGCTCCCGTAATCGAGTAATTGTTGCACACAATTCTTGAGGTCGGCAATACGAACCGGCTTGTCGAAGTAGGCGTTCGCACCGGCTTTCACCACCTGCGCTTTCAATGTCGCGTCGCCGAACGCCGTGATCACGACAATTGGGCACCTGGGCGCGATGGTCCGCAACCGACCGATGTAATCATCCCCTCCGGCGGGCATCCGGAGGTCCGTCAAAATCAGATCCGGCACGGATTGCAGCACCGTCAAGAATGCTTCGTCTCCATTCCTCGCTTCACGTAGCTGATACCCCATTCCGCAAAATTCATCGCACAGGAGACTGCGCATCTCTCGGTCATCCTCGACGATCAGCACAGTCGTTGTTTTTCTGTTTCCCGCCGACGCCATTCTCTACCTGTCCATACATGATTCCATTGGAATGTTATGTGGATGAGAGCAAAGACGATGCCGACAAGTGGGCAACCAAGATATGCCTGAATTCAAAGGGATCTTGATAATGATGGATTGTGACAAACAGACAGTGGTGAGAAACACCACGACCGGAAAGGAGCTGGCCGGTGCAGGATGCTACAGTGCTCTCCAGCGCGGAGCACGCACGATCAGACGCCGGGGCCTGCAGGCTGGTCAAAAAGGCCGTCCAGCAAGACCGCAGCAAGCGAAGAAGCGAAGCGTAACCAATTTGTACCAGGCCCGCCCATCACCTGTCGGAACAGGCGTTTCCCCAGGCCGTACGTTGAGCCTCTGAGCGATGCGAGAACGCCGATGGCGGATTTTTTCAACAGCCTGCTACTGACTCATCGGCAGGAGGACGGTAAACCTGGTTCCCATCTCCTCCTCGCTCTCTACGGCAATGGAGCCTTGATGTTCTTCAATGATCCCCTTCACCACTGTTAATCCCAAGCCCGTTCCTTTCCCGAACTCCTTCGTCGTAAAGAACGGATCGTAGATCTTCCCGATGACCTCCGGTGGAATTCCATGACCGGTATCAGCGATGGTGAGTTTCACCATTCGTTGCTCAGGCTCCAAGCCGACACGAAGAGTCCCGCCATCCGGCATCGCATGGAG
>JAICWG010000030.1 GCA_025934915.1 Nitrospira sp.
CGTGGTCACCACGTTGCTCCATCATGTGCCGTGTTTCGCATTCGATGAGGACTTCCGCCGTCTTGGCCTCCAGATGATTCAGTAACCGTGAGCACCCTCGGTCGTGGCCTTTGCCTTTTCCCCTCCTTCCTGTACAATCGCCTCATGGCTTTCGATCCCGCAAACCCGCCGATCTGGCTGCGTAAGCTCCACGTAAGCGCGGCGCAAATCAGTCCGACGGATTATCCCGTTTCCGCTGTCGAAGGCATCCTCGCCGTCTGTCGTCTGTCGAATGCCCAACACCGCTGGATGTCGGCTCTACATAACGCCGCAGAGGAATCCGATCGCGCACGTAGGACTATTCCACACCTCTAGTTCCGGATCATGACCCAACCTGATGTTTTTCAAAACGACTACCTCGCAGTGGTGGAGTTGGCTCATCGCGCTCTGTCTTCGACACAAGCTCCCTACTGTGTCATCGGAGCCTTAGCCCTCGGTGTCTGGGGGACTCCACGAGCCACCTACGATGTGGACTTTCTTATTCTTGCTCAATGCAACAATCCGCAGCCGTTCCTCAGTTTGCTGCGTACAGCTGGATTTGCGATCAACGAGACATGGCACGATGCCAATCCGATGGCTCGTGAAGTCGTCCTACGACTCGCGCATCCCACCGCCATTTATTTCCCCGTGGACCTTGTCTTTTCACTGGGGCCCTTCGATCGCGCTGTGCTCGATCGACGCCGGGCCGTCGATTTTCATGGTTTGACGATCTGGATGAGCTCACCCGAAGACCTCGTTCTGATGAAATTACGAGCGAGCCGACCACGAGACTTTGACGATGTGATCAGCATCGTCAAGAATCCTCGCCTGCAGCTCGACCTAGACTACCTCTGGAACTGGGCAGACCGGCTTGGGCTTCAAGACGAACTGCAGTATGTCCTCCAGGCAACCGACGCTGGGAGCTGATCTCTCGGCTCCAGCCTCACCATGCTTCAGTCCTCCGACCGCTTCTCCCATCCAGCGGCGCGAACGGCACGCCGGGGTTGAACTTGTTCACCGGGTTCAATGGGTTATTCGGACGGTAGCGATTGGTAGGATTGAAGGGATTATCCGGATTGTATTGATTGATCGGGTTAGCCGGGTTGCCGGGATCGTATTGGTTCACCGGATTAAACGGATTGTCTGGACTATAGGCCTGAGCAGGATTCAGAGGATTGTCCAGCTGATACTGGTTGATCGGGTTGAAGATATTGTAGTCTCGCTCATAGCGCGGATCGAAGCCCATTTCGGCGCGGCTCGCAGTCGCCGACAGAATAAGCAAGGTCGCAATCATCAGATGCCGCTTCATGGTTGCCCTCCTGTGTGAAGACGCCAAGTTTCACACAACGCCGTGACATCCAAGGTCACAATCCGCCATATTTTTTACCCAGCCGTTGATGCGTGCGGCTTCTTGAATCACCGCCGCGCGGCGTGTCTCCGCCTGAGCACGCTCCCATGCGGCATCGCTACGCCGGCGACAGGTCGCGCAGCAGCATAATGGCTCCACGACGCCGTGCGCTTCGCTCATATCGAGCATCGGCGGTCACGAGCATGGTATTGGGAAGGGTCAACGTCACCGCATGGCACAGCGTGTCAAACACATGCTGGTTGAGCGCTTGTGCCAAGTCGCAGGCGATGAGAAAGATCTCCGGCCCGCTCTCGACCGGCAAACTCATGGCATACAGATCGGCCACATCTTCGGCGGCAGTCTCCGGGCTGAGTCGAACCAGCACAGCCGCAGTTTCCGCGAGCCAATGCACCGGTTGATGCACATGCACCCGTCCGCGCTTGATCCCGTCCAACAGGATCAAGGCTTGTTCGGTATCAGCCTCGTCTTTGCGATGGGGCACCAGCCACTTCACCACCACACTGGCATCGACGACCAATCGCGTCACGGACGACCCGTTTCCCGCGCGCGGCGGACTTCGCGTGCCGTCACCGGTCGCTTAGTGCGTCGACGACTCAGTAAGGCGTCGACCGCTGCGTTCCGTCGTTTCTGCACCGACTGGTCCTCGACGGCTTGCGCCATCAACTGGGCGATTACCCGACTTTTATTTTCACCCGCGAAGGCCTTGTTGAATTTCTTCTTCACGTCTTCCGGCACGCTGAAATTCATCGTCGCCATTATGTCTCTCCCCTGAATGATTGTTGAAATGTTCAACAATCATTGTCGGTAGAGAGGGAGGCGAAGTCAAGGATGCGTTGAGCTTCCTGCACCTCCCGAAGCTCAAGATTCAGCCGACCAGTTCTCTCATATCGGCAACGGAGAGGGGTATGCACTGAAGAGGAGCACCATGTATGGAAGACCACAAAACGCTTGCGTTACTCCTGCCGGAACACAAATGGGAAGGGGGTTGTTTTTTCCATGTAAGACGTACAAAATACCGCCGCGTTATTCATGCTGATCCTATCATCCACCCTCACTAATAGAGAGGCATAACCGTGAGTCTGCAAAACCTTCTCCGGCTTGTTGTTGTAATGGGTGTGTACGGCACCGTCGGCCACGTCTGGGCATATGACGCAAGTCCGAACATCAGTAGCGGCGTGGACGCTTGCGCCAACGTCATCTTTTCTTCCTTCACGCCTCCTCCCTTCTCCGTGGATAAGAATAATGTCGCGGTGGCGCCGAAATCGGAGTTTTCATTCCTTGCATCCAAGACCGTTCTTTTCCCAAGCATTACCGTAAAAATCAAGGAGGAAAAAGTTCCGGTCACCGTCACTCCGATCAATAACGGCTTCCTGGTGAAAGGAAAACTGCCTCCCAGCGTCAAAGGCAGCTACATCCGGCTCGATATTTTCGCCAAAGGACCCAGCGACTGTGACAAGACCGATGGTTGGCTGCTGAAAGTGGGCAACTGACTGCGAGCGAGACGATCTGGGCAGAGGAGTTCCCTGCCCAGATCGTTATCCCGACCGTCGCGCCGATCTCCTCAAGGCTCTTCTTCTTCGACCGACTCAATCGATTCCTGTAGCGCCGCCACAAAGGCCTCCGGCTGAGCCAGGGCGTTTTTCGTCAATTGAAATTCACTGACCAGCACGCCGTCTTTATCGACCAGCAAGAGACGATAGCCCTCTTTCACAAGATTCCTCCCTTCCGCTCGACAGCGACAGGAGAGCCTTCCGGTCTGATCCGATTCAGAAGCCGCGCAGTATGGTCAAGATGAAATCAGGTTAGAACGGAAACCGAATGCCCAACTGGACTTCGTTTGGGATGAGGTGTTGTCCGAGTACGCTTCTCAATCCAGCGTTCGAAGAACCGGAAGAAACGGATGATTCAGACGGCGCGATAGTGAGCGTACGATCGAGCTCCGTCGCATAGCCGCCGCCAAACCCTGCTCCGATGTAAGGCACGAGTGTCCTCCCTCCCACTGAAATCGGTTTCGACACAGTCGGAAGGGTCCGCAGCATCAATCCGTTCTCCGTCGGCACGGTTGTGGACAGCATCGGTCTCACTGCCGCTTCCGTTGCTGTGGAAACCGAAGAGGTCATCGTGTTGGATGTTGATGGTTCAATCGCAAAACGTCCGTCTCTGATCGTGCCTGCATGGGAGAGCGACCAGCTCACGCTCATCGCGAGACCGATCCCCATGGACCATCTGATGATACGGGTTTGAGACATACTGTTCACCATAACAACTCATCCGTCGTCTATTCAAGCGGCTATGCCGGTGTCACGGTTTCTGTCTGATGGGTAGGGATCCGCTGGGTTCCTTCGTCAGACTCACGGATTCAGACTTCATCTATTTCCTTGGTAGGTGGGGCTCGCCACGATATGGTAGGCGCTACGTACCGATAAGACAGATCACCGAGACCCTCTATGCGATCTTACGACCTGGTCGTGGTCGGCAGTGGGCCAGCCGGCCAGAAAGCAGCCGTCCAAGCGGCGAAACTGTCCAAGCGCGTGGCCATCATCGAGAAGGCGCCACAGCTGGGCGGGACGTCTCTCAATACCGGGACCCTCCCCAGCAAAACCCTGAAAGACACGATCGAGTACATTCATGGATTGGGGCGGCGAGGATTGCGCCAACTGGGCGCCGAACTCACTAAGCAGCTGACGCTCCCCGATCTGATGACGCGCAAAGACCAAGTCATCGAGACTGAAGTCGCCGTCATCACCAATCAACTCCGGCGTAACGGCATCGAGATCATCCAGGGCACAGCCGGCTTTGTCGATCCGCACACGTTGCGCGTGGTGAGATCAGATGGGCACGTCGATCATGTCCATGCCTCGATTATCATCTTAGCCACAGGGTCACACCCACGTCGTCCCGCAGAGATCCCCTTCGATGACCTCATCGTATGCGATTCCGACTCGTTTCTCCGCACGACTAAGAACCCTGCCGGCATCATCGTCATCGGTGGGGGTGTCATCGGCGCAGAATATGCCTCGATGTTGGCCGCCTTCGGGATCAGAGTCACCCTCATCGACCGGCGGACTCAGCTGTTGCGGTTCTTAGACCAGGAAATCGCGCAAGCCCTCGATTCCCATATGCAACAAAATGGGGTCGTGATGCGACTCGGCCAGGAACAGTTGGATATCTCCGTGAACGAGGCCGGGAACCCAGTGGTCCGGTTCCAAGACGGCGAAACAGTGACAGCCGACATGGTGCTCTATACGATGGGGCGGATCGGCAACACAGAGGCGTTGAATCTCTCCGTTATCGGCCTGACCACCGATCAGCAGGGCCAACTCGTGGTCAACGCCCAGTACCAAACAGCCGTTCCTCACATCTACGCGACGGGCGATGTCATCGGATTTCCCGCGCTCGCCGCCACGGCGATGGAACAAGGCCGCCTCGCCGCCTGTCACGCATTTCACGTCTCCGAGGCGCACGACATCAAGGTGATCCCATACGGCATCTACAGTATTCCCGAGGTCTCGATGGTGGGAAAAACCGAAGAAGAGCTCGTCGCCGCTGAGGTCCCGCACGCCACCGGGAGGGCTTTTTTCCGAGAAATGGCGCGTGGCCACATCAGCGGCGACCTCCACGGTCTCTTAAAGGTCATCTTTCACCGCGAGACGCACGCGCTCCTGGGCGTCCATATCATTGGACCAGGAGCCACTGAATTGATTCACATCGGCCAATCGGTTCTGACTTATGGAGGGACGGTGGAGTACTTCGTCCACAATGTCTTTAATTATCCCACAATGGCCGAGTGCTACCGCACCGCGGCCCTCGACGGCCTGAATCGGTTACACCATCATCCCCCATCACGTTGAATCCCCTTGCCCACCAACCTCCGACAAAAAACCTGTTGGATCGATACAATACGTCTTGCACGAGCCCTCAAAAAGTCTATAATCAACTAATATTGCCGGTCATCATGACCTATATGGAGTCATAGTCATGAGTATCACCTCGACCACCGTCCTCTCATCCCCATTGCAGTCCCCTGTCTGTATCACCCACCAACGATCCCCGTTTGGGGATCGGGCGCCACAGGAGGTATAATCATGCCCATTCCATGGACGCTTAAAAGCCATCTCGATCGTGAACATGTTCATTACGATGTCTTGTCTCATTCACAGACGTTCCGTGCTCTTGCCGTCGCACAGACGCTCCATGTACCGGAGCAAGAGATGGCCAAGGTCGTGATCGTGAAGGTAAAGGAACGATTCGTCACGACAGTGCTGCCGGCCACCCGGAACGTGGATGTGCCATGCTTGCGGAAGATTTTTGGGACCCACCGCGTCCGTCTCGCGACTGAAAAAGAAATTATGCAACTCTTCCCGGACTGCGAAGTGGGCGCCATGCCGCCACTCGGCACACTCTATGGACTTCCGGTGTATGTCGATCGGTCGCTCACTGCCGATGAGGAGATCATCTTCGAAGGAGGCACCCACTCGGAGGCGATCCGTATGCGGTACTGGGATTTCGCCGCGCTGGTATTTCCCGTCGTGGCCGAATTCCACCGGCCGCCCATGGCAATGTGCTGACCTGGCTTGGGTCCCTGTCCAACACATCTTGTAACAAGTTGTAACAAACTGATGCGGGTCATCCAGCGCTCGCTGTGTGAATCCCAGCAGTGAATGTTAGGTTTTCTTCGCACAATCCTGCTAGGATGGAGCCTGTGCCTATCAAAAGTCCCATCCTTCTTGTGAAAGGAAATGTCATGATGAAACGTTCATATCTCATCGCGGTCTTTCTCATCGCCTCGCTCATCGGCGGACCAACCCTTTCGTTCGCAAAGGCGCGAGGGGGAGGAGGTTTTTCTAGCGGAGCTCGCGGCGGAAACTCATCAATGGGTATGGGCAGTCGCGGATCCCGTACCTATCAAGACAACGGCGCCAAGCCGATCGAACAGTCCACCACAGCCAAGCCCTCGACGGCACCGCCGCCTACTAACGCGGGAAACAGCCCGATGGCTCAGCCCACTCCAGCCACGTCACCTTCCTGGTGGCAACGCAACCCCCTGCTTGCCGGAATCGCCGGCGGTCTGGCCGGAAGCTGGATCGGCCATATGCTCTTTGGCGCGTCGGAGAGCAGCGCCAAGACCACGGATGCAGAGCCGGGAGCGACATCCAACTCAGCAGGCAGCTCCTTTGGGCTGGTTCTCCTGTTGATGTTGGTAGGAGCCGGTGCATTCTACTATTTCAAAAAAGTCCGTCAGAACCCTGCTCCGGTGTTCACCGGACTCTCACGTAGCACCGCCGCGAGCGGAAGTCTGCTCGACATCTCGTCCAACTCCACCGACAGGCCGGCAACTGATACTGCCTATACCGTGACTGCCGAAGATAAGACAGCCTTTCAACAGCTGCTGACCGACATTCAATCCGCCTGGACCGCCCAAGACGTGGCAGCCTTGAGACCCTTTTTGACGCCGGAAATGCTGAGCTATTTCAGCACCGCCTTGGCCGAGGACGGCAGTCGAGGCGTGCAGAATCACGTGGAAGGGGTGGAGTTGCTCAAGGGAGATGTGCGGGAAGCCTGGTCCGAAGACGACCAGGACTATGCAACCGTGGACCTACGCTGGAATGCCAGGGACTACACAGTCTCCACGACGATCCCACGTGGAGAGCCGGGCTATCTGATTGAGGGCAGTGAAGAAACACCGACCGAATCGTACGAAGTCTGGACCTTCATGCGCGTGCGGGATGGACGTTGGCTCCTATCGGCCATTCAGCAATAATGTCTGAGCAAAAGGCGGCTGATTCACAAAGTCAGCCGCCGAGCCACTTCCAGAGACAGGGTGTGAGTAGATAGGCGGCAGCCGAGACCAACACCCCCACCACCACGCCTAAAATCCCTGCCACGTAGAGTCCCGCAAACGGTGCTGCAAATACAACCAGGATCATGAACAGGGCCAGCGACCGATGATCTTCGTAGAAGATGCGACGAGACTCAGTTGAAAAGGAACCGATGGAATCAGATCGATCAGACATGCCGCGAGTATAGACGAAATCCATCGCCCTGTCTGTCCGGAAGTCTCAGAGAATGAGCACCTTCAGCAGGATAGTGTGTCAGTGGAAGACCGGGCCAGAATTCGTTCCTTTCTTCAAGCCACAGCACTTCTTAAACTTCTTTCCACTACCGCAGGGACAGGGATCGTTTCGCCCGATCTTTGTGCGAGCTGAGTGCTCTAGATCAAGATCACCTACTTCGAGTCGCGCTTGATAGATCGATCGTCCCAGGTGAGCATACTCACTCATCGCCTCCGGGAAGATCTCCATCACCGATTGGGCCAACTGTTCCAGACTTCCCTTCCCCTTCGTTTCCTGATGGTACACCTCGGCGAGTTTCGGAGAGGTAAAGAACGTGAGTGTCATCAGCAACGCTCCAAGTTCCTCGTCGAGTTCATCCGGCGTGTACTCGTTCCACACCTCCTCAAGGTAGTCGTAGCCGATTGAAAACCCTTGTGCCCACTGACTCAGTGGTGCGTCGGCACTCAAGTTGTCCATCGCCCACGGTCTTATTTTGCACCCAGCCGGGAGAGAGACACCACCAGCGGGTCGTTCACGAATGCAATCGTCGTAGAGCGCCATCATCGCCTGGAGCACCTGCTCCGCTTCAGCTTGCGTCTCATAGCCGGCCTCCTGATCGTTGAAAACCAGTGGAATCCATTCGGAAGGTGGGATCAACTCCGGCCCATTCGCCAAGCAGAACAAGAAGCCGGCCAATTGGGGATAGGTCAGGGTGTCCTTGGGACGCAGCGGTGAAGACAAGAATCGCGTTAAAAGCGTCGCCTGGGCGTCTGTGAATAGTGGAACGGTGATCGTCATGGCTTGAGCAGTCTGTCAGGTACTGCTAGCGCATTTCAATCCTTCCTTGAGCTTGTCTGACTGTACCCCAGCTTCACCCACTCATCAGCCGCTTGGATTCCGCAAATGTGATCACACAAAGACTCCAGGCTCCTTTTCCTCTCTCCAAGAAGCCCTCTCTGAAGTACCAGTCCCGCATCTCGAGGTTGATGTCATTCTGGATATCCGCACGGTCGGGCTGGTAAAAGATGGCGGTGATCTAGTTGTTGCTGATCCAGCCGGAAAGGAATGTTGCGCGATGATGTCAATACCCAGGACGATCAGGATGCGTACCCATGTACCGCGAGATACTACATCGGGGCGCGCGCGGAGCACGCAGCGCCTCATTCACCGCGCCTGTCTGGCAACGGTGTTGCTGGTGACGATCGCCGTCGTAGCTCAAGTGGTGCACGCCACAGGCGAGGGTCAGACGAAGTTCAGGCGTATCTCGACTCAGTACATCGCGGCTTTGGGTAATCCAGGTGCGACCTCCGGGAGCGGCGCGCAATTGTGGGGTCTGTGGCCGCTGGACCCAGGTCCTCGAGGCGTGAAGCTGAACCGCTATCAATCGTTAAAGGATGCCGGTGGCCTCGCCTCGGCGCGCTGGAAGTTCGACGAAACAGACTGGTGGCTGGAGGAACACGGCTTGATCATGGAGCAACCGACCGTTCCACTCCCTCCCGGGAAATATCTGGTCACGGGCGCCCGCAAGGTGACGGCAGTACTGACTATTCATCCCGCCGACAGCCATGGCGACAGGCGCTGGGAGCTCGATCAAGGCGCGACGCTCTACGACGTGACCCACCTGGCCTGCCGTTCCGCACGCTATACACCGGCGACGGTGGGTACTTCGTGCTCGCCGGCTAACGCAAAGCAGACGGCGTTTCCAGTGGCACCAGGGGGAACGATGCCTCCGGTCGAGGGCTGCACGAAGCAAGACTATGCGGTCCTCATCGTGATCGGCGTGGGCGTGGAAGACTGAACCGCGGTGACGCACCGATAGTTAGCGGCGACCGGGTAAAGCGAATTATCGTGAGGCCAGTTCGCGAGCGTGCGTGATCTCGCGTTTCCCCACCGGACGTACCTGGGAGGCTTCCAACGTGACCATGGCGGCAGTCTGTCCTTCCAAGGTTGTGAATTCCACCTCATAGGCTTGACCATCACGATAGACAGTGCCGACATCTCCTTCCACAAGCCCTTCGGAGGGCACGGTCGCAGCCAATACCACCCGATCATGTTCTTTAATCATGGTCATGGCACGCCGCTATTGCTTCGACGGAGACGGACCGGCCGCAGTCAAGGATGAGCTTTCCCTGTCGAGGCCAGCTAAGGCTTTCTGAATCAGCTCGACTTCCCGGGCCTCAAAGTAGGGCTCACCGCATTGCGTACAGACCCAGGCTGGGATTGCATCCCAAGACACATGATAACCCTTTCGATCCAAACTGAACGGGACTGCTCCGCGAACCATTCGGCCTTTACAATGGATGCACTCCATAAGTTATCTTCTTCTTCGATAGTCGGGTGACTACTGATCGATGTCTGTCGGGGGCCGAAGGTTTAACGTCTTAAGTTAATCACTTGTAAACGCATTACGCGGTTCCAATTAAACGGATCTATAGCGGTCTCCCGAAGACAAGTCACTGTGACCTGTGTTCGCAACATTGCTTCAATGAAGTGAACGACATCTTGATCACCTATTACAGCAAACCTGTATTCACCTTGAGGAACCTCTTGCCCGTCAAATACTGATAGCCGACCTGCATTATCAAACTTGTTGAAGTCGAATATTTCACAGGAGATAGAGACTGGCTTATCATCCACCTTGGTTGGCAAGTCAAAAAGACCTTTAGTCTCTATCCCGTGCTTGATTTCTGGCCTTTCCCTACGCCCAATTGAAACATGCCTAACACTATTTTCCTCAATGAGCTTGTCAACCCTTGATAATGCGGAAGAGAGGTTTGTGCAATTTGAAACACTGGCCCATTAAAGGTGTTATTGATCGTTCCTGTATTGACAGTCAGCACTGAGTTATCAGAGCCACTAAAAGAATACTGTGGTTGATCTCCAGACTTTACCGCCTCTAAAACGAGCTTTAAAAACTCATAGGATTGTTTCGTATATTCCCAGATCCCAGCTGGCCCTAATGTTTCCATGAAGGGAAGAGCAACTTGTCCGACAGCGAAAAGAATATCGATCTCAGAATGAAACGAATTCCTACCAATCTGTTTAGCGCTTAGGAAGAATTTGGATCGCTCCTCTCGCGTCATGCGCTGACGGCCAGAAAGTACAAGATAGGTCGCATCTAAGATTCCCTGAACCTCGCTGAAACCAGATAGCATTGTATGTATTGGGATCCCTGTTTCAAAGGCCGGACCTTCCATATCGAATGCTATTTCCACAGGGCGACTTGGATCATCAACCTTGATCAGCGGCATCGTCACCTCCCCGCAATAGTCGCAGCAGTACCTCTGCCGCAGACACCTTTCAAAACATAGGAAAACTCTCCAGCAGAACGGATCGAGGATCGAGTCGCATGAGTTGGCCCAGGTGAAAGTGGCCTCGACCGTGCCTTCGATCTCCTCGATAATGGACGAGTATTGCCCAACGATGACCTAAAGATTTTCAGGGTCCATGCCCACCATCGCTAGCCGGCTGATAGAGCTAAATCAGCGGCAAAGGCATATACCCTTCGCCGATTGAATGCAACCATTCCTATTATTAGTCGGTGGCAAGGAAGCTGTCAGATAAAGGACTTGGCCGAGCGACGAGGAGATAGCCCACTAGAACACCTGCGCGATAAAACACTTCAGATAACCAGTCTCCGGCATGCTGGCGAGGATCGGATGGTCGGCGCTCTGGCCTCGTTGTTCGATGAGGCGAATGCTGTTCCAGAGATCCGTCTCTGTAACCAGATGAGAACAGGAACAGATCACGAGAAAGCCTTTCGACTTGAGCAGCTTCAAACCCGATAGAATGATGTTCTTGTATCCAGCTAATGAGCCAGGTAAAGCCTGTTTGCCGCGTGCATTGGCCGCCGCCGGTGAGAATCACCAGATCATAGCGTCGCCAGCTGCTGGCAAACCTCTCGTCAGAATGTCTTATGCTCTGGCCATTTGCCGTTCAGCGTGATTTTGCAGCGGGTTCATCCTGAACGCCGGTGACCTTTTCCGTTCAGATGACGCCGCCCGGGATACTCGGGACGGAGTTGCTCCAGACAACGCGACCGACGGACACCCGACGCATGGGAAACGTTGATGCACAGGTCTCAGGACCCATACAGGCTGGTTGAGCCTAACGATTCGAGGGTCGTCTGCCGGCCAGTTCCAGATGCAGGTTAGCCTGTCGGTCCTGTTCGCGCGCCGCGTCTTCATAAAACTGCGTGAGCATTTGCGCGCCGGCCACCCAATCCGAATCATGTCCGAAGAGCTGTTCGTAGGTCAAGGCGCGATTGGCTTGTTCCGCCGCCTTTTTGCGGGAAATCACGGCCTGTCTGGAGTAATAGGAAGCGATTTTCAAATGGTCCTGATTTGAGTTGGGCGAGTCAGCATCAAGCTGCGTCGACAGGATCCGGTTGCATCCGGTTGCGAACAGGAGAACGGCTAAAAACAGGAGCGTTACAGCCTGCATACTACCCAGCCTTTCATCAGCCTGTATTATGCTACCGCACGCCTGCGCAATCAACAAAGCGTGCCGTTCATCTATTCACGTTATCCCTCCGGCATTGATCCACCCGGTCAATAGGCCCTCTAGCTCAGGCTCCACAGTCGGCGTACAATAACATTCAGTCGAGTGGGAGGACCGTACTGGACCGGAGGAACCACCATGAAACGAACCGTAACCGCTCTTCTGTCGGTTCTGTTGCTGGGAGGGTGCGGCGTCCTCGTACCGTATATCTATGATGCCCAAACACTACGAGATCGGTTGGTCGTGTCGATGCCGAAGGAACAAGTCCTGAAGCAGTTGGGCAAACCGAATCGTGTCGTTCAGGATGAGGGGCGGCAGACCATTTGGGAGTATCGGCTCTATCCAGAGGGCGATTGGACTGCCTATGTGATCCATTGTCCGTTTTTCCCAAACTGCTACTTTCCGGGCGAAGCGGGACACCCGTATTATGTCGTGTTGCAGGACAATCAATTGTGCCTCTGGGGAACGCCTGAGGTCGTCCGGCCCCTGCTGGGGCTCGTCTGCGGGCCTACTGTTCCGCTCGATCGAAAAGAGCATGTCCGTGGAGGCCTTCGTATTTCGGTGATTCCGGTATTCATGCCTCCTCCCATCGTACCCCTGCCGCAACGCTTGGCCATCATGCCTGTCGATGGGACGTCTGATGTCGAAATCAGCTCATGGCTCGATCTGACCTTGAATTTTCTGCGCACGCGCCATCGAGACTTGGTGCTGGTGGAACGAGAGGATCTGAAGGCGGTGCTGAAGGAGATGGGCATTCAATACGGCGGCCATGTCGATGACGAGACGTCGATCCATATCGGGAGACTTGTCGGCGCGGACAGTTTGCTGATCTATCGGATGATCGTGCCGGAGGACATGCCGTTGTCGGCGGCATTCGAACTCCGCCTCTTCAAGGTTGAAAGCGGCACCACGCTGTTCCGCCAAACGGTTTCGGCAAGTCAGGTCTCGTCAGTACCGGTCGTGACCGGGGCCCGGCGATCCGCCAAGCCCGACTCTCTCGCTCGTCGTCCCTTGCTCCAAGAAGCCGCAGCCTATGGATTAGCCGCGCTCACAGCTGCCTTCGGCGATAATCCGTTAGGCCTGGTGCCGGACCACAGCTGGTCGGGAGAGGGCATACACGTATTGGACGTCCTCCAAGGGGGACCGGGCTTCCGTGCCGGAATCAAGTCGGGTGATCAAATCATGGAGTCCGATGATCGACCCGTCGGAAGCTGGTCGGATCCGGTCACACTCCCGGCGCAGTTGACCGTCAGGCATAACGGTGTCCCCATCGAGATGTCCGTCAGATGATAGATGAAACCACGTGATGTCAGGTCGAGCGTGAGCAGGACCTGTTCATGAATCTTCAATCGTTCAGTTTCGGAGCGGCAGACGACCTTCATCCACCTGACGCAATGCCTCGGCCTTCAATCCGGTAAAGGCCAGGAACTGTCCCTCTCGTCAGAACGTCTTATACTCGAGCCATTTGCCGTTCAGCGTGATTTTGCAGCGGGTTTCACCCTGGCTGCCGGTGACCTTTTCCATGTCCACCGTGAAATCGATCGCACTCATGATGCCGTCGCCGAACATCTCGTTTGCCACCTCACGCAAAGAATCGCCGTACAGGCCGACAATTTCGAGCAATCGATACTTGAACGGGTCCGTCATGTTCGGCAGGTCGGTGCGTACCGGAAAGCGGCTCAAGGACTGGACGATCTCGTTGTCCAAATCCAGAAGCTGGCCGACCTTCACCGCTTCGTCCGGGGTCAACCGGTGATTGCCGTTCAACGCCGCCGCCACGAACGTGGGGTTCTTACCGACGACTTTCGCAACGTCGGCGATCGTGAGTTTCTTCCCGAGTCGAGCCGCCTTGACCTTGCTGCGTATCGCTTCTTTCTCCATGCTGGCCTCCCCTGAATAGGGGGTCTCTGTCAATAATCAACACGAGACCCTATGGAAAATAGATGGACCGTTAACCTCCCATGCGAGCAAAAGCCTGCTAGAACACCTGCACAATAAAACACTTCAGATAACGAGTCTCCGGCATGCCGGCCAAGATAGGATGGTCGACGCTCTGGCCTCGCTGCTCAATGAG
The DNA here is from genome assembly GCA_025934915.1 of Nitrospira sp. GTDB lineage: Bacteria > Nitrospirota > Nitrospiria > Nitrospirales > Nitrospiraceae > Nitrospira_D. The sequence continues at coordinate 14,015 of JAICWG010000030.1, forward strand.
TCGAATATCTCGCTTGGCGTCACGCGCCGCAAGGCGAATGCTGTTCCAGAAATCCGCCTCGGATACTGGATGAGAACAACTACATGTAACGAGAAACCCGTCCGGCTTCAACAATTTCAAACCCAATAGGTTGATGTCCTTGTATCCAGCTAATGCCCGAGGTAAAGCCTGTTTGCTGCGGGCAAAGGCAGGCGGATCGAGGATGACGAGATCATAGCGTCGTCCGGTCTTGACCAGATGGCGCATCTCTTCGAAGGCATCAGCTTGGCGATAGATACAGCAATTCTCCACCTTATTCATCATCGCATGCTGCCGAGCCATCGCCAGCGTGTCCTGACTGACATCGAGACTCTCCACAGACCGCGCGCCAGCCAGGGCCGCATGAATGCCGAAGGCGCCGGTATGGCAGAACACTTCCAGCACTTCAGCTCCTGCCGCAAACTTGGCTGCAGCCAGCCGATTCTCACGTTGATCGCAGAACCAACCGGTCTTCTGCCCCCGTTCGACATCGGCAAGAAACTTCGCTGCCCCTTCGTGAATCTCAACTTGCGCTGGACCACTGCCGCGAAGAAATCCGCGTTCAAGCGGCAGTCCTTCGAGCTGCCGGCTCTTGGCGTCGTTCCGGAGATAGACACCCGCGACGTTCAATTCCTTCATCAGTAAGTCGGCCAACAGCTCTTTTCTACAATCCATCCCGACGGATAGGGTCTGCATAACCAACAACTGATCATACCGATCAACGATCAATCCCGGTAGTCGATCCCCTTCTCCATAGATGAGGCGATAGGCATTGGACTGAGCAACGGCACGCTTTCGCAATCGGATTGCCTGTTGAATTCTCCCAAGCCAGAACGTCTCGTCGATTGGCTCATCCCGGAACGTCAGCAGGCGGACTCTGATTTTCGAAGCGGGGTTATAGAGGCCGCGGCCGTAGAATCGGCCGTCGGAAGTGAGGACATCGATCAGGTCGCCGGCTATCGGTTCGCCGACCACCGGACCCAGGTGGCCGGCATAGAGCCAGAGATGCCGACTCTCAGAGCCGCGTGATGCAGTGAGGCGAACCTGTGCGGTCTGTGTCATAGCTTTTCCCCTGCCATGTTGTACCTGACTCTATGAGTGAGTGGTCAAGCACCGGATAAGGAATATCGCGGACCGCCCGGTTGTGCTTGACGAAGTGTCCTCAGTATGTTTTCCTGAAGTCAGCACATTGAGTCATGATCGAATGGTCACCATTGAGAGCACGCACATGAGCGACAAAGCTACGATTGGGTCAGCGGTATTGAATCGCCTGCATCGTCTCGGCGTCCGCCATATTTTCGGCATTCCGGGAGACTATGTCCTGTCTCTCTATCAAATGATAGAGGCTTCACCGATCAAGCAGATCGTGACGACCAGGGAAGATTGTGCCGGCTTTGCAGCGGACGCCTATGCACGGATCAACGGCATCGGGGCCGTCTGTGTCACCTACTGCGTCGGCGGGCTCAACACCGTCAACGCCATTGCCTGCGCCTATGCCGAACGATCGCCGGTGGTTCTGCTGACCGGATCACCCGGTCTCACGGAACGAACTCGCACCCCTTATCTGCATCATATGGTTCGCGACTTCGGGACGCAACGAGAAGTCTTCGAACGAATGACCGTGGCGGCCGTGACGCTGGATGATCCTCTGACCGCGGAGCGGGAGATGGATCGGGCCTTTGCCGCCCTGTTGCGCTACCGCCGTCCGATTTATATCGAAATCCCCAGAGACATGGTCCACTGTCCACTGACAGGAGGCATGAAGCCGTTCTGCATTGAGGATACGCCGAGTGACCCGGCCGCTCTGGAAGAAGCAATCGGTGAAGTGCGGATCATGCTCGCCTCGGCCAAACGACCGGCCATGCTCGTTGGAGCGGAAGTGGGTCGGTTCGGGCTTCAGGACGATTTGGCCAGGCTGGTGGAGCGACTGAACATCCCCATTGCCTCGACCCTGCTCGGAAAATCCATCATCCGAGAGGACCATCCGCTCTATGTCGGTGTGTATGGAGGACTGATCGGACGCGAGGAAGTGCAGCAGTTCATCAACGATTCCGACTGCCTGTTGATCCTGGGGTCCATTCTGTCGGATGTGGAAGATCTGGATGCCACGTCGCCCTTACTCTCAGAGGGCCGCACCATCCACGCCACCGCCGACCGGGTCGCCATCAAACACCATCGGTATGAATCGATCAAGTTTCAGGATTTTGTTCAGGGCCTCGTGCGATCGCCGCTCCCGTCCTTCTCTCATTCACAGCGCTTGCTCCCGACCCGAGCTGTGACGGCGCCATCGGCGCCGGACTTGGATGCGCCGGTGACGTTGGAAGGGCTGTTCCGCCATCTCGATACGGTGTTGACAGAAAAGACGATCGTAATCGCGGACGTCGGTGAATCGCTCTTTGCAGCGGCTGACCTGCATGTACGCCATCGATTCGAGTTTCTGTCGCCGGCCTACTACACGTCGATGGGATTCGCTGTTCCCGCTGCCTTAGGAGCCTCCTTCGCCGACCCCAGCCTGCGACCTATCGTCCTGGTAGGAGACGGCGCTTTTCAGATGACCGGGACTGAGTTGGCGAGCTGCGTCCGCTATGGGAAGACTCCGATTGTGATCGTTCTCAATAACCGCGGCTATTCGACTGAACGAGAAATCTTAGACGGTCCGTTTAACGATGTGCATGAATGGCAATACGATAAAGTGTGCGACCTAATCGGGGGTGGGCGAGGCTCGCGGGTCAGTACACAGAGAGAGTTCGAACAGAACCTTGCCGCCGCCTTTGCAGACCAACATCAGCTACATCTTCTCAATGTCCTCTTGAGTCCCAGCGATCGATCGCCCGGCATGGTGCGCTTGGCAAGGCGCTTGGGTAAAAAGCTTTCCACTGACAAACCATAGGAAAAACCATCCACCCCTGCCTGCTTTTCCCTACATCTCCATAGGATATTTCCACTAGCCTCCAGCCAAATCGCGGGAGAAGCGATGAGGTCTTGGGTTTTTGCCTCTGATGAACGATGGTATACTCCCTGCATTTTCCCTCTATTTGTGTTTAGCTTAGCGGGAGTATAATCCAATTTTTCTCGTCTATCTGGCCTGGCTTTACGCGAGACCGGCTTTCGGCAATAATCAGGAATCCGAAAAGGGGATATCGTGTCTGATTTTTATCAAAATGGCGTCGTGACCGTTCTCCACCGTCTCGGCCAGTCCAACATCGAGCAGCTCGAGCAAGAGCTTGAACGGTATGCGAGGACGACTCCGATCGCCTTAGTCCTCCCCTCGCTCTATGCGGAGCTGGAGCGGCCCGCTCTCAAGCGAATCGTCGAAATCCTCAGCGAAGTTCGATATGTCAACGAAATCGTCATCTCCTTGGATCAAGCTTCCGCGTTGGAATTCAGACTGGCCAAGCAATTTTTTTCCCAGCTCCCCCAGCGAGTCCGTGTGATCTGGAACGACGGCACTCGGATCCAGGCACTATTGAACACTCTCGTCTCACATGAAATCGACATCGGGCTCCAGGGCAAAGGACGCGGATGTTGGACGGCCTACGGCTATGTGCTGGCCCGAGGCGAGAGCCAGGTCATCGCCCTTCATGACTGCGACATCGTGAGTTACGACCGCCAGTACCTCGCTCGCCTCTGTTATCCGGTCGCCAATCCGAACCTTGCGTACGAATTTTGCAAGGGATATTACAGCCGCGTGACGGACCGGATGCATGGACGTGTGACGCGTCTCTTCATCACTCCGCTGATTCGCAGCCTGCAACTGCTGGTCGGGCCGCATCCCCTTCTCTCGTTTCTGGACAGTTTTCGGTATCCGCTTGCGGGTGAATTTGCGATGGTGCGGGATCTGGCCTGGATCAACCGGATCCCCGGCGACTGGGGGTTGGAAGTCGGCATGCTGGCCGAGGTGTACCGCAATTGCGCGCTCCGGCGTATCTGCCAGGCGGATATCGCCGATGCCTATGAGCACAAACACCAAACGCTATCGACGCACAATCCGGATGCAGGCTTGTTGAAAATGTGCGTCGACATCACGAAATCGCTGTTCCGCAACCTGGCGAGCGAAGGTCTGGTCCTCTCGGAAAGCACACTCAAGACATTGCGGGCCACGTATCTCCAAGCTGCGCAAGAAGCCATCAGTCGGTATGAAAATGACGCGGCGATCAACAGTTTGCGCTTTGACCGCCATGAGGAGCGGCGCGCCGTCGAAGTGTTTCTGCGCGGCATGACGTTGGCGACGGACAGTTTCCTCGGAGACCCGTTGGGCGTCCCCATGATCTCGAACTGGAGCCGCGTCGCCCACGCCGTACCCGATATTTTTCATCGGCTCATGGATGCTGTGGAACAAGACCATGCCTGGGACCCCGCAGCGGAAACACGGCAACCAGTCTCATGAACACCGGCTTGATCCCACTCACTCCTGAAACCGAAGCGTTGCTGGGAGCGGTGCGCAACGCCGATATTCTGGTCGGTATTCCCAGCTTCAATAATGCCGGCACGATAGGACATGTCGTTCGCGCCGTGGGAGCGGGGCTGGCAAAATACTTTCCCGGCCATCGTGCCGTCCTCGTGAATGCCGACGGCGGCTCCACCGACGACACCTCGGCCATCGTCGCCCATACCATGGTCGATCTGGAGCCGCTCTTTATCAGCGATCGGCAGAGCACGCTCCAGCGGATTGTCACGCCCTATCACGGAATCCCGGGCAAAGGCAGCGCGTTTCGCACGATTTTCGAGATCGCTCGGCGGCTCAAAGTCAAAGCCTGTGCCGTCGTCGATTCGGACGTCCGCAGCATCACACCCGAGTGGATGGAACTGCTCCTTCATCCGATCATCAAAGAAGGCTACGACTATGTAGCCCCGTACTATCGACGCCACAAGTACGACGGGACCATCACCAACAGCATTGCCTATCCCCTCACCAGAGCCCTCTATGGGCAGGAAGTCCGTCAGCCGATCGGCGGAGATTTCGGATTCACCGGAGAACTGGCCCAACACTATCTTGAGAAGCATGTCTGGGAATCCGATGTGGCGCGCTTCGGGATCGATATTTGGATGACGACCGAGGCCATCACGAGCGGTGCTAAGGTATGTCAGAGTTTTCTCGGGGCCAAGATTCACGATCCCAAGGACCCAGCCGCCGACCTTTCTTCCATGTTGCGACAGGTGGTGGGTGCCTTATTCGCCTTGATGGACGCCAATGCCCCCAGCTGGCTCCCTGTCACAAACTCGCGAAAGGTGCCGCTCTTCGGCTTCCAGTATGAGGTGGGAGTCGAGCCGGTGAACGTCAATGTCGAGCGGATGATGGACTTGTTTCATCTCGGGCTTACGGACCTGCACCCTATTTGGGCGCGCATTCTCTCTGAAGACGCACTGGATCAGCTGTCCCGTCTTCGGGACGTTCCCATACGGGATTTCCGCATTCCCGATTCGCTATGGGCCCAAATTATTTACGATGCCGCCCTCGCGCATCATCAGAGCGTGCTCCCACAAGAGCATCTCCTGAAAGCGCTGACCCCTCTCTATCTAGGAAAGACCGCGTCATTCGTGCAGGATAGTCAGGGGTTGACGACAGCAGAAGCCGAACACCTCATCGAAGCGCTCTGCCGGACGTTCGAGAAACAGAAAGAATATCTTGTCGCACGTTGGCCTCAGTCTCATGACACGCGCGAAGTCATCGGTACTGCTCGCGCGAGGCCTGAAAGGAGTCAGCCATGACTTCAAACTGGGAACATACGTTACTCGGACCAGTCGCTGCTCTCGGTGAGCGCGTCTTCGCCATTCTTCCCAATGTCCTGGCCATGATGATTCTCTTGCTGGTCGGTCTAGGCGCCGCCTGGGGCATGGGGCATTTGATGGAACGGTTGCTTCGCGTCATCGGTTTGGATCGACTCTGCGATCGGATCGGTATCTCGGCAGCCTTGCTGAGAGGAGGCCTCAAAGCCGATCCCTCCTACATCATCGGTCGTATTGCCTACTGGTTGATCGTGATCTTCGCCACCACGGCGTCGTTGGGCGCGCTCGACGTCGCTCCGATCAATCAAGCGGCTCAGTCGCTCTTGTCGTATATTCCCCATTTAGTCACAGCATCCGTGATTGGGATCATCGGCTATCTCGTCTCGAATTTTGTGTCACAGGCCGTCCTCATCGCCGCCGTGAACGCGGGATTGCCTCCGGCTCGCTGGATCGCAGCCGGAACCCGTTGGGGCATTCAGCTCTTGACGGTGGCCATGGCTCTCGAACAGTTGGGGATTGCTCAGCACATCGTCGTCGTTGGATTCGGGATTACCTGGGGAGGCCTCGTCCTCGCCGCCGCGCTGGCGCTGGGGTTGGGCGGTAAGGATCTGGCGAAGGATTTCCTGGAGCGACGTCTGGCCGGACATTCCCGGTCGCAGATCAACGAGGACCTACGACATCTCTGAACCTATGTCTCGCTATATCCTGTTCACAGATCTTGACGGCAGTCTCTTGGACAACGACACCTATTCCTTTGACGAGGCGAGACCGGCGCTCGAGGCCCTTCGTTTGGAGAACATTCCGGTCGTTCTCGTCTCCGGAAAGACCCGTGCGGAAATCGAACCGCTTCGAGAGCGCCTTAATCACCACCATCCCTTCATTGTTGAGAATGGCGCGGCGGTGTTCGTGCCTTTCAATACCTTTGACTTCCCCCTGGAGCGGTCGCGACGCCGCTCCAGTTATCATATCATCGAACTCGGTACGCCCTATGCGCTCCTCCGGGATGTGCTCCGGCAAATCGAAGAAACGGTGGGCACGCCGCTCAGAGGGTTCGGCGACCTGTCGGTCGACGAAGTCATGGCGAACACAGGGCTCTCCCGAGAAGATGCGCTGCGGGCCATGCTGCGGGAATTCGACGAGCCATTTTTGGTAAACGGTCCCTCCAAGTTGATCGAGGAAGTCTGTCGCCAGATCGTGACTCGTGGTCTGAATTGGACAAGGGGCGGGCGTTTCTTTCACCTGACAGGAAACAACGACAAGGGTCGCGCCGCAGAAATTCTTCTCCGCTGCTACAAACGGCAAGGGCGACTGGCTGGCCTGCCGGACGATATAGAAACCATCGGCATCGGCGATAGCCTGAACGATCTCCCTCTCCTGCTGACGGTGGATCGTCCAGTATTGGTGCAAAAACCAGACGGCTCGTACGACTCTGACATCAACCTGCCGAACCTCATTCGCGCGCCGGGCATCGGCCCTGTCGGTTGGAATCATGCCGTCATGGAATTGCTCAGACAGGCCTCGGAAGAGACCTCGAATGGCCGATCGGTCAACATCCAAGCGACATGATCGTCCTCATCCGAAACGTTTTGCAGCGTTAGTCTTCTGCTGGATTGATGATATGCAGGCCTGCCGTTTTTGACGCCGCCAACAGCTGGGTATCCGCGCTGACAACGGTCAATCGCAACGGCTTCAGCTCCAATGCCAATGCCAGATGCATCACCTGAGGCGATCGCAGGGACGGATACTCCAAGACCAATTCTTTCGTGGCCAGGTAGGTTTCCACCCTCGGCGCGATAAATTGGTAGAGGCCCTGCTTGGATTCGATTTCGAACTTATAGAGCACTGAGTAGCAATCATCCCGCGTAATCTGCCCCTCTTGAGCGCGTGCGCACAGAACCGAATAGAAGTCCGTCACGGTCCATGTCGGGACGATCGCGACCTTCCCACGCTTCACCATCAGCTTATTCACGATCCTCGTGCCTCGCTCCATGCTGTAGCGCTTAATGAGTGCGGTTGAGTCGAAATAGTAGTATGGCATCCCCTTACACCCTTCCCTTCAGAATGATTTCCGCGAGCGGCCCTTGGAGTTTGGAGAGCCTATCTTGCAGCTCATCGAGCGGCACCTCTTCATACCCTTCTTTTCGCAAGGTGTCGGCGAGATTGCCTCGATTGAAAGACGATGTGTCTTCCTTCAATCGGTCGTTCAATCGCCGCTTGGCCAACCGGCTCGATACCTTTTGCCCTGACTTGGTCAGCCCACGCCCTCTGCTGCGTGGAGATCGGTTGACCGATAATTCGTCTGTCTTTTTCACGATAGAGGCCTCCTCATGAAAGAACGTTCATTTATCGCTTCACTCCTGATTCTTCTCGTGGGCAACTCCCCGGCATCGTGGCCGCCTCAGGCAGTGAGACTTCGCCGAAGATATGAGCGGCAATCGCTTTCGCGACATCCGACGACAACTCTTGCTGCATCACACGCAGCGCCTTCGCCGTGGCTTCGCGCTCCGTCAGGTGTCCTTCCCTTCCACCGTACGCCGTAGCCCCAACGACCCGCCGCGTTCCCGGCTCCACGACCTCGAAATCACTACACCACCGAACGTACTTAAAATTCGGGTCCCGCACCTCGACGGGGAACAGACGGACAGTGCCTCGGACAATCAATTCCGGGGAACCAGCGTCTTCACCTTCCGACTTTGTCGTGACCTGAAGCCCTTCCCGGATGAGCCCTTCCTCCAGAGCCCGTCCAACCGGTTCCGCATGGTCGCCGGACACTTGTACCGCAATCACCAGATTTGTAGCAAGAAATTGCTCCAACTCGCCGGACAATTCGTTGACCTGATAGGCGGATGGGGTACCTTGTCCGCTGGGACGGATCACCCGTAAATCCGTGTTGTAGACCTCGCGCAACACGAGATTTCTGCCGGCTCGCCGAAGAGCACGAACCTTGGCCAGTTTGTCGGTCGTTTGCCGTGACTCGGTCACGTCCGCGTCGATTGCGCGATCCAACGCCGACACCTTCTCCATCAATGCGGCTTCGGCTTGAGAACGATTCATCGCACCCAACGCGTAGTACGACCGGCTGTCCATGTCGTACCACACATCCGCGATCCTGACGTTTTCAAGCACTTTGTCGGTCGATACTCTCGTCACATTGTCGATCGTGAGCCGCCGCTCGGCGTTGGAGACACCGTGATTCTCAACGACCCAATACGACTCCCAGTCCTTGGCTTGCGCCGCGACTTCCACTTTGAAGATGCGGGCCACGGCCGCATAGGCTTGATCCTCCGCATTGCTTCGAGTGTCTGCTTGACCGACCCCGGTCAGGTATTGAGTCGATGGATATTCCACGCTCCGGCCATCGACCCATCCCGGTTTCCCTTTTCCGGTGAACCAGGTACAGGCAGTCGATGCGGATACCATCCACCATAGGCACAGGAAAACTGCGATGCCTTGTCCGAAAGAAGACTGACCGACGCGCATCATTGCATCACACGCTGGATGATGAACATCGTCTGGCCTGCAGTCAGCGCTATCGCCTGTCCATCTTTCGCCGTCGTCACGCCTTGTCCCGGCGGTCGAATGGACACCTGGTACTGGCCTGGCGATACCCACGCCCGGGCCACGTGAATTTCGTCTGGCAAGGTCTGCCAACTTCGCTTGTCGGCTTCTTCGGATGCTACGGCCAGCCCATGAGCCAGCAACGCAACCACCAGTCCAACCCAAGGAGCCCCATCCCTTCCAGCCGCATACTGTGCGCCTCTGGTGATGCTTTCTGCCATCGCATACTTCGTCGCAGCTCGAGCAAGAGCTTTCATGGTGATCGCCGGTAGACGTTCCGAAAGGCTTTTTTCTGCAAGGGCGGTTACATTCTGCGCCGGCTCGGATCTCACAGTGACCGAATGACCGAGCGAATCAGTCAGCAACATACCTTCAGATACCACCCGTGTCTTTTGCGCGACTAATCTCGGAAGTGCAACGCGAACGACCTGTCCGTTGAGTCCATAGAGCACGCTGTCCACTGCACGATTTCGCTGATAGGGGGACCGGAAGACTCCACGATTGATCAAGACCAACTGCAGCGCATCCAGGCTAATGGGTAGATCCAAGAACAGATCCTCCTTGCGCGGAGCCCGACCATTATAGCTGATCATCACGACTTGGGCGAGCTGCTCTTGGGATGAACTAGACTGCCATTCAACATCAGGGAACGCCTGTCGATACTCGGCAAACTCGGTGGTTAAGCCGAGCGCCTCCGCTGTGCGCAAGAGATCGGAGCGCAGGGACGAAGGGGTAGGCATCTTCGACCACCCTTGCATCGATCCATATGCTTCATATGCGTTGCGATAGGCGATAAACGCATTATTGAGATCACCGGTCGCCTCGTATAGGATACCGCTCACATACCGCGCAAACCCGTCGTTCCGGTACTGATCGGCATCCGTCACTCTGTCGCTGAGCACATTCAAGCGGTGGTCGATACGTCGCGCCTCCACCAATGCTTCCTGAAGTTGTCCCTGAGCCGCATAGTTTAAGGCCTTGATCACGTTGATCATGACGTGCTCGTAAGCATCGCCTTCGTACGGCAAGGTATTGTCGTTGGTGAGAAATGCGGCGGTTTCCGAACGGATGGTCCTGGTATAGAGCCGCTCGACCTCCTCTTCCGCTCGTTCCAATGCCGCACTGCTTTGCTGATACTGGCCTGCCAGCTGCAGCACCATTCCCCGATCCATTTCATACAGTAACCGCCCCTTGGCCCCATACTCTTTCTCGGTTTGCTCGACGATCGCCGCGGCCCGTTGTGGATCACCGGCAACGAGGCTTTGTTCAATGAGGAGGTACCGATTGACGGAAGGGCCACACCCGCTCAAGAGCACGAGAACAGCAAGAAACGGCAGCGACGAGATCGGCCCGTGGGCAAGGCGTGTGAGGATTGGGTTCAACAGCGTCCGCGGAACCTAAAAGATGGTGCGTTTCCTTTCAACCACCTTCTTGAGCTTCTTCTGCCCGTACCAGACTTTCGCATTGTTCTCCAGATCGATCATCTGAAGATCCACTTGGTAGAAGACCGCTTTGGTCCCGTCGGCTTCGTCAAGAATGGTGGCGATCGACCCCTTCATCATGAAATCGGCTCCGGTCTCTTTTCCAGGGGCTTTCTGCGTCTCTTCGCGCGCGTAGATGGCTTGTTCTTTCCGTTCGCTGCGAACCTCGTCGCGCTCGCCTTTACCAGCCACGAACGTGATTTTCTGGGAATTGGTGAGTTCTCGTTCCAAATCCGTAATGAACGTTTGCACGCTGATATGTTCATGGCTGCTGTTCAAGACCGTCCCCACGACAACGACGGGCTGACGTTGGTTCGCCTTTTCGAAATTCCCCAGCCACGGATATTGCAGCGCATCCTTGACCATCGCTTCGGCGACCATCCGGGAATCCGTGTCGTTCCACCGGCCGCTCAAATCGATAACGGCCTCAGTATCGACACGGGTCACCTTTGTTTCGTGTCCACATCCCGACAACGCGAGGGCGACACTCACTCCGACGACAAGCGAAGAGCGATGATTCAGGATCACAGTGAACCTCCGAGAAGAGGTGGACTCTCATTCACCATGTGGGCTTAGTGAACGCCTCGCTTTTCCTCTTCCTTCTCCAACCGTTCGAACAGACGGTCGGCATTCCTCCGTACGAAGTCCCGTACTTGCGAATTCAGCTCTTTGGCCTGTTCCAAGTTGTTCTTCATGTCCTCCAAACTCAATTTGGTCAACACGTAATAGGTGTCGGTCTTGGGATCCATGTACTGATCGATTTTCCGGACTCCGCTGAGTGTCGTCGTCGTGATAGTCTTGATGGCTCGCTCGACATTCTGCTCTTCCGTATTTCGGGTAAAATCTCCGGCAGTCGTCGAGGCCGCATAGTCTCTCATCAGATATCCGGTGTAAGTTTCGAATGTCTTGGCGATCTCGGCTCTCCCGCGATTCTCAGCCGTATCCCAAGCAAGCGGTGCGTTACGAACCCCCGCGACCGCCCCCACCCCATAAAAAGCCTTACTATCTTTTTCATTCAACACCCCGGACCCCTTCTGAACCCACTTCGGAGGACCACCACAAGCCGCAAGTCCCATGATGAGAAGGACGACAAGACCGGAGCCGACCAGCCTTGAATGAATCGTTTGTGACCTGATCATACAATCCTCCTTGAGGTGACTAGGCATAGTGCTGCCGTACATTATCTAACATCCAGCGAAAAACGCTGAAATTATGCTAGCATGCGTTTTTTTATCAGTCAACGCAACGCCCGCTTCGGTCTCATCATCATGGAAGGGGGATCTGTGGCAGACATCCAGATTGACGACGGCATCATTAGCATTCTGAACCTTGAGATCCAGGATCCCAAGGCTGCGGCGGTACTCGCGGCCTATCCCCAGACACGTTGGGCGGAAATCACCCGTCGAGCGGTCAAGATCGGCCTTGGATACCTGAAAGGTGGCGAGCACGATTAGGGCATTGGAACGCCATCGGCTTGGCTGACGGTTGCTCGGGCGCGCGCAGCGCAACGGCGCGTTCGTATTGAGCCTTTGCCTCCTATTGCTGTTCAGAAGGGGTCTGAGGATCGGCGCCAAGCGTAAACGCCGACCTCCGTCCTTCGATCAATGCCATGTCTCCATCGCCGTCGATCCGTAGACTCGATGGACGTTGCGTACCATTGGAAGCCGTCTCGACCTGTCGAACGAGATGCGCTCCCAACTCGGAAGCCATGAGCCAACCGTTTCCGTCCAGGTCGGCGAAACCTGAAAGTCCGGCCAGCAAGGCTTCAACAAAGCGACTGCTCATCTCGACGCGAACGACAGCCTCTCCTTTCCCTGCCGCACTAATGACTTGGACCGCACGCCGATCCGTATCCGATTCCGGAGCCAGCCGCCCTTCCAATGAAAGCCCCGGTGGCGCAGTGGTCTCCCATCCGAATACCGGCGCATCGAGAATCAGGAGCGTGTGTTTGGAAGCCGACCGCCTCGTAAATTCTTTTAAGTGTTCCACCGTGATCGACTTTGTTGCGTTGTTGACCTGTGTGTCCAACGGCACAAGATACCCTCGATCTTGCCCATCGGAATCCTGTGTAAACCCGGCATGGCCCACGTAGAAGATGACGAGCCGGTCCATGCGTCCCACTTTTCTCGGCAACATGTCGTTCAAAAGCTGATGGAGGCGTCGCGAGCTTGCATCCTTGTCGTAGAGCTCGACCACCTCATCGAACCCCAACCGCCGAAACGCCTCGGCAACCTTCTTGGCATCGCTGATCGCTCCAGGGATGGGAGGGGCCAAGATGTAGTGTTCGATCCCAATAATGATCGCCCAGGATTTGTAATAGAGACTTTCCGGTTTTCCTGATTGCGCCTCAGCGGGCGAAATAGCGATAACCGGGAGAGCGCCGGACAAATAGGCACCCAGCAGAAACAGGCTCGCGAAAATGATCAAAGAGCTTTTCACAAGACGCCTTGCGTTGTTGACCGAGCCAACCTATCTCCGGTCTAGACAGGTGTCAAGGAACGGAGTCGAGAGAAGCCCGCAGCGCCACGACGAGCTGGGCTCGGACCAACTGTATGGTTGCAGGCATCCGCGACTTTCTCCATAATCACGAGTCCACAAGGGACTGCGCTGAAGAAGGAGAGGCAGCTGTCATGAGCGAAAAGATTGAGACCCTGTTGAAAGAAAGTCGGACATACCAGCCGACCGCGAAGACGATAGCCGCTGCCTATATCAAAGACTACGAGACCGCGTACAAACAATCCATCGCAGACCCTGAAACATTTTGGAGCAATGCCGCCGAAGAGTTGGAGTGGTTCTCTCCTTGGGAGAAGGTCCTGGAGTGGAACTATCCATGGGCGAAATGGTTTGTCGGCGCACGATGCAATATCACCTACAACTGCCTGGACCGACACATCAAGATCTGGCGCAAGAACAAAGTCGCGCTGGTCTGGGTGGGCGAAAACGATCAGGAACGAATCTTCACCTATGCTGAACTGTACCGACAAGTGAACCGCTGCGCCAACGCTCTCAAAAAGCTTGGCCTCCAGCGAGGGGATCGTGTCACCATCTATCTGCCGAAGATACCCGAACAAGTTATCGCCATGCTGGCTTGCGCCAGAATCGGCGTGATCCACAGCGTCGTCTATTCCGGTTTCAGCGCACCTGCTCTCGCCAGCCGAATCAACGATGCAGAGTCCAAAGTTGTGATCACCGCCGATGTCGGGTTCGACCGCGGCAAAGCTATCCAATTGAAGTCCGTTGTGGACGAAGCCGTCAAGACCTGTCCGACGATCGACCATGTGGTTGTCGTACGCCGCCAGATCCAAGGCCCGCCCCTTTCCGCCCCAAAGGAAATTGACTGGAAGGAATGGATCGAGAACGAGCGCCCGATTTGCGAAGCGGAGCAGTTGGATGCCGAAGCACCGCTCTATATTCTCTATACGTCCGGCACGACCGGTCGGCCGAAGGGCGTCGTCCATGTCCATGGAGGGTACATGGTCGGCACCTATACGACGACGAAGTATGTGTTCGACCTAAAAGATGATGACGTGTACTTCTGCGTGGCTGATCCTGGATGGGTCACAGGCCACAGCTACATCGTCTACGGTCCGCTCCTCAATGGCGCAACGATTCTGACTGCGGAAGGGAAACCGGATTATCCGAATCCCGGACGCTGGTGGGATCTCATCGAACGGTATGGGGTCTCGATTTTCTATACGACCCCGACCGCGATCCGACTGCTCATGCGCTACGGTGAGGACTGGCCCAAGAAATTCGATCTCTCAACTCTCCGTATCCTCGGGAGCGTCGGGGAACCGATCAACCCGGAAGCCTGGGAATGGTTCCATCGTGTGACCGGCGAAGACAAACCTATTATGGATACCTGGTGGCAGACGGAAACGGGATCGATCCTGGTCACGCCGCTTCCCACCGTGCCGCTGAAACCCGGCTCGGCCACCCGCCCATTTCTTGGTATTGAAGCTGATGTCGTCGATCGTGAAGGGAACAGTCTTCCCGCAAACGCCGGCGGCTTTGCCGTCATCAAAAAACCATGGCCGTCCATGATGCGTACCATTTACAAGGATCCTGAGCGTTATAAGGCCTACTGGTCCACCATTCCCAATTGCTATACAGCCGGCGACGTCTGCCATAAGGATGCAGACGGCTACTTCTGGTTCATGGGCCGAGCGGATGATGTGATTAAAGTCGCCGGCAATCGGCTCGGCACTGCTGAAGTGGAAAGCGCCTTGGTCAGTCATCCCGCCGTCGCGGAGGCTGCCGTGATCGGCAAACCGCACAAGACGGTCGGTGAATCCATTAAGGCCTTCATCATCTTGAAACAGGGGGAGCAGGAAAGCCCGGCGTTGATCAAGTCGATCAAGGATCAGGTCCTGAAAGAATTGGGCAAGATCGGCGTCCCGGCTGAAATCGATATTGTCTCCTCCCTCCCCAAGACTCGGTCAGGAAAAATCATGCGCCGCGTATTGAAAGCCAAAGAGCTTGGGCAAGATCCGGGGGATATCTCGACGATCGAAGAATAGCGTACAGAGAAGTTAACCTCGATATGGGCCTAACCGAGTGAAGGGAACGACATAATGGAGAAACTAACGATTTTTGCGGCAGCAATTTCGATTGGGATCATGACCCTGTCCTTACAGATAATCGATCCAGGACTCGCGCCTGCAGCGGATCAGCAATCAAAGACCAAACCACACTCCACGACCATCAAACCAAAAACCGTCAAGCCCAAGGCTGTCAAACCAAAGACCGTCAAACCCAAGATCGAGAAACCCGAGATCGTCAAACCCGAGACAGTTCAACCCAAGAATGCCCAACCCGAGACCGCCAAACCCAAGATCGAACCGAAGTTTCAAACAGCTGAAACCGCGGCGGAGGGCAACGCCTGTTTCGGCGTTGCGCCACAGATCGAAAGACTTGTTCCCGATGAAGGAGAACCCGGTGTGAAAGTCACAATCACAGGGGCTGAGTTCGGCTCGCCGGACTGCTTGCGCGGTGTGTCCTTCGGGCCGGGCTACGCTTCCACCTTTACAATGGAAAACGAATCCACCATCTTAGCAATAGTCCCAACCGATGGCCGTAAGGGCCTCGTCATGGTAACCGTCACAACGGCATCCGGGGAAGATTCCAAACCATTCTTGGTCAAATAGCAGAACTGTGCTGCGAGTCTTTCAGCATGAA